>NZ_JBVJHP010000001.1:569318-783344 GCF_055586745.1 Nonomuraea sp. NPDC049378
GGTGTTGGGTGTTTTTCTCGGCCCCAGTGGTTTCCCCCCCAGCACTCGTTTTTGCCGCCCCTGGGGGGGGGGGGGGGGGGACGCCCTCTCCCCCCCCCCCCCCCCCCCCCCCCCCCGCTCCCGCCGCCCCGCCGGCGACCGCCGCGACGAGCGCGGCGACCACCAGCAGGCGTCCTCTCCGCACCGCCGCCCGCGCGGGCCGCGAACCCTGCGCGGGCGGCGATGGCGCGGGGGACGGCGGTCCCGGTACGGGCGGCGGCTGCGCCGGAGGTGGGAGGGCGAGCATGGGCGGCGGCACCGCCCCGGGCACGGGAGGCGGCCCCTGGGCGGGGTCGCGGCGGGCACCGGGCGGCACCGTACGGAAATCCGGCCCGCTCGGCCGGCCCATGCCTCTCACGGCAGCCTCGAGAACCACATCATCGACGTCACCGCCGCGATCAGCCCGCAGATCAGTCCCGCCGCCACGAACCACTGCCATACCTCCTGCTGCTCGGTGCGGTAGCCGACCGACGTGCCGATGTCCTCGTAGACCGCCTGCAGTTCGCTGCCGCTGGCCGCCTCGTAGAACCCGCCTCCCGCCGCCTCGGCCAGCCCGCGCAGCGCGGGACCGTCCACCGGCACCGGGACCTCCTGGCCGGAGAGGCTGATGGTGCCGCCCGCGGTGCCGTAGGCGATGGTGGTGACCGGGACGCCCTTCGAGGACGCCTCGGCCGCCGCGTCGTTCAGCGTGCGGCCGGTCGTGTTGGAGCCGTCCGACAGCAGCACGATGTGCGCGGGCGGCGCTTCCTCCTCCGAGTCGAGCGAGGCGATGGCCTCCAGCGAGGAGTAGACAGCCTCGCCGATGGCGGTGCCCGACGCCGTGCTCAGCCGGCCGAGCGCGTTCAGCACCGCCTGCCGGTCCGTGGTCGGCGGCACCGCCACGGAAGCCGACGACGAGAACGACACCAGGCCCAGGTTGAACCGCTCGGGCAGCCCTTCCACGAACTGCCTGGCCGCCTGCCGGGCCGCGGAGAACCGGTCGGGGCTGACGTCGGTGGCGCTCATGGACGCCGACACGTCGAACGCCACCATGATCGTGGCCCGTTCCCTCGGCACCCGCACCTCGGCCGTCGGCCTGGCGAAGCCCACGACCACCAGCGCGAACATGAGCAGCAGCGCCGCCGCCGGCAGGTGCCTGCGCCACCCGGGGCTCCTCGGAGCCACCTTGTCGAGCAGGTCGAGGTTGGTGAACCGGACGGCGTACGCGCTGCGGCGCAGCGACACGAGCACGTAGGCGACGGCGAGCAGCGCCACGGGGACGAGCAGCAGCAACCAGACGGGCGAGATCAGGCTCACGCCACATCACCTCCTGTGCCAGGCGTGCCGCCACCCCGGACGGCTCCCCGGACGGGCAACATCGGGCTCGGGGCCAGGGCCGCCAGGCGGCGCTGCCGTACGACGTGCTGGACCAGGTCCCGCACCCAGTCCCGGTCCGTACGCAGCCGCAGGTGGGTCGCGCCGGCCCGGCGCAGCGCCCGCGTGATGGCGTCGCGCTGCCCGGCAGCCGCCTCCGCGTACCGGCGGCGCAGCCGGGCGTTGCCGGTGGCGACCTCCCGCCGCCGCCCCGTCTCCGGGTCGATCAGCGTGAGGAGCCCCACGTCCGGCAGCGTCAGCTCGCGCGGGTCGACCACCTCCACGGCCAGCACCTGGTGCCGGGCGGCCAGCCTGCGCAGCGGCGGCTCCCAGGTCTGCGGCTCGTCCAGGTAGTCGGACACGACCACGACGAGACCGCGCCGCCGTACGGCCCGGCTGAGCTGTTCGGCCGCCACGCCGAGCAACGGCTCGGCCACGCCGGGCGGGGTCCGCGGCAGCGCGAACGCCGCCTGCAGCAGCGCCATCAGGTGCGGCCTGCCCGTCCTGGCGGGCAGCGTCCTGACGCCGCCGCCGTGCAGCAGGTGGGCGCCGATCCGGTTGCCGGTCCGCTGCGTGAGGAAGCCGACCGCCGCCAGCGCGGCCAGGGCGAGCTCCCGCTTCTCCAGCGCGGCGGTCCCGAAGTCCATGCTCGCGGTGGCGTCGAGCAGGGCCCAGATCTCCAGCTCGCGGTCGGCGACCAGATCCCGCACGTGGGGCTCGTTCGTGCGGGCGGTGACGTTCCAGTCCATCCGCCGCACGTCGTCCCCCGGCTGGTACGGCCGCGACTCCGCGGGCTCGCTCCCGGGACCTGGCACCAGCCCGAGGTGTTCGCCCTGGAGCAGTCCATCCAGCCTCCTGGTGATCGTCAGCTCGAGCCTGCGCAGCGCGGGCTCCGCGATCAGGTACGGCTTCATGCCACCGCGTCCTGTCGCACCGTTTCCTGCTGCATCGCCTCCTGTTGGGGCGCGATGAGGGGCAGCGGCACGGCGGCCAGCACCCGGTCCACGATCTGCCGGGGCGCGACCCCGTCGGCCAGCGCGTCGAAGGAGAGCACCAGCCGGTGCGCCATCACGTCGTGCGCCAGGTCGCGTACGTCCTCCGGCAGCACGTAGTCGCGCCCGCGCAGGAGCGCCAGCGCCCGGGCGGCCGACAGCAGGCCGAGCGTGGCCCTGGGGCTGGCCCCGAACGCCAGCAGCCGCCGCACGTCCTGCACCCCGTACCGGTCGGGGTCGCGGGTGGCGTAGACGAGGCGGACGGCGTACTCGGCGACGGCGTGGTGCACGAAGACCTCCTCGGCCCGCCGCTGGAGCGCGAGGACCTGGGCCGGGTCGAGGACGGCGTGCGGCGCGGGCGGGTCCACGCTCATGCGGTAGGCGATCGCCAGCTCCTCCGATTCGCTGGGATAGCCCACGTCGATCTTCATGAGGAAGCGGTCGCGCTGCGCCTCGGGCAGGTGGTAGACGCCTTCGGACTCGATGGGGTTCTGGGTGGCCAGCACCAGGAACGGCCTGGGCACCTCGTGGGTGACGCCGCCGATGCTGACCTGCCGCTCGGCCATGATCTCCAGCAGGGCCGACTGCACCTTGGCGGGCGCCCGGTTGATCTCGTCGGCGAGCAGCAGGTTGACCATGACGGGACCGAGCTCGATGTCGAACGACTCGGTCGACGGCCGGTAGATCCGCGTGCCGATGATGTCGGACGGCACCAGGTCCGGCGTGAACTGGATGCGGGCGAACGTCCCCCCGACCACGCTCGCCGTGGTCTCGGCGGCCAGCGTCTTGGCGATGCCCGGCACGCCTTCGAGCAGGCAGTGCCCCTTGGCGACGACCGCCACGATCAACCGCTCGACCATGTGGTCCTGGCCGACGATCACCCGCTTGACCTCGAACAGCGCCCGTTCGAGCAGCGCCGGGTCGGTCATGGCTGCACGACCTTGTCGGGGCAGTCGTCCACGACCAGCCGCAGCTCCAGCGCGGTCGGCTCAGGTTCGGCGAACGCGGCGCTCCCCGTCATGAGCGCCGCGCCCGCGGCGAGCAGCACAAGAGCGAAACGTGATGTACGCATGATGACCCTCGTCCCTCGTATGGCCTTTATCGGCTTAGAGGGCATGTCATCAGGCAATCGCGAAAGCCCGCGTAACTCCCATCTTTATACGATTTTTCGGTCTCCAGTGTCTCCGCCCCGCCTCCTCGACGCGACACAGACACCGCGATCCAACCGAAGCCTCCAGGGACACTGCTGACACGGTTCAGGGATTTCGCGGACATGGTGATCGACCGGGACGTGCTGGAGATGCTGGAGTCGGTTTTCCTGGCACATCGGCTCGACTCCTACGGTCGCACCCTGAGCAGCAAAGCAGGCAGATCACCAAAGATTCACCTGGTTGACAGCGGGCTGGCCGCACATCTGCTCGGCATCAGCCAGCGCAAGTTGAACAGACGCGACCCGGCCACGCTGACCGGGTTCGGCAAGGTGGTGGAGACCTTCGTGGTCAACGAGTTGCTCAAGCAAGCGGGCTGGGCCGAGTCGGTGGTGGAGTTCAACCACTTCCGCACCCGTGACCAGCGAGAGGTGGACCTGGTCATCGAGTCAGGTGAAGGCGAGGTCATCGGTGTCGAAGTCAAGGCGAAATCTTCGGTCGAAGAAGCCGACTTCCGCGGTCTCCGCCTGCTCAGAGACCGGCTTGGCGCCACCTTCGTAGGAGGGGTCCTGATCAATCCCGGCCGGCAGTCCTTCAGACACGACGACAGGCTCTTCGTGATGCCCGCCGATCGGCTGTGGACCCCGTTGCCGACCTCGTGGTAGGCGCCCATCCAAAGATCAGCAAATGCCGCGCCCACCAACCGTTGGACCACTCGTGCGGGAACGCCGAGGGCCGCCCACCGGACGGCGGCGGGCGGCCCTGACGGAAGCGGCGAGATCAGTCGTTGAGGTGCTGGCGCAGGTAGGCGTCGACGCCGTCGATGGAGATGCGCTCCTGGGCCATGGAGTCACGCTCGCGGATCGTCACCGCGTTGTCCTCGAGGGTGTCGAAGTCGACGGTGATGCAGAACGGCGTGCCGATCTCGTCCTGGCGGCGGTAGCGGCGGCCGATCGCGCCCGCGTCGTCGAACTCGACGTTCCACCGGCGGCGCAGCTGCGCGGCCAGGTCGCGCGCCTTCGGCGACAGGTCGGCGTTGCGCGAGAGCGGCAGCACCGCGGCCTTGACCGGGGCGAGCCGGTGGTCGAGCCGCATGACCGTGCGCTTCTCCATGACGCCCTTGGCGTTGGGCGCTTCGTCCTCGGTGTAGGCGTCGATCAGGAACGTCAGCGTGGCGCGGTCGACACCGGCGGCCGGCTCGATGACGTAGGGGACGTAGCGCTCCCCGCTGTCCTGCTCGAAGAAGCTGAGGTCGGCGCCGGACGCCTTGCCGTGGGCGGTGAGGTCGAAGTCGGTGCGGTTGGCGATGCCCTCGAGCTCACCCCACTCGGAGCCGACGAAGTTGAAGCGGTATTCGACGTCGACGGTGCGCTTGGCGTAGTGGGACAACTTCTCCTGCGGGTGCTCGTAGAGGCGCAGGTTGTCCTTGTTGATGCCGAGGTCGGAATACCACCGGAAGCGCTCGTCGATCCAGTATTGGTGCCACTCCTCGTCGGTGCCGGGCTTGACGAAGAACTCCATCTCCATCTGCTCGAACTCGCGGGTGCGGAAGATGAAGTTGCCCGGCGTGATCTCGTTGCGGAACGACTTGCCGATCTGGCCGATGCCGAACGGGATCTTCTTGCGCGCCGACTGCTGCACGTTGAGGTAGTTGATGAAGATGCCCTGCGCGGTCTCGGGGCGCAGCCAGGCCAGGCCCGACTCGTCCTCGACCGGACCGAGGTAGGTCTTGAGCAGGCCGCTGAACTGCCGGGGCTCGGTGAAGGTGCCCTTGTTGCCGCAGTTGGGGCAGGTGATGTCGGCCAGACCGCCCTCGGGCGCCTTGCCGTTCTTCTCCTCATATGCCTCGACGAGGTGGTCGGCCCTGAAACGCTTGTGGCAGGACAGGCACTCCGTCAGCGGGTCGGTGAAGGTGTCGACGTGGCCGCTGGCCCGCCACACCTCGGGCGCCAGGATGACGCAGGAGTCGAGGCCCACCACGTCGTCGCGCGACTGGACCATCGACAGCCACCACTGCCGCTTGACGTTGTTCTTCAGCTCGACGCCCAGTGGACCGTAGTCCCACGACGCGCGCAGTCCGCCGTAGATCTCGCTCGACGGGTAGACGAGCCCGCGGCGCTTGGCGAGGCTGACGATGGTGTCCATGACGTCGGTGCGTCGTGCCATGTCGATGAATCTCTTTCCGGCTGGAGGTCGGCGAGTGAAATTGGTGAGATCCCAGCTTAGGGGACTCTCGAACGCTCTCGCGCGCGAGTATTGTTACGCACCGTCCCGGACGTGGACGTCCTCATATGCGCTGGGTTCGTTGACCATGAGAATCATCAGTGGATACATCGCCATCCGGGCGGCGGAGAGCGCTCTGCGGTAGAAACCGGCGCCCTCCCACTCGCTGACCAGGGCCCACAGGTTGGGCTCGTCGACCGAGCGGGCCAGCCGGCCGCGCTGATAGCCCGGCTGGGTGGCGAGCAGGTCGAGGATGGCGTGGCCCTGTTTGACGAAGTCTTGTGACTGGGACTCTGGAACGGAGTATCGGATCACGGCGAGCACGCGACCAGCCTAGAGGCCCCTTCAGGAACACCGCGCCCGCGCGACACGCGTAGGCTCTTCCCGTGGCCCCTGACAGCAAGCCCGGCGGCAGGCACGACAGCAAGCCCGGCAGCAAGCGCGGCGACCGGCGCAACGACCGGCCCGGCGACCGGCCCCGGGACCGGCGCAGCGGCAAGCGCCCGCTCCCGCAGGGCGAGCAGTTCTTCACGCCGGGCGCGACCGGCCTGCGCAAGTCCGTCGAGCAGCGCAGCGCCGTGCCGATGACGTTCCTGTTCACGCAGGTGCCCCGGTGGGTGGCGCCGGTGGTGCTGGTGGTCCTGCTGCTGGCCGGGTTCGCCGTGGCCAATCCGCTGGGCGGCGTCGCCGTCCTGCCCGTGATCGCGTTCATCGGGTGGCTGGCCTATCTGTCGTGGCCTTCTCTGGGGGCCGGCGGGAAGCTGCTGCGGGTCGCCATGCTGACGTTTCTCGTCCTGCTCGCGGCGACCCGCTTCGGCGCCTTCTGAGTGACCCGCTGAGGCGCCTGCTGGGTGGCCTTCGTGAGGGATCGCCTCAGGGCAGCAGCGTGTAGTGCGGGAAGTTGCCCGGCAGGCGTTCGTTGTCGGGGCCGCTCGTGGCGGCGCGCACCAGCAGGTCGCCGCCGACGAACGCGCCGCGCCACGACGCGCCGAGCCCGCCGAACAGCTCCTCGCGGTCGCCGCGCGAGCGCGGTTTGTTGTGGCCCACCTTGAACGCCCGCACCTCGGGGGCGAGGCGGTGGAAGGTCTCCTCGTCGTCGCAGGAAAGGGTGGCGACGAGCGCGCCGTTGCTGGCGTTCATGGCGGCCAGCAGCTCGGCCTCCGTGTCCACCAGGACGATCGTGTCGACGGGGCCGAACGGCTCGGCGTGGTGCAGGGGTGAGGAGGGGGGCGGGTTGAGGACCGCGGTCGGAGCAAAGTAGGCGGAAATATCCTGCCCCGGGAGGAAGTGTCCGGACTCGATGGCCGCACGATGGATCGGCACGCCGCCCCGCGCCACGGCCTCGTCCACCTGGTCGGCCAGCTCCTTGGCCTTCGAGGCGTTGATCAGCGGGCCGAAGGCCAGCTCCGGCAGCGGGTCGTCCGGCTCGGCGACCGCGAGCGGGTGGCCGAAGCGCAGCGACCCCACAGCGGACACGTAAGCGCCCAGGAACTCGTGGAACGCCGACCGCTGCACCACGAACCGCGGATAGGCCGTGCACCGCTGCTTGCCGTAGTCGAACGACGCCCGGATCTGCCTCGTGAGCAGGTCCCAGTCGCCGTACTCCCACACGCCCCAGCAGTTCAGCCCTTCTTGCTCCAGCACGTGCCGGCGCCCGAGGTCGGCCAGCGAGGTCGCCACCTTGGCGCCCGCGTCCCTGCCGCCCACGAACGACACGCAGCCCAGCGCGCGCCCCGCCACCAGCACGGGCGACAGCTCGGCCCCTCCCCCGCTGACCAGCGTGAACGGCAGCCCTTCCCGCACGGCCAGCGCGCAGGCCAGCGTGAGGCAGCACAGCCCGCCGTCCGTGGGCGTCTTGGCGATCACCGCGTTGCCGGCCAGCGCCTGCACGAGCATGGCGTGCATGAGCACGCTCAACGGATAGTTCCAGCTCGCGATGTTGCTGACCGGTCCCGGCAGCGGCGTGCGTCCCGCCACCATGCGGTCGATCTCGTCGAGATACCAGCGCACGCCGTCCAGACAGCGGTCCACGTCGGCGCAGGCCGTCTTCCACGGCTTGCCGATCTCCCAGACCAGCAGCAGGGCCAGCAGGTCGCGGTGGGCGGCCATGGACTCCACGGCCGCCGCGACCATCGCCTTGCGCTCGGCCATCGGCAGGTACCGCCACCGGTTGTGCTCCTCGACGGCGCCGGCCACCGCCCGCGCGGCCCCGGCCCGGTCGAGCCGGGGCAGCCCGGCGATGGCCGTGCCGTCCAGCGGCGAGAACCCCGGCACGGGGCGCCCGTCGCGGCGCCACATGCCACCCCAGTGGTTCAGCACGCGGTCGTCGTGGAAGGCCTCGGGAGCCGCCGTGTGGCATCGGTCGTAGGCGTCCCGCCAGGCCGTACCCGGTTTGAGCTGCATGAGCGCTCCTCTCAGTCGGACCAGTCGGCGGTGATGAGCTCGGGCAGCGGCTCGAACTCCTTGACCGCGTCGAGCGAGGGACCCATGGCGGCGTTGGCCTCGCGTTCGACCATCACCTCCACCAGCACCGGCAGCCGCTCGCGCGCCGACTCGGCCGACGCCCACGCCAGCGCGCCGGGCAGGTCACCCGGCAGCTCCACGCGGCGCGCCGGGCAGCCGAACGCCTCCATGGCCTTGACATGGTCGATACCGCCTTCCCCGTAGTGCAGGTCCACGGCGAAGTTCATGTCGTACGGGATCTCCGCCTGCCGGATGAGCCCGAGGTACTCGTTGTTGATCATCACGATGACGAACGGGATGCGGTACTGGGCGGCGACCGCGACCTCCTCCATCAGGAACTGGAAGGAGTAGTCGCCGACCACGGCCACCACCTGCCGCTCGGGATGCGCGCACTTGACGCCCATGGCCGCGGGCACCTCCCAGCCCAGCGGCCCCGCCTGCCCGCAGACCAGGTAGCGCCGCGGCAGGTAGGTCGTCTGGAACTGGCCCGACCAGATCTGGTAGAGCCCGATGGCGGTGACGAACGTGGTGTCCCTGCCGAAATACTCGTTGATCTCCTTGAACACCCTGGGCGGCTTGATCGGCACGTCGTCGAAGTCGTCGCGGCGGGTCATCGTACGGCGCAGGTCGGACACCTTGCGCACCCACTTGCCCGGCTCCTTCGGCCCGCTCCGCCCGCGCGCCTCTGCCAGCAGGTCGGCGAGCACCGGCTTGGCGTGGCCGACGATCCCCAGGTCGGGCTCGAAGACCCGGCCGATCTGCATGGGCTCGATGTCGACGTGCACGAACTTGCGTCCCCGGCGGTAGACGTCGAGGTCGCCGGTGTGCCGGTCGCCGAAGCGGGCGCCGACGGCCAGCACCAGGTCGCTGTCCAGGAACGCGGCGTTGCCCCACCGCGTCTGCGTCTGGATGCCCGGCATCCCGGCGAACAGCGGGTGGTCCTCGGGGAAGGCGCCCTTGCCCATGAGCGTCACCTGCACCGGCACCTGGAGGTGCTCGGCCAGCGCGCGCAGCTCGCCGCAGGCGTCGGCGATGATCACGCCGCCGCCGGCCAGGATGACGGGTCGCCTGGCCTCCGCCAGGAGGTCCATGGCCTTGCGCACGGCCTTCGGCAGCGGGCGCGGGGCCTCGACGGGCAGCGGCGCGTCCACGTCGCGGTCGTACAGGCAGGTGCCGCGCTGGACGTCGATCGGCAGGTCGATGAGCACCGGCCCCGGCCGGCCCGACCTGGCGATCCTGAACGCCTCGCGGAACACCCACGGCGCCTGTGCGGGCTCCTTGAGCTGCACCGCCCACTTGGTCACCGGACGGGCGATCTCCACGATGTCGACCGCCTGGAACGCCTCCTGGTGCAGCTTCGACGTGGCGGCCTGGCCGGTGACGCAGATCATCGGGATCGAGTCGGCCATCGCCGTGTAGAGACCGGTGATCATGTTGGTGCCGGCGGGGCCGGACGTGCCGATGCAGACGCCGGCGTTCCCCGTCACCCTGGCCCAGCCGTCGGCCGCGTGGGTGCCGCCCTCCTCGTGGCGTACCGTGATGTGCCGGATCGAGCTGTTCTGGAGCGCCGCGTAGAGCGGCAGGATGGCCGCGCCGGGGATGCCGAAGACGGTGTCCACGCCCTCCGACTCCAGCACCGCGACCACGGCCTCCATGCACGGAATTCGATTCATCCGTTCAGCCTTTCGATCACTTTGAGCAGGGCGGAGTGGTCGAGCGAGCCGTGGCCCTGCGCCCTGGCCGCCGCCATGAGCTGGGCGACCTGCCCGGTGAGCGGCAGGCTGACCCCGGCCTCGCGGGCCGCGGCGACGGCGATGCCCATGTCCTTGTGGTGCAGGTCGATGCGGAACCCCGGGGCGAACTCCCGCCTGACCATGGTGTGGCGCTTGAGCTCGAGGATCCTGGAGCCCGCCAGGCCGGCCGCGAGCACGTCCAGGCCGGCGGCCGGGTCGACGCCCGAGGCCTCCAGCAGCACGATGGCCTCCGACACGAGCCCGTACACGCCGCCGACGACGAGCTGGTTGGCCGCCTTGACGGTCTGGCCCGCGCCCGCGGGGCCGACGTGCACCACGGTCGTGCCGAGGCTGCCCAGCACCGGCCCGGCCGCCGCGACGTCCTCGGCGTCGCCGCCCACCATGATCGACAGGGTGCCGTCGATCGCGCCGCGCTCGCCGCCGCTGACCGGGGCGTCCAGCGCCCGTACCCCGGCGGCCGCCGCCTGGCGCGCCACCCGGCGGGAGGTCTCCGGCTTGATGGTGCTCATGTCGACGTAGAGCAGGTTCGGCTTGCCGTACTCGACGACCAGCGGCGCGACCTCCTCCACCTGCGGCGAGTCGGGCAGCATGGTGATCACGACGTCCGCGCCGGCGACCGCGTCGACCACGCCGGTGGCGCCCTTGCCGCCCAGCCCGGCGAGCTGCTCGACCCGCTCGGCGCTGATGTCGTACCCGCTCACGGCGTGCCCGGCCTTGACGAGGTTGGCGGCCATGGGGCTGCCCATGATCCCCAAGCCGATGAAGCCGATGTTCATGTGCGCCTCCAGTCGAATGCGCCCGGCCCTTCGTGCCGGTACTCCAGGCCGACGTGGCCGCGGTAGCCGGCGGCCTCCAGCCGCGCGAAGATCTCCCGGTACGGCATGCGCCCGCTGCCCGGACGTCCCCTTCCTGGGTCGTCGGCGATCTGCACGTGGCCGAAGCGTTCCGCGTGCCCGTCGATGAGCGCGAGCACGTCCTCGCCCATCCGGTGCAGGTGGTAGAGGTCGGCCAGGAAGGCCACGTTGTCCCTGCCGACCTCGTCGATCAGCTCGAACGCCGCCTGCGACGACGTGATCGGATAGTTCGGGTTCTCGTGGGAGTTGAGGGCTTCGACGACCACGGTCGCGCCGATGTCCGCCGCCGCGTCCGCGGCCCCCCTCAGGTTCGCCACGGCCAGGTCCCTGTCGGTGCCGGGGCCGTTGCCGTACAGGGCGTTGAGCACCCCGCAGCCCAGCTCGCCCGCCAGCCGGACCGTGACGTCGACGTTCGCCTGGAACCTCGCCGAGTCGCCGGGCCTGGCCAGCAGGCCGCGATCGCCCGCCGCCATGTTCCCGGCGTCGAAGTTGAGCCCCGTGAGGCGCACCCCCGCGTCCTCGACGGCCTGCCGCAGCGCCGCCAGTTCCGCGCCCGCGGGGTCGGGGCCGTCGAACGGCCACCACATCTCCACGGCGTCGAACCCCGCCTTGGCCGCCGCGGCCGGACGCTCCAGCAGCGGCAGGTCCGTGAACAGGATGGACAGGTTGACGGTGAATCTCACGAAGACCCTCCCTCGCGCGTGGCGCGGAAGAGGCGGGCCGTCTCCGAGGGGGTGCGGCCGACGCGGACGCCGACGGCCTCCAGGGCCTCCTTCTTGGCCTGGGCCGTGCCGGACGAGCCGGACACGATCGCGCCCGCGTGCCCCATGGTCTTGCCCTCCGGCGCGGTGAAGCCGGCGACGTAGGCGACCACGGGTTTGGTGACGTTCGCGGCGATGTAGGCGGCGGCCCGCTCCTCGGCGTCGCCGCCGATCTCGCCGATCATGACGATGGCGTCGGTGCCCGGGTCCTCCTCGAACGCCTGGAGGCAGTCGATGTGGGTGGTGCCGATGACCGGGTCGCCGCCGATGCCGACAGCGGTGGAGAAGCCGAGGTCGCGCAGCTCGTACATCAGCTGGTACGTCAGCGTGCCCGACTTGGAGACCAGCCCGATGCGCCCGGCGGAGGTGATGTCGGCGGGGATGATGCCGGCGGAGGACTGGCCGGGGCTGATCAGGCCGGGGCAGTTGGGCCCGATGATCCTGGTGCGGCCGCTCGCCAGCGCGCGGAAGCGTACGGCGTCGTGCACGGGGACGCCCTCGGTGATGACCACGCAGAGCGGGATGCCCGCCTCGACGGCCTCCTCCACGGCCGAGCGGGTGAACCGGGGCGGCACGAAGACGACGGAGACGTCGGCCCCCGTCTCGGCCATCGCCTCGCCCACGGAGCCGAACACGGGCACCGTCCGCTCGCCGAAGTCCACCGAGCGCCCGCCCTTGCCGGGTGTCACCCCGGCCACGATGTCGGTGCCCGCGGCGAGCATGCGGGCCGTGTGCCTGCTGCCCTCGGCGCCCGTCATGCCCTGCACGAGCACCCGGCTGTCCTTGGTCAGAAAGATCGCCATCATGCACCTGCCGCGAGTCTGGCCGCCGTCTCGGCGGCGCCGTCCATGGTCGAGACCTGGCGGACGGCCGGGTGCCTGGCGTCGCTCAGGATGCGCCGGCCCACCTCGGCGTTGTTGCCGTCCAGCCGTACGACGATGGGCCTGCCGTGGCCGCGTTCGCCGAGAAGTTCGAGTGCGGTGACGATGCCGTTCGCCACCGCGTCGCAGGCGGTGATGCCGCCGAAGACGTTGACCAGCACCGAGCGCACGCCGGGGTCGTCGAGGATGATCTCCAGCCCGTCGGCCATGACCTTGGCGGACGCGCCGCCGCCGATGTCCAGGAAGTTGGCGGGGGCGGCTCCCGCTCCGGCGACCACGTCGAGCGTGCTCATGACCAGGCCGGCGCCGTTGCCGATCACGCCGACCTCGCCGTCGAGCTTGACGTAGTTCAGTCCCTTGGCCCGGGCGCGGGCCTCCAGGCCGTCCGCGTGTTCCTCCTGCTCCCAGGAGTGCCGGAAGGCGGAGTTGTCGTCCAGGGTCACCTTGCCGTCGAGCGCCACGATCCGCTGGTCGGTGGTGCAGATCAGCGGGTTCACCTCGACCAGCAGGGCGTCCTCCGCGACCAGCACCCGCCACAGCTTCTCCAGCGTCTCGGCCGCCTGCTCGGGCAGGCCCGCCTTGGCGGCGAGCGCCCGCGCGGTCTCGGCGTCCACTCCGGACACCGGGTCGACGGGGAGCTTCACCAGCGCGTCGGGGTCGGTGGCGGCGAGCTCTTCGATTTCCATGCCGCCCTGGCTCGACACCATGGCCAGGAACCCGCCCTCGGCCCGGTCGACCAGGAAGGCCGCGTAGTACTCCTCGAACGGCACGGTCGCGGTCTCGACCAGCACGCTTCGCGCGACGTGCCCCTTGATGTCCATGCCGAGGACGCGGTCGGCCTCCACTTCCGCGGTGACCGGCCCCGCCGCGGTCCTGATGCCGCCCGCCTTGCCGCGTCCGCCGGTCTTGACCTGGGCCTTGATGACAACGGGCGCGTTCAGCTCGGCCGCGATCGCGCCGGCCTGCGCGGGGGTGGTGGCGACCCTGCCGGCGGGGACCGGGATCCCGTGACGCCCGAAGAGCTCCTTCGCCTGGTATTCGTACAGGTCCATTCGAGCCTCCTTTGTAGACGGTATACCGTATGGAATATCCCTCGTCTAGGGTCTCGACAGGGCTCCGTCGACTGGATATTCCATACAGTATGGAGAATGCAGTTCGAGACTGGCGTGGCCGCTCGTACCTTCCCGGGCCCGTCCCCGCCGACCGCAAGCGCATGTTCTGGCTGTCCTGGGCCGCCATGGCCGCGATCAGCCCGCTGCAGTACGGCTACGCCGCGCTGCTCGCCCAGAAGGAGCTGACCCTGCTGGCCGTCTGGATCGCCTGCCAGGCGGCGGGCGCGCTGCCCGCCCTTCACCTGGTGCGGCGCGGGCGCCTCAGCGTACGCGCGAGCCTGGCGCTCGGAGCCGCGCTGAGCGGGCTCGGCCTCGTCGCGGCGGCCCTCACGGTCGCGGCGCCGCCGGCCGAAGGCGCCGCCGCCGCGCTCGCGGGCGGCGCCCCGGGCTCCGTGACCCTGGCCGCTCTCACCGGCTACGGACTGCTCGGCGGGCTGGGCGCGGGCCTGGTCTACGGCGTCTGCGGCGAGGTCGTCTCCTCCTGGTTCCCGGAACGGCCCGCCGCCCGCGTCGGCCTGATCACCGGCGCCTTCGGGTACGGGGCCGTGCCCCTGCTGCTCTGGGCCGGCATCGCTCCCGGCGCCACGCAGGCCGCCTTCATCACCGCCGCGGCCGTCGCGGTGGCGGTCATCGGGGCGGCCGCCCGCCACCTGCGGCTCCCCCCGGCCCTGTGGTGGCCCGACGACGTCGACCCGCGCACGCACGCCCTCGACGCGGCACGGTTGCGCGTCACCCCGGAGGCGGCCAGGCAGTTCCTGCTCGCCCAGGCGCTGCGCACGCGGACGCTGCCCGCGCTCGCGCTGATCCTGACCTGCGCGGGCGCCGTGTCGGTCTTCGACGTGATCGTGGTCGCGGGCACGGGGACGTGGGGCGCCGTGGCCCTCATGGTGGCGCTGAACGGGGCCAGCAGGTCGGTGGCCATGCGCTGCTCGGAGCTGTTCGGCCGCAGGCGGGTGCTGGCCGCCGTGCTGGGCGCGCTCGCGGTCGGCCAGGTGCTGCTGGCCGCCGGCGGCGCGCACGTCGGCGGCTCGCCGGCGCAGGCGACCGTCAGCGCCAGCCTGCTCTGGCTCGGCGCGATCGCGGCCGGGCTGGGCGGTGGCGCCTTCTACCCGCTGCTCGCCAGCCTGGTGCGCGAGTTCTTCGGCACCGAGCGCGCCGGCGAGATCCACGCCGTCATCTACAGCGCCAAGGCGCTGGCGGGCGTCGGCGCCGTGGCCCTGGCCATGGCGGCACTGACCGCTCCGGGCGCCGCGCTCCTGACCGCCGCCACCCTGGCCGCGCTGCCCGCGCTGGCCGCGCCCCGCCTGCGCATCCCCGGCCTGCCCGCGACGATACCGCTGTGATGAGACTCACGACCATGGACAATCGTTGGCCGGTATGCTGTAGGCAGTCGACCAAAAACTTTTAGTTCAGCCCTGGAGACGTGCCCATGTTGCTGTCGGATCAGGCCGGTCAGACGGCGGCCGCGAAGATTCCCCGTCCCGCCACGCTCCGGGAGAGCGTGATAGAGGCTATCCAAGAGCTCATCGTCTCCGGCCAGCTCAAGCCCGGCCAGCACCTCGTCGAGAGCGAGCTGGCCGAGCTGCTCGGGGTCTCCCGGCAGCCGGTCCGCGAGGCGCTGCAGCAGCTCAGCGGCGAGGGCTGGGTCGACCTGCATCCCGGCCAGGGGGCGTTCGTGCACGTCCCGACGCTTGAGGAGGCCGACCAACTGCTGGCCGTCCGCACGCTGCTCGAGACCGAGTCGGCCCGGCTGGCCGCCGTGCACGCCGGCGAGGACGGCGTGAAACGGCTGCGCGCGCTGTGCTCCCGCGGCATCGCCGCGGTGCAGTCGGACGACGTCGACGCGGCCGTCGCCACCAACTCCGAGCTGCACGCCCTGGTGACCGATCTGTCGGGCAACAAGGTCCTCGCGGAGCTGGCCGCCCAGGTGGCCAGGCGCGTGCGATGGTATCACACGCCGGTGGCCCGCCAGCGCGGCATGGCCTCGTGGGACGAGCACACCTCGCTGATCGACGCCATCGAGGCGGGCGACGAGGACCGCGCCGCCAAGATCATGCGTGACCACACGGAGCACACCCGCGCCTCCTACATGGAGCAGCGGGAGAACGAGCCCGTGGAGCCCGCGCCCAAGCCGGTGCGGCGGCGGCGCCCGCGCACGCCGGCCGCGAGCTGACGGCGCGCGAAGATCCGCGCGGGGTGACCCGCGCGCAGGCCCGCGCGGGCTGACCGCGCGCCAGAACCCGCGCGGGTCCGACCCGCGCGGAGCGTCCAGAACGACCTGCTCGGACCCGCCGCGGGCTGACCTGCGGGGATGGCCCGCGGGGTGATCTGACGTTCACAGAAGACGACATGCTGCGTAACACCTCGGGCAGAGGATGCGTAGCAGAGATGGGAGGTGCATGACCGTGAAGGCGCTGATCCGCTTTCTCCTGGGTGATCCCGCGGGCCATTCCGCCGATGGCCGGGTGATCGGCCTCGGCCTCAGCACGGCGCTCAGGAAGCACTACTCCGCCGACGACGCGGAGCGCTACCTGCGCCAGTGGACCGCAGAGCACGACGTACGCAAGAGCCCTCGATGCTGAGTGCGTCGCCTGAACGTCAGTGAGTCGCCGGGGCGGTTGAGCTCCACACCCAGATCGGCGAAGTGACGCGCAGGCACCTTTCGCCGCGGACATGCCGCTGAGCCGGCAGGGCCGTCGCCCCCCGCGCGCTTTCGGCCTCAGGTCCGGGCTCCAGCAACGTAAGACGACCCGTCGGCGTCCTGCCACAGGGAACCCACGGGTCTCGGCTGTTCCGAAACCAGTCTCCCGCCGGACATAGCCGACGCCGGCCGCGCTAGTGGACGAGGGAGACGCGGCCGGCCAGAGCGCCCGGTCGCGCACCCTCGCCACCCAGCACCGTCTCCACCCGCTCCGGCTCGTCCAACCGGAGGGCGATCCCGCCGGGAACCTCGCCGACCAGAATCACGCGAAGGCCGCCATCATTGGCGACGCCACACCTGTGGCCAGATCAAGCCTGTGCGCCGTCCCCGTGAACACCACCCGGCAGCGGCCGACGGTGATGACGGAGCACGTTTCCCATGGCCAGGACCTTCCTGCCCGTGTCGAGCGTCGTCACTCGTGGCTGACATCACCCAGCTAACGGTCCGTTCGTTCCATTAAGACTGCTACAGTTGGTCTCACCTTAACGGAACAAATGAACCGTTAGCCTGTGATGGGATAATCATGACCTCCTTCAAGCGAAGTCCTCGTACCAGGCTGCTGGTCCCGCTGGCGGCGACAGCGGTGCTGTCGACCGGCGCGGGATGCGCAAGCGCACCACCCCCCGCATCGGCCGCCACCTCAGCTTGGGCCGCCGGCTGGATCGCCTCGCCGCAACGACCGAGTATCGGCTTCGAGCCGAACTGGTCCGAGGAAGGCTTCTCCAACCAGAGCGTTCGGCAGGTCGTCAGAACAACCGCCGGCGGCAGGAGCGTTCGCATCCGCCTGTCGAACCTCTACGGCACCTCACCACTGCGCGTCACCGGTGCCACCGTCGCACGAGCAGAAGAAGGCGCGTCCGTCAAGGCCGGCTCCGTACGGCATCTCAGGTTCGGGCGATCGACGTCGCTGACCATCCCGGCGCGCGGCCAGGCAGCCAGCGATCCGCTGCCTTTCGACGTCAGCGCCATGGATTCGCTGACCGTCACGTTGTACTTCGCGGGGACCACCGGTCCCGCCAGTTTCCACTCCCAGGCATATGCCACCAGTTACCGCGCCGCTGGCGACCACCGCACCGATCCGTCCGGGTCCGCGTTCACGCAGAGCACGCATTCGTGGTACTACCTCTCCGGACTCGACGTGACCGGCGGCGAGCAGGGACGCGGCTCCGTCGTCACATTCGGCGACTCCATCACCGATGGTTTCGGCTCCACCAACGACGCCAACAACCGCTTCTCGGACGAACTGGCCGAGGTCTTCGACGCCTCAGGCAAGCCGCGGCCCGTACTCAACGCAGGCATCGGCGGAAACCTGGTGCTCAACGACTCCTCCTGGTATGGAGAGAAATCGTCGGCTCGGTTCGATCGTGACGTGCTCGATCAGCCTGGGGTGGACACGGTCGTCATTCTGGAGGGCATCAACGACATCGGCTTCAGCGAGTCGGACACGCCTACCTACAAGCCGAACCCTGTCATTCCGGCACGCGAGCTGATCGCGGGACACCAGCGCCTCATCAAGAAGGCACACGCCAGGGGCATCAAGGTGATCGGCGCGACCCTGCTGCCCTTCAAGGGCTCGGATCACTGGGGAGATCACGCGGCGACCGCCAGCAACGAGCTCAACCGGTGGATCCGCACGTCCAGCGAGTACGACGCCGTGGTCGACCTCGACCGGACGATGGCCTCGCCGTCCGACCCGGATCTGCTCGATCCCGCCTACGACAGCGGTGACAAGCTGCATCCCAACGATGCCGGCTACCGTGCCATGGCTCAGGCAGTGGCCGCGGTGCTGCGGCCCTCGAAAGGCGCTGACGACCGGGGCTGACCGGCTGGCGGAACCCCGTCCCGCGACGGCGGGACGAACGGCGACCACCGCGGCCCACGGCCGAAGGCCAGGTCATGACGCGGGGCGGGACAGACGCTCGCGCGTGCTTTCCTTCAATATGACGAGGAAGGCGCTGACGAGCGCATCGGGGACGGTACGCGCGTAGGCGGTGAGCTCCCGGCGCACACCCGGTGACGGCCTGAGGGCGTAGCCCTCGTACCCGTCCGGCACGATGTTGGCCGGAACCAGAGCGGGCCCGAGGCCGGCGGCCGCGAGGATGGGCGCGGACGCGGTTTGTTCGGTCCGTACGGCGATGCTGGGCTGGAACGCGGCTCTCGCGCACGCCAGGTTCAGGACATCGGCAAGGCCGTTGTCGGGCGCGTAGTGCACCCAGCGGCGCTCACGTAGCTCCGCGAGATCCACCTCTGTGGCGTGACGGACGGCGAGGGGGTCGTCACGCGAGACCGCGATGACGAAATCTTCGATGCCCAGCGTGTGTATCGGCCCCGTCCAGTCTGGCGGACGAGGCCCGATGGCCAGGTCTGCCTGCCCTCCCGTCATGGCCTTCGTCAGCTCATCCGAATGCCGGTGCTCGTAGAGGCGGACATCGACGTCCGGGTGGCGCCGGCTCCACAGACGCAGGGCAGCAGGCAGCAGGCCGAGACTGATCGAATAGGTGGTCGCGAGTTTGAGCTCTCCGCCGGCCAGCCCCACCGATTGCCTGGCGGCGGAGAGAGCGTTGGCCGCGTCCGTGAGGACCGCCCGGGCGTGCGGCAGGAAAGCGCGTCCGGCCGGGGTGAGATGCGCACCACGTGATGCTCGTTCCAGCAGCGCGGCTCCGACGGACCGCTCAAGTGCCTGTATCTGATGGGACAGCGCGGGCTGTGTGACGTGCAGCAGCGCGGCTGCGCGCGTGAAGGAGCCCTCGTCCACGACGGTGACCAGGTATTCGATCTGACGCAGGCTTACCATGAACAGATTTTATCGGATCTATGAAAGATATGAGTTCGACTTATAGGCGTGGCTGCAACGAGACTCGTTCAACAGCCGACTCTCTCGGAAGGAGACCCACTGTGACATTCCTGGATAACCTCCCACTCGCGGGAGCCGTCGTGGGGACGGACTTCAGCGACTGGCCGGCGAGCCTCCGAGACGAGTTCCAGGCCAACGCTCACAACGGCCATGTCGGTGGACTGCTGCTTCACGAATCCGAGCGAGTGCGCGTCTGGCAGATCAGGCTCGCCCCCGGCGAGCGGCTGCCGGCGCACCGGCACGTGCTCGACTACTTCTGGACGGCGCTGACCGATGGACGCAGCCGCCAGCACACCCATGACGGCACCACGCGCGAAGTCTCCTACCGCCGCGGCGAAACCCGGGAGTACGTCTTCGGCGCCGGCGAGTACCTGCTGCACGACCTGGAGAACATCGGCGGCGACGACCTGGCCTTCATCACAGTAGAACAAGTCCGCAGCGCGAACCCCCCGCTCCCGCTCAGCTGACGACGGCACCACGGCAAAGGCACGGCCCATGGCAATCACCGACCCAGACGCGACCACCTACGTACGGCCACGCAATGCCCTGACGCCCCGCCAGGTCGGCTTCGCGGCCATGATCGGGAACGCGATAGAACTCTACGACTTCATCCTGTACTCCTTCATCGCGGCCAGTGTGTTCGGCCCGCTGTTCTTTCCCAGCTTCGAGCCGTGGCTCGGCACCCTGGCCGCGTTCTCGGGGCACGCTGTGGCCTTCCTCATCCGGCCGCTGGGCGCGACGGTGTTCGGCCGCATGGGCGACCGGCTCGGCCGCAGACCCGCGCTGCTGGCGTCACTGGCCATCATGGGCGTGGCGACGGTCGGCATCGGGATTCTCCCGACCTATGCCGCGATCGGCGTGGCTGCCCCCATCATCCTGGTAGCGCTCCGGATGCTCCAAGGACTGGCCGTGGGCGGCGAGTATCCCGGCGCGGTCGTCGTCGCCGTTGAGCACGCGCCTCCCAGGCTCGCCACGCTCTACGGCGCCTTCCCCCAGATCGGAAACATGATCGGCATACTCTCCGCCGGCGCATCGATGCTGATCGTCAACCTGGTGGTCGGACAGGCCACCTGGCAGGCCTGGGGCTGGCGAGTGCCGTTCCTGCTCAGCGGAGTCCTGGTCGTCTTCGGGCTTCTCCTGCGCAGCCGGCTTTCCGAGACACCGGAATTCGTCGAGGCGTCGAGCAAAGTGGCCACGCAACGCCGCGCCGCCTCCGGACAGTTCAGCACGCTCCTGCGCCGGGCACGGCGGCCGTTGCTGATCTGCGTGCTGATGTGGATCGGACCGGTCACCTTCGGCTACGCGTTCCTCACCAGCCTGCTGGCATACGTCGGAAAGTACCAACCGGAACTGTCCGCCGCGGACGTGCAGCTCGGACTGGTGCTGACCGGCTTGGCCCTGGTCGTTCTCGTGGCGATCAGCGGCAGATACGGCGACGCATGGGGCCGCGAGCGCATCGTGATCATCTCAGGCGTGCTGACGATGGCGTGGGCCATACCGTCCTACCTGCTGATCGGCACAGGCGACCGATACGCGCTGTGGCTGGCCATGATCGTCGGCGCCGTCTCATACGGGATCTTCGGTGGGGTGGTGCCGACCATGATGTCGCACCTGTTCCCGGTGGAGGTGCGCTACGTCGGCGTTGCGACCGTGATCGCGATCAGCGCGCTGGTAGGCGGCGGCTTGTTGCCGCTGCCCACCCTGGCCGCCGTAGGCGGTCTGGGCGGATCGCCCGTGCCGATGATGACGATGATGGGCCTGTCCGGTCTCGCCACCACGATCGGCGGCGTTCTGCTGCACCGCGATCGCGTCGCCCTTCGTGCGACGCGCTGAGCCCGTCGAGACACCATGCCTCTGGATCCGCAAGCTGCCGCTCTCCTGGACAGCACAACCAGGAACCGGGCCCCCACCGGCCGCATGACAGTCGCCGGCGCCCGCACCGGCATCTTGAAGTACCTCGAGTTGCAGGGCGAGCCGGAGCCCGTGGCCCACGTCCGAGACGTGACCATCCCCGGGCCGGCTTCCGCGCTGCCGGCCCGGGTCCACTATCCGCACGGCAAACCCCCGTACCCGTGCCTCGTCCACTTCCACGGGGGCGGCTGGGTCAGCGGCGACCCCGAGATATACGACCGGCCTTCGCGCAGGCTGGCGAACGCCACAGGCTGCGCCGTCATCACTGTCGGCTACCGCAAGGCTCCGGAGAACCGCTTTCCCGCGGCACTCGACGACTGCCACGCGGCCGTGTCGTGGATCGCCGAGAACGCCACCGACCTGCAGATCGACTCGAAGCGGATCGGTGTCTCCGGCGACAGCGCCGGCGGCAACCTGGCCACCGCGACATGCCTGCGCGTCCGCGACGCAGGCGGACCCGCCATCAGCCTGCAGATCCTCATCTATCCAGCCACCGACGCGGCCTGCGCGACCGCCTCCCACCAGACGTACGCGCAAGGCTACGGGCTGGAAAGCCGCACCATGCGATGGAACTGGGCCCAGTACCTGGGACCCCACGACCCGGCGGACCCCTACGCCTCACCGCTGCGGGCCCGCCTCGACGGGCTGCCGCCGGCACTCGTGATGACCGCCGAGTACGACCCGCTGCGCGACGAAGGCGAACTGTACGCCGCACGCCTGGCCACAGCCGGGACGACGGTCACGCACACCCGCTACGACGGAATGATCCACGCCTTCTACCTGGCCGGTCGTGCTGTCCAGCGCACCGACACCCTCTACACCCGGATCGGCGACGTGACGCGCAGGCACCTTCTGCCGTGACCAGCCATCACCATTGGAACAGGAGAACACCCGAATGAGCACCCAGCGCAAGGTCGCCCTCGTCGTCGGCGCCCAGGGCGTGATCGGCCGTAACCTGGTCGACCACCTGGCCACCTTCGACGACTGGGAGGTGATCGGCCTGTCCCGCCGTTCCGCGCCGGACAGCGACCGCCTCCGCAACATCTCCGTCGACCTGCTCGACCCGGAGGACTGCACCAAGAAGCTCTCCGGCCTGAACGAGGTCACCCACATCTTCTACACCGCCTACCAGGAACGGCCGACCTGGGCCGAACTCGTCCCGCCGAACCTCGCGATGCTCGTCAACGTCGTCGACGCCGTCGAGCCCTTCGCACACGACCTCGCTCACATCAGCCTGATGCAGGGCTACAAGGTGTACGGTGCTCACCTCGGACCGTTCAAGACGCCGGCCCGCGAATCGGACCCGCACCACATGCCGCCGGAGTTCAACGTCGACCAGCAGGAGTTCCTGGAGCGGCGGCAGCGGGGCAAGTCCTGGACATGGTCGGCGATCCGCCCGTCCGTCGTGTGCGGCTTCGCCCTCGGCAATCCCATGAATCTGGCCATGGTGATCGCCGTCTACGGCTCCATCGCCAAGGAGCTCGGCGTGCCCATGCGCTTCCCCGGCAAGCCGGGGGCCTACCACAGCCTCCTTGAGATGACCGACGCCGGGCTGCTCGCCAAGGCAACGGTCTGGGCAGCGACCGATCCCCGATGCGCGAACCAGGCGTTCAACATCAACAACGGCGATCTGTTCCGCTGGGACGACATGTGGCCGAAGATCGCCCAATTCTTCGATCTGGAAGTCGCCAGCCCGCTTCCCATGTCACTGGCGACCGTCATGGCCGACAAGGCGCCGCTCTGGGAGGAGATGACGCGCAAGTACGGCCTGGAGCCGCACACCTACGAAGAGCTGTCATCGTGGGGGTTCGGCGACTTCGTGTTCTCCTGGGACTACGACATGTTCGCCGACGGCACCAAGGCCCGGCGTTTCGGCTTCCACGACTTCGTCGACACCGAGGAGATGTTCCTCAACATCCTGTCCGGCATGCGCGAACGCCGCATCATCCCCTGAGCCGATGGAGCCGCTCCACCGAACTGTGCGTTCGGTGGAGCGAGACGGTGTTCAGGGCATGTCGCGGCGACACCAGCAAGTCACGTCCTTAACGGGTCATTGGTGCCGATAGCATCGGCGTGATGCAGGAGCCTCCATGAATCAGGATTCCCGCTCGGCAGGGACGGTGCGTCCTGGCGGTCGCACAGCCCGAGTGCGTGCCGCGGTGCTCGAGGCAACCCAGGACGAGCTGATGGAACGCGGCTTCCATGGATTGGTCATGGATCACGTGGCGTCACGAGCAGGCGTGGGCAAAACCACCTTGTACCGTCGCTGGGGAACAACCGCAGGTCTCGTGACTGATCTGATGAGGGAACTCGCCGAGCAGTCGGCTCCGCACGCCGACACGGGAACCATCGAAGGAGACCTTCGCGCTCATGCTGCCAATGTTCTCCACGGCATCACCGACGAGCGCCTGGGCCCGACACTCGAAGCCATGATCACAGCTGCCACCTGCGACGGAGGCGCGGCCGACGCTCTTCGAGCGTTCTATGTCCGTCGCATCCACGAGTGGGAAGAGTGCGTCGACCTGGCCATCGCGCGCGGCGAGCTTCCGCCGGGCACCGACGGCGAGGAGGTCATCCGGGCCGTCTCCGCGCCCATCTACTATCGCCTGCTGGTCACCCGGGAGGTCATCGATGCGGCTGTCGCCGAGCGGGCGGCTCTGCGCACTCTGGCCGCCGCCCGCGCGGGGGCGTTCGTCGGACCAAACACGTGAGATGGATGTCCCGAGCTGCCGGTACGGCCTGCGCGCACGCGCCCCGCCCCGCAGGCCCCAGTGCCCCGCAACCCAGCCCATCCCCTCGTCTCCGGCTTCCAAGGAGCCCGCCATGGACCTTCACCTCTCCGGCAAGGTCATTCTCGTCACCGGTGCGACCAGCGGCATCGGCCTGGCGACCGCCCATCTGCTCGCCGGGGAAGGAGCTCAGGTCGTGGCGATCGCCCGCGGCACCTTCCCTCAGCCCGCGCTGCCGTCTGCCACACAGCTCATCCGCGCCGACCTCACCGATCCGGCGGTCGCGACGCAGGTCGTCACACAGATCATGGACCGCCACGGCAAGCTCGACGGACTGGTCAACAACGCGGCCGCCCTGATCTCCCGCGACTCGTTCGCCGACATCGACGACGACCAGTGGCACGCCACCTTCGAGCTCAACCTGCATTCAGCTGTCCGGCTCACGCGAGCTGCGCTGCCGATCCTGACGCAGAACCCCGAGGGAGGCAGCATCGTCCACGTCGCCAGCGAGGCGGCCCGCATGCCCGACGCGTCCATCGCCGACTACGCCGCGTCCAAGGCGGCACTGCTGTCGGTGTCGAAATCCCTGGCCGCGGCCCTCGGCCCGGCCGGGGTGCGCTCCAACATCGTTTCTCCGGGCCCTACGCGCACCGCGCTCTTCGACGCTCCTGGCGGCTTCGCCGAGCAACTGGCCCAGCGTTTCGACCTGCCGCCGGCAGACGCCGTCGACCACTTCATCCGCGTCGAGCGGCGCCTGCCCACCGGGCGCATCGGCACCCCGGAGGAGGTGGCCGGCGTCATCGCCTACCTGCTGTCCCCCCGCGCCGCCCAGGTCACCGGCGCCGAATGGGCCATCGACGGAGGAGCCCTGCGCCAACTGTGAGACGGCAGCACGACGTGCACAAGAGTCCCCGTCCCTGGGCAGGCGCCCTTGGGCACGTCGTTGTGAGCATGCCGCCGAGCCGCGGCAGGGGCGGTGCCGCCCCCGCGCGCGGCCTCGGCCCCGGGTGCGAGGCGCGTCAGCGGTCGGCAGGCTCCGGCTCCACCTCCTTCGCCCTGGCGTCGCGGGACGACTTCATCAGGCTCAGCACCGTGGTCACCGCCAGGGTGCCGAGGATGACGCCGAGAGAGACCATGATCGGGATCTCCGGCGCCCACGACACGCCGTCGTGGTGCAGGGCCTCGAGGATCAGCTTCACCCCGATGAACGCCAGCACCACCGACAGCCCTTTGCTCAGGTAGACGAGCCGGTCCAGCAGCCCGCCGATGAGGAAGAAGAGCTGCCGCAGCCCCATGAGGGCGAAGGCGTTGGCGGTGAACACCAGATAGGGCTCCTTGGTGAGCCCGAAGATGGCCGGGATGGAGTCGAGTGCGAACAGCAGGTCGGTCGTCCCGATGGCGACCATCACGATCAGCATCGGGGTGACCATCCTGCGGCCCAGATGCACGGTGAGCCGGGCGCCGTGATAGGTGTCCGTGGTCGGGAGCACCCGGCGCACCGTGCGCAGGGCGAGGTTCTCGGAGAATTCCGCGTCGTCGTCCTCGTGGCCGATCAGCTTCCACGCGGTGTAGACGAGGAACGCGCCGAAGACGTAGAAGAGCCAGTCGAACCTGGAGACCGCCTCGGCGCCGGCCGCGATGAAGGCGCCGCGCATCATCAGCGCCAGGATGATGCCGATGAGCAGCACCTTCTGGCGATACTGACGCGGCACCTGGAATCGGCTCATGATCAGCAGGAAGACGAAGAGGTTGTCCACGCTGAGCGAATACTCGGTGATCCACCCGGCGAAGAACTCCCCGCCGTGCGCGGGGCCCGACAACAGGAGCAGGCCGGCGCCGAAGGCCACGGCCAGACCCACGTAGAACGACACCCACCCCACACATTCCCTGAAGGAGGGTTCGTGCGGGTTGCGGGCGACGAGGTAGAAGTCGAACGCGAGCACGATGCAGAATCCGCCGATCGTGGCCAGCCAGACCCAGACGGGCAGGTTCATCGACGCGACCCCTTCCTGGCCGCCTGCAGGGCCTGGGCGTGCTTGACGTACTCACCGAGCAGCGCCTTGGCCTCAGGGTTCGCGCCGGCCCTGCGCATGAGCCAGTGCGGCATGAGCCGCTCGTGCAGCCAGACGAAGCCGATCGCGAAGCCGAGCGCCACCATCGCCTGGTACGCCAGGAACGGCAGCACGCCGTCGGCCATGCCGACCCCGGCCACGCTCTCCTGCATGAGCCGGGACACGGGGAAGGCCGCCATCCAGAACAGTCCGACGGGCCCGAAGGTGCCGGGCCGGAACACGCCGTGGCCCAGGAGCACGCCGTACAGCCCGCCGAAGAGGCCGAGCGGCACGGCGAGCGCGAGGGCCGACAGCGCGGCCATCCCGGTGGGCTGCCCCGCGAGCAGGGTCAGCCCACCGGCCATGGCACCGGCGGCGGCTCCGATCGACGCCCCTGGCAGGGCGAGTTCGAGGCTGTGCCGTCCGATCATCAGCCCACGACCACGCCATAGGCGAACAGGCTGTAGAACAACATCCCCAGGTAGAACACCGCGCCGAACCCGATGATCACGTTGGTCCACCACTTGGGCCTGATCGGTTTGGGCAACATGCGGTTGTTCACCAGGAGCAGGGTCACGCAGTACGCGCCCATCGCGAACGTCGACAGGAACGCCAGCGTGTCCAGGATCCCGCTGGGTCCGTCGGCCGGGCCGAACAGCAGGATCAGGATGCCGAAGATGATCACACCCCAGAGGAAGATCGCGTACAGGTGCGACATGCGGACCTTCTTCGCGCCGGGCACGAAGTTGTACGTCATGTCGGCCTGGCCTCTGGAGAAGGAGTCGAACAACCCCAGCGTCGCGTTCAGGCCGATGAGCGCGATGAACCCGAGGAAAACCACCCCGAGTACCGAGCTGCCCGCGGAGGAGACCGCGTCCGCCATCGCGGTGAGCGCCACCTCCCGGTCATCGCCTGCGATCACGTCGCGCACGCCCGGGTTCTGCCGCACCGCCGACTGGGCGATCACCGTGAAGGAGATCGTGACCAGCATGGTGATGCCCCAGAACAGAAGGAGGGCGTCGAAGGTGACCCAGCGCCGCCAGCCCTTCCACTTGGCCATCTCAGCCGGGTCGTCGGTGTCGAACATGAACCCGCGCGAGGGCATCTCCTCCTGCTCGCCCGCGTGCCGCAGCCCGCGGACCTTCGGCATGTGCGCGCCCATGCCGGCGCCGGAGTCACGCAGGTGCAGCGTGTACCACATCTGCTGCATACCCGACGGGCCGGCGAACGCGCACGCCCCGACGATCACCGGGAACCAGGCCGCGGTCATGGCCTCCGGCGGCAGGTAGCCGAAGGAGAACATGCCGGTGATCGTGGTGACCACGTCGTTGAAGGTGCCGACCATGGCGGCGACCACGGCCGTGCCGAGCACGAGCGCGCCGATGAGCAGCGACAGCACGTTCTCCAGCACGTTGTAGATCACCTTCGCCAGGCTGAAGATCACGCCCACGAGGATCAACCCGGCGACCGCGGTCACCACCCAGGGTATTCCGGTGATCTCCTCGAACGCCGCCGCTCCCGCCGACAGGTGCCCCGGCCAGATGTAGACGGCGATGGCGACGATGAAGAAGAACCACATCAGCGGCTTGAACACCCTGGCCGCGCCGGAGAAGATGCTCTCCCCCGTGGCCATGGCGTACCGCGCCATCTCCAGCATCACCACGGCCTGCAAGGTGACGCCGATCAGGAACAGCCACCGGATCTCCGGCCCGAACAGCAGCACCAGCCGGGGCCACATGTACGACTCTCCCATGCCCACGCCCAGGGCGACGAGGAAGACCGTCGGCCCGAGAATGTGCACCGATGGAGGCGCGTCGGGGAGTTTCCTGATGGGCATCGGCTCGAGCCGGCCCGCTTTCCATACTCGTTCGTCCTCCACCGGTGGCGCGGCCTGCGCCGCCGGTGGTGTGTTCGATGTGTCCACCTACGGACCTCCTGGGGGGTTGTTGCCTTTCTGCGCTGCTGCCCCGAATGGCCCCCTCGCCTGGCTGCTGTGCGATCTATCGGCTCTGGCCCAGCAGCCCGGCCGCCCTGGCCCAGCGGTACTTCGCACCGAGGACCGCCACGGGCTTCTCAGTCGTGTACGGGTACGCGACCACGCCATGCTCGAACAGGTATTCGCTGGCCTCCTCAACTTCGGTGTCCCCGGCGAGCGACGCCACGACCGGCTTGACGTTGCCCTTCTGCCGCTCCTCGGCCACGACGCGGGCGATGAGCTCGGCGAAGACCATCGGCGGCGTCACGATCGTGTGCCAGTAGCCCAGGACGAGCGCGTGGATGCGCTCGTCGGCCAGGCCGAGGCGGACCGTGTTCTCGTACGTCGATGGCGGTTCGCCGCCGGTGATGTCGATGGGATTGCCCGCCGCCCCGAAGGGCGGGATGTAGGCGCGGAAGGCCTCGTCCAGGTCGGGCGGGATGTCCATGAGCGTCAGCCCGGCGTCGACGATGGCGTCGGAGAGCAGCACGCCCGAGCCGCCCGCCCCGGTGATGATGACGACGTTCTCGCCCTTGGGCGCGGGCAGGATCGGCAGCGCGCGGGCGTACTCCAGCATGTCGTTGAGGCCCGGCGCGCGCACCACCCCGGCCTGCCGGAGGATGTCGTCGTAGACCTTGTCGTCGCCGGCCAGGGCCCCGGTGTGCGAGCCGGCCGCCCGCGCGCCCATCGCGGTGCGTCCCGCCTTGAGCACGATGACCGGCTTCTCCTTGACCACGCGGCGGGCGGCGTCGACGAAGCCGCGCCCGTCCTTGAGGTCCTCCAGGTGCATGGCCACGGCCTTGGTGTTGTCGTCCTGCTCGAAGAAGGTGAGCAGGTCGTCCTCGTCAACGTCGGCCTTGTTGCCGACGCCGACGATGGCGGAGACGCCCATCTTGGTGGTGCGGCTGAAGCCCAGGATGGCCATGCCGATGCCGCCGCTCTGCGAGGTCAGCGCCACGCTGCCCTTGACGTCGTACGGCGTGCAGAACGTCGCGCAGAGGTTCTCCGGCGTGTAGTAGTAGCCGTAGATGTTGGGGCCCAGCATGCGCACGCCGTGCCTGCGCGCGATCTCGACGATCTCCTGCTGGCCCTCGACGTTGCCCGTCTCGGCGAACCCCGACGGGATCATGACGGCGCCCGCCACGCCCTTCTTCCCGGTCTCCTCCAGCGCCGCCGCGACGAACTTGGCGGGGATGGCGAACACGGCCACGTCCACGTCGCCGGGGACGTCGGAGATGTTCTTGTACGCGGGCAGCCCCATGATCTCGTCGGCCTTGGGGTTGATCGGCAGGATCTGCCCCTGGTAGCCGCCGTTGATGAGGTTGCGCATGACGGAGTTGCCGATCTTGCCGTTCTCCGCGGAGGCGCCGATCACCGCGACCGAGCGCGGCTTGAAGATCCGCGTCATCTGCCGGAGGATCTCCTCGCGCGGCAGCCGGGTGACCTCCGCGGGCTTGTCCCCGATGAGGATGCGCACGTCGGCGGCGACCGCGCCGTTCGCGTCGGCGAAGACGGGGTTGAGGTCGACCTCGATGATCTCGGGGAAGTCGGTGACCAGCCGGCCGACCCGCTCGATCAGGCCCGCGAGCGCCTCCCGGTTGGCGGGTTCGGCGCCGCGAGCACCACGGAGGACTTCTGCCGCCCTGATGTTGTCCAGCATCCCAAAGGCATCTTCGCCCGAAAGCGGGGCAAGCCTAAAGGTAACGTCCTGCAAAACTTCGACCAGGACACCACCAAGTCCGAACGCGACGACCTTGCCGAACGTGGGGTCGGTGACGGCGCCGACGATGACCTCGTGGCCGCCGCCGACCAGCTGCTGCACCTGGATGCCGTCGATCTTCGCGTCGGGGTTGTAGGCGCGGGCGTTGGCCAGGATCGTGTCGTAGCCCTCCCGTACCTCGTCGGCGCTCTTCAGGCCGACCAGCACGCCGCCGGCGTCCGTCTTGTGCAGGATGTCGGGCGAGACGATCTTGAGGACGACCGGGAGCCCGATCTTCTCGGCGATCTCCGCCGCCTCCGCGGCCGACGTGGCCAGCCCCTCGCCCGGGGTCGCGATGCCGTACTCCTCGCACAGCCTGCGTCCTTCGGGTGCTGTCAGGGCGGTGCGCCCTTCGGCGAGCGCCTTGTCGATGACTTCCCTGACCACTTAGATGACTCCGTTCGTCTTGAGTTCGGCAAGCTCGTCCGCGCTGACGCCGAGCTCGCCGTAGATGTCCTGGTTGTGCTCGCCGAGCAGGGGCGGGGTGACGACGTCCACCGGAGAGTCCGACAGCTGCAGCGGGCTGCCGACCGTCACGAACTCACCGCGCTCCGGGTGGTCGACCTTGACGACGATGCCCTCCTCGCGCAGGCTCTCGTCCTCCACCAGCTCCTTGGTGGACAGGATCGGCCCGCAAGGGACGTTGGCGCCGTTGAGCCGGTCGAGCACCGTCCACTTGTCGTGGCGGATCGTCCACTCCTCGATGAGCTGGAACATCTTGTCCAGCTTGGTCAGCCGCGCCTCCGGCGTCGCCCACTCGGGGTCGTCCGCCAGCTCGGGACGGCCGATGATGTTCGCGATCGGCTCCCAGCCGACCGGCTGCACGATCACGTAGATGTAGTCGTTGGGGCCTCCGGGAGCGCAGCGCACCGCCCAGCCCGGCTGGCCGCCGCCGCTGGCGTTGCCCGAGCGCGGCACCTCGTCGCCGAACGTCTTGTTGGGATACTCGCGAAGCGGGCCGTGCGCCAGCCGCTGCTGGTCGCGCAGCTTGACCCGGCACAGGTTCAGCACGGCGTGCTGCATGGCCACCTGTACGCGCTGGCCGCGCTGGGTCTGCTCGCGCTGGTAGAGGGCCGCCAGGATGCCGGCGACCGCGTGGATGCCGGTGCCCGAGTCGCCGATCTGCGCCCCGGTGGCCAGCGGCGGGCCCTCCTCGAAGCCCGTGGTGCTCATCGAGCCGCCCATCGCCTGCGCGATCACCTCGTACGCCTTGAACTTGGCGTACCGGCCGGAGCCGAAGCCCTTGATCGAGGCGTAGATGAGGCGGGGGTTGAGCTCCTGGAGGCGTTCCCAGGTGAAGCCCATGCGGTCGACCGCGCCCGGCCCGAAGTTCTCCACCAGGACGTCCGCGTTCTTCACGAGCTCGGTGAAGAGCTCCTTGCCGCGCTCGCTCTTCATGTTGAGGGTGATGCTGCGCTTGTTGCAGTTGAGCATCGTGAAATAGAGGCTGTCGACGTCTGGCACGTCACGGAGCTGCTGCCGGGTGATGTCGCCTTTGGGTGCTTCCAGCTTGACCACGTCCGCGCCCAGCCACGCGAGCATCTGGGTGGCGGACGGGCCGGACTGGACATGGGTCATGTCGAGGACGCGGACACCTTCGAGAGCCTTCATGTCGCTTTTCCCCTACTTGTACATGGTCTGGTTCATCGTTCCGGGGGCGTAGACCTCCGGATCGACCCATACGTTGATCAGTGACGGCTTGCCCGACTCCCTGGCCCGCTCCAGCGCGGGACGGATGTCGGCCGGGTCCCGGACCTCCTCGCCGTGGCCGCCGAGGAGCTTGGCGAACTCGCCGTAGCGGATGTCGCCGAGGGTGTTGCCGACGCGCGCGCGGTCCTCGCCGTACTTGGCGGCCTGGCCGTACCTGATCTGGTTCATCGAGGAGTTGTTGCCGATGACCCCGATGAACGGCAGGTCGAAGCGGACCATCGTCTCGAAGTCCCAGCCGGTCAGGCTGAAGGCGCCGTCGCCGAACAGGCACAGCACCTCCTTGTCGCGCCGCGCCTGCTTGGCCGCCATCGCGAAGGCGGTGCCGACGCCGAGCGTGCCGAGCGGCCCCGGGTCCATCCAGTGGCCGGGCGACTTCGGCTGCACGACCTGGCCGGAGAAGGTGACGATGTCGCCGCCGTCGCCGATGTAGATGGTGTCCTCGGTGAGGAACTCGTTGATCTCGTGGACGAGGCGGTAGGGGTCGATGGGCTGGGCGTCGGAGTGCTGGCGGGGCAGGCGCTTCTCGTACGCCTGGGTCTCGACCGTGCGCAGCTCCTCGAGCCACGCCTTGCGCTTGGCGGCGGCGTCCCCGATGCGGCCGCTCGCCGCCTGGGCCGCGGCGGAGAGGATGAGGCCGGCGTCGCCGACGATGCCGAGGTCGATGTCCCGGTTCTTGCCGACGGTGCGGTAGTCGAGGTCGATCTGGACGACGGTCGCGGTCGGCGACAGGCGCTTGCCGTACCCCATCCTGAAGTCGAACGGGGTGCCGACGATGATGATCAGGTCGGCCTCGGTGAAGGCGTACCTGCGGCTGAGCTGGAAGTGGTGCGGGTCGCCCGGCGCGAGCGTGCCGCGGCCCGAGCCGTTCATGTACGCGGGCACGTTGAGCGCCCTGACGAAGTCGATCGCCGCGTCGGTCGCCCGGCACGTCCAGACCTGGCTCCCGAGCAGGATGGCCGGCTTCTCGGCGTGCGCCAGCAGGTCGGCGAGCCGCTCGATCGCCTCGGGGTCGCCTGCCTGGCGGGTGGAGGCCCGGTAGCGCCCGGTCTCCGGGATCCGCGCCTTCTCGAGCGGGACCTTCGCGTCGAGCACGTCGCGCGGGATCTCCAGGAACGACGGGCCGGGAGCGCCGTGGTAGCACTCGCGGAAGGCCATGGACACGATGTCGGCCACCCGTTCCGTGCTCGGCACCGTGGCCGCGAACTTGGTGATGGGGGCCATCATGTCCACGTGCGGCAGGTCCTGGAGCGAGCCCATCTTGTGCTGGCTCAGAGCCCCCTGGCCGCCGATGAGCAACATGGGGCTCTCGGCGCGGAAGGCGTTGGCCACGCCGGTGACCGCGTCGGTCGTGCCCGGTCCGGCGGTGACCACCGCGCAGCCGGGCTTGCCGGTGATGCGCGCGTATCCGTCCGCGGCGTGCGCGGCTACCTGTTCGTGGCGTACGTCTATGACCTCGATGCCCTCATCGACGCAGCCGTCATAGATATCGATGATGTGGCCGCCGCAGAGCGTGTAGATCACTTCTACGCCCTCGGCCTTGAGCGCCTTGGCTACGAGATGACCGCCAGAGATCGTTTCCGACATCCTTCAACCCTTTCCGGGGGACGGAGCGCTGTCTTCCGCATACTGCATACCGTATGAACGCAATGGTTACTCCCTCCTGAACGGCCTGTCTAGCCCCCCGGGGGCAACTCGATCAGCTCGACCTGCTCACCGGACCACCCCGCAGGCACCACGGCCAGGGCATCCGCGAGCGCGGCGCCCCACAACGAACCGGGCCGGTCATGTCCCACAGGCACGGCCCCGCGGCCGGACCTCCTGACCGGCACCAGCCGCGTGTCCCTCGGATGCGCCCTGACCGGGCCGGCGAGCGCGCTCGTCTCCCTGCCGATTGATGTGCCGATTGATGTGCCGATTGATGTGCCGATTGATGTGCCGATTGATGTGCCGGCCGATGCGCCGGCCGATGCGCCGGCTGATGCGCCGGCTGATGCGCCCGCCGCCTCGCGCACGATCGGGGCCAGCAGGGTGAGCGCCGCGGCGAGGGCCGCGAACGGGTTGCCCGGCAGCCCCACGACGAGCCCGCCGCCCGGCAGCCGGGCCAGCATCTGCGGGTGCCCCGGGCGCACGGCCACGCCGTCGACGAGAAGCTCCGCCCCGAGCCCGGCCAGCACCCCCCGGAGGTGGTCGGCCGGCCCTTTCGACGACGCCCCGCACACGACGGCCACGTCGCCGCCCTTCCCCGTCGTGAAGGGCGGCCCGGCGAGGGCTTCGCGGAGGGCGCCGGGACCGTCGGGCAGGCGGGTCGTGCCGACGACGCGGCCGCCCGCCCACTCCACGAGGCCGGGCAGGAACGGCCCGATGGCGTCGCGGACCCGGCCTGGCGCGGGGAGTCCTTCGTGCACCACCTCGTCGCCGGTGACCAGGACCGTCACCCGGATCCGGGGCCGCACCCGCAGGGTGTCGTGGCCGAGCGAGGCGGCCAGCCCGAGCACGGCGGGAGTGACCGTGGAGCCCGCCCCGAGCACGACCGCGCCCTCGGCGACGTCCTCGCCCCGCCGCCGGATGTGCCGCCCGGCCTCGACCGCGCCGCCCACCCACAGGGGATCCGCCACCGGACGTCGCTGCGGCCCCGGGACCGCGCGGGCGTCCGGACGTCCGGGAGGCGGTGCCGCGATCGCGTGCTCGTAGGGCAGCACCGCCTCCGCCCCCGCCGGGGCGGGTGCGCCGGTGGCGATCTCCACCGCCTCACCCGCCCGCAGCACTCCCCCGTACGGCGCTCCCCCGGCCAGGACGCCGCCCACGACCAGCCACGGCCCGGGGCCCGCCACGGCGTAGCCGTCCATCGCCGCGACGTCCACCCCTGGCACCGGCACCAGGGCCGTCACGGGGGCGGCCAGGCGGCGGCCCAGCGCCTCCTGGAGCGGGACCCGCGCCGGCTCCAACCGCCCCACCGACCGTGCCGCGAGGGCCCGCGCGGCGGCCCATGACATCGCTTCCACCACTGGTTCATGCCGAACAACGGTCACAGGTACGCTCCTTGACCCGACTTTTTCCATACTGTATACCGAATGCACGGTGGGTCTCGTCCAGCGATCCACCGCAGGCGGCGGAGAATTCGCGCCTACAGTTCCCCGCGTCCAGCGAGCTACTGCAGGCAGCGGAGATCCGCGCCTCCGGTGGGGTCGCGACGGCGGCCCACCGCTGTACGGGGGCCGTACAGACAGTCCGACGCGAGAACGGAGCGGATGATGAAGGTCGCTGTTCTTGGCGCCGGCGCCATCGGCGCATACGTGGGGGCCGCCCTCCACAGAGCGGGAGTCGAGGTGCACCTCATCGCCAGAGGCGAGCACCTGCAGGCGATACGCGCCGCCGGTGTGCGGGTGCTCACCCCCAGGGGCGATTTCGTCGCCCATCCCCATGCCACCGACGACCCCACCGAGGTCGGCCCGGTGGACCACATCTTCCTGGGCCTCAAGGCGAACAGTTACGCCTCCGCAGGCCCCATGATCCGGCCGCTTCTGCACGAGGCCACGAGCGTCATCGCCGCGCAGAACGGCATCCCGTGGTGGTATTTCCACGGACTCAAGGGCCCGTACGAGGGCTACCGCATCGAGAGCGTCGACCCGGGCGGCGCGGTGACCGCCGCGCTGCCGCTGCACCGGGCGATCGGCTGCGTGGTCTACGCCGCCACCGAGATCGAGGCTCCGGGCGTGATCCGCCACCTCGAGGGCACCAGGTTCTCCATCGGCGAGCCGAACGGCGAGCTGACCGAGCGGTGCGCCGCCTTCAGCCAGGCAGCGGTGGAGGGCGGGCTGAAGTGCCCGGTGGAGCGTGATCTCCGCCGGGATGTCTGGATCAAACTCATGGGCAACATCGCCTTCAACCCGATCAGCGCGCTCGCCAGGGCGACGATGGCCGGGATCTGCCGCCACGACGGCACCAGGGAACTGGTCGTGGCGATGATGCGGGAGACGGTCGAGGTGGCGCAGCGGGTGGGCTGCGATCCCGGCATCTCGATCGAGCGCCGGCTGCGGGGGGCCGAGAAGGCCGGCGAGCACAAGACGTCCACGCTCCAGGATCTGGAGAAGGGTAAACCGCTGGAGCTCGACGTGCTGCTGGCGGCGGTGGTCGAGCTGGCCGACCTCACCGGAGCGGAGGTGCCGACCCTGCGCGCGATCCACGCTGTGAGCGATCTGCTGAACGCGAACCTTGTCCGCGCGGTCTAGCTGGGAATACCGTGATTGTATACAGAATGGAGGGATCATGAGCTATGACCGCCTGACCCATCCACTGGTGCGCGAGAACGGCGTGCTGCGCAGGGCGAGCTGGGAGGAAGCGCTGGAGCGCGCGGCGGAGGGATTCCGCCGCAACGTCGCCAAGCACGGCCCCAACTGCTTCGCCATGCTGTCGTGCGCCCGTTCCACCAACGAGATGAACTACGTCGGGCAGAAATTCACCCGCGTGGTAATAGGCACCAACAACGTGGACTCCTGCAACCGCACGTGCCACGCGCCGAGCGTGGCCGGTTTGTCGGCGGTGTTCGGCAGTGGCGGCGGCACCTCCTCCTACCAGGAGGTCGAGGACACCGACGTGATCGTCATGTGGGGTTCGGCGGCCAGGAACGCCCACCCCATCTTCTTCCAGCACGTCCTCAAGGGCATCCGCAAGGGCGCGCGGATGTTCGCGGTCGACCCCCGCCGCACCGGCACAGCCCAGTGGGCCGACCTGTGGCTGGGGCTCAACGTCGGCACGGACATCCCGCTCGCCCACGCGGTGGCCCGCGAGATCATCCACTCCGGCCTGCACAACGAGGCGTTCATCGAGCGGGCCACGATCGGCTTCGAGGAGTTCAAGGAGTCGGTCGAGCCGTGGACGCTCAGCGCGGCCGAGCAGGTCACCGGCGTGCCCGCGGCCGCCATCCGCGAGTTGGCCCACGCCTACGCCCGCGCCGACCGCGCCCAGCTGTGCTGGACGCTCGGCATCACCGAGCACCACAACGCCACCGACAACGTACGGGCACTCATCAACCTGTCCCTGCTGACCGGCCACGTCGGCCGCTACGGGTCGGGCCTGTCGCCGCTGCGCGGGCAGAACAACGTGCAGGGCGGCGGCGACATGGGCGCCATCCCCAACCGCCTGCCCGGCTTCCAGGACATCCTCGACCCGGACATCAGGGCCAGGTTCGAGAGCGCGTGGGGCCGGCCGATCCAGCCTTCGTACGGGCACAACCTCACCGAGATGCTCGAGGCGATGGCCGAGGGCGAGGTCACCACCTGCTATCTGATCGGTGAGAATCCCGTGCAGTCGGAGGCCGACTCGCTGGCCTGCGTCAAGCGCCTGTCCATGCTCGACCACCTCGTCGTGCAGGACATCTTCCTCACCAAGACCGCCCAGATGGCCGACGTCGTGCTGCCGGCCAGCGCCGCCTGGTGCGAGGCGGACGGCACGTTCACCAACAGCGAGCGCCGCGTCCAGCGGGTGCGCAAGGCCCTGGAGCCGCCGGGCGAGGCCCGCGACGACATCTGGATCATGTGCGAGATCGCCCGCAGGCTGGGCCACGACTGGCACTACGACGGAGCGGAGGAGGTCTGGAACGAGCTGCGCGCCCTGTCCCCGCAGCACACGGGCATGACCTACCAGCGGCTGGCCGACCTGCAGGGCATCCAGTGGCCCTGCCCGTCGGAGGACGAGCTGGAGCCCCCGTACCTGCACGGCAGGCTCTGGGAGAACGACCCGTCGAAGCGGGGCACGCCGGCGCCGTTCGCGGTGTTGCGGCACTCGCCGCCGGTGGACCTGCTGGACGACGAGTATCCGCTGCGGCTGACCACGGGCCGCCGGCTCGACTCCTACAACACCGGCGTGCAGTCGTCCGGTTTCGCCTCGCCGCTGCGCCGCGGGGAGACCATCGAGCTCTGCCCCGAGGACGCCGAGCGGCTCGGGCTGACCGAGGGCGAGGAGGTGCGGATCACCTCGCGGCGCGGCTCGGTGACCGCCCCGGTGTACATCGACCCCGCCCTGCGGCCGGGGCTCGTGTTCATGACGTTCCACTTCCCCGACGAGGTGGACACCAACTCCTTGACCATCGAGGCCACCGACCCGATCTCGGGCACGGCCGAGTTCAAGGCCGCCGCCGTACGCGTCGAGAAGCTCGTCAAGGCTGGGTGATCAGATGGATCTGAGATTTCGTGGTGCGGAGCCGTCCGAGGAGGAGCGCGCGGCGGTCGACGCCCTGCTCGGGCCGCCCGCCTCCGCCTGGGACGGCGGCTCGCGGACCGCGGCCGACCTGCGCTTCGCCGCCCGCGCCGAGGCCGCCCGCGACCAGCTGCTGCCGGCGCTGCACGCGGTCAACGACCGGGTCGGGTGGATCAGTGAGGGGGCGCTGGAGTACATCTGCCGCCGCCTGACGATCCCGCCGGCCGAGGCGTACGGCGTGGCGACGTTCTACGCGCTGTTCTCCGTGAAGCCCAGGTCGACGCGGATGTTGCACGTCTGCACCGACCTGGCCTGCCAGGCGAAGGGCGCGGAGTCCGTACGCCGGCGCGTCGAGGACCACTTCGGCCCGGCGGGCACGTCGTGGCAGGAGAGCCCCTGTCTGGGGATGTGCGAGCGGGCCCCGGCCGCGCTCGCCCTTGAGGCGGGCACGCCGCCCGTGGCGCAGGTGTACGCCCCCGCCACCCCCGACACGATCACCACCATGGCCGAGGCGCCGCCGAGCTCCAACGGGAGCACGCCGAGCGTCAAGGTCACCGGTGAGACCCCAGAACGGGCGGCGGTGCCGCAGGCCGGGCAGGACGGGTTGCTCCTGCTCAGGAGAATCGGCGCCGTCGACCCGGCCAGCCTGGACGACTACCGGGCGGCCGGCGGCTACACCGCGCTCAGGCGGGCGTTCGACCTCGGCCCCGCGGGAGTGATCCGCGAAGTGCTGGAGTCGGGCCTGGTCGGCAGGGGTGGCGCGGCGTTCCCGACGGGACGCAAATGGGACGCCACGGCCCGCCAGCCGGACCACCCCCACTACCTGGTCTGCAACGCCGACGAGAGCGAGCCGGGCACGTTCAAGGACCGGGTCATCATGGAGGGCGACCCGTACGCGCTGGTCGAGGCCATGACGATCGCCGCCTACGCCACCGGCTGCGCCAAGGGATACCTCTACATCAGGGGCGAATATCCCCGGGCGGTCGCGCGGCTCCAGCACGCGATCGCGACCGCCCGCGCGCGGGGCCTGCTCGGCGACGACATCCTCGGCAAGGGCCTGTCCTTCGACATCGAGCTGAGAAGGGGCGCGGGCGCCTACATCTGCGGCGAGGAGACCGCGATCTTCAACTCGATCGAGGGGCAGCGGGGCGAGCCGCGCAGCAAACCGCCGTTTCCGGTGGAGAAGGGGCTGTTCGGCAAGCCGACCGTGGTCAACAACGTCGAGACGCTGGTCAACGTGCTGCCGATCCTGGAGAACGGGGCGCAGGCGTACGCGGCGGCCGAGCCGAAGCTGTTCTGCGTCTCGGGCGCGGTGGAACGCCCCGGCGTGTACGAGCTGACGTTCGGCGCCACGCTGCGCGAGCTGCTCGACCTGTCCGGCACCACCGGGACGACCAGGGCGGTGCTGCTCGGCGGCGCGGCCGGCGCGTTCGTCACCGACCTGGACATCCCGCTCACCTTCGAGGGCACCAGGGCCGCCGGCGCGACGCTCGGCTCCGGCGTGGTGCTCGTCATCGACGACGGCGTCGACCTCAAGAGCCTGCTGCTGCGCATCGCGGAGTTCTTCCGCGACGAGTCGTGCGGCCAGTGCGTGCCCTGCCGGGTGGGTACGGTACGCCAGGAGGAGGCTCTGCACCGGCTGTCGAGCCGGGTGGACGACGACGATCTCGTGCTGCTGCGCGAGGTCGGCCAGACCATGCGTGACGCCTCCATCTGCGGCCTCGGACAGACCGCCTGGAACGCCGTCGAATCAGCAATCGACCGCCTGGGAGTTTTCAGATGATCCCGCTCCAGCCGCCCCGCCGGCTCATCGACGTCGAGATCGACGGCGAGCCCGTACGGGTGCCAGAGGGCTCGACGATCCTCGACGCGTGCGCCGCGGCGGGCAAGGACATCCCGACGCTCTGCTACGGCGACACGCTCACCCCGAAGAACGCCTGCCGGGTCTGCGTCGTGGAGGTGGAGGGCGCGCGGACGCTGGCGCCCGCCTGCTCCAGGAAGGCCGAGAAGGGCATGAAGGTCGGCACCGACACCGAGCGCGCCCGGCAGAGCCGCAAGGTCGTGCTGGAGCTGCTCGGCTCCTCGGTGGACATGTCGACCACCCCGAGGGCGGCCGAGTGGACGGAGGAATATGCCGCCGACCCGGCCAGGTTCGGCGACGACGCCGCCACCGTCGAGCAGCCCGCCAAGGTCGACAACGAGCTCTACGTACGCGACTACAGCAAGTGCATCATGTGCTACAAGTGCGTGGACGCCTGCGGCGACCAGTGGCAGAACACCTTCGCCATCGGCGTCGCGGGCCGGGGCTTCGACACGACGATCTCCACGGAGTTCGACGCCCCGCTCACCGACTCGGCCTGCGTCTACTGCGGCAACTGCGTCGAGGTGTGCCCCACGGGCGCGCTGTCGTTCAAGACCGAGTTCGACATGCGGGCCGAGGGCACCTGGGACGAGACGAAGCAGACGGAGACGACGACGATCTGCAGCTACTGCGGGGTCGGGTGCAACCTGACCCTGCACGTGCAGGACAACAAGATCGTCAAGGTGACCTCGCCGCACGACAACCCGGTCACCAAGGGCAACCTCTGCGTCAAGGGCCGTTTCGGGTACGGCTATGTCTAGGGTCTCCGTCAAACGCCGCATCCTGCGGGTGAAGGACACCGCCCGCACGCGCAAGATCGACTCGCTGGCCGCCGAGGAGCCGCTGGAGATCCGGCTCAACGGCACGCCGCTGACGGTCACCATGCGCACGCCCGGCGACGACTTCGACCTGGCCGCCGGCTTCCTCGTCAGCGAGGGGGCCGTGGGCTCGCCGGACGACATCGCCACGATCCGCTACTGCGCGGGCGCGACGGTGGACGGCGGGAACACGTACAACGTGCTCGACGTGCGGCTCGCACCAGGCGTCCCGGCGCCGGAGCCGCGCAACTTCTACACCACCTCCTCCTGCGGCGTCTGCGGCAAGGCGTCGCTGGAGGCGGTGCGCACCGTGGCCCGCTGGAGCGCCGGCGACGACCCCGTCGAGCTGACGCAGCCGGTGATCACGTCCCTGCCGCTGCGGCTGCGGGCGGCCCAGCGGGTCTTCGACAGGACCGGAGGGCTGCACGCGGCCGGCCTGTTCACGGCCGGCGGCGAGGCGCTGTGCGTGCGCGAGGACGTGGGCCGCCACAACGCCGTCGACAAGCTGCTCGGCTGGGCGCTCAGGAACGGGCGGCTGCCGCTGCGCGGCACCGTCCTGATGGTGTCGGGCAGGGCGTCGTTCGAGCTGGTGCAGAAGGCGGTCATGGGGGGCGTCCCCGCGCTCGCCGCGGTGTCCGCGCCCTCCTCGCTCGCGGTCGAGCTGGCCGCGGAGGAGGGGCTGACGCTCATCGGTTTCCTCCGCGGCGACTCGATGAACGTCTACGCGGGCGAGCACCGGCTGGCCGAGGAGGCCCTGCTCCCCGACTGAACCCCGTTTCCGCGAGGCGCCGGGCGAACGCGCGCCTCGCGGAACGGGGCCGCGAACGTCGCTCAGGGCGCCGGCAACGGCTCTGCCGGCGCACGACCACTGGGGCGACCGCGGGATGCCGAGCGGCGTGCCTGGGCCCCCAGCCGCCGTCCGGCATCCTGTGTTCATGGCCCTGTTCATGGCCTCCACTCCGTGGAGGCGGGCTCGGTCGCCAGACGCCGCCACCTGCCCCCGCTCTGGTCGCCCTGCTCAGGGCCTCACTCCTTGAGGCGGGCTCCCTCGCAGCTCCCGACGCTCCTCCAGGTGACGGCACTCCCTCGCGGACTTGCGCCCTCCGGGGCGCTGGGTCGCAGATTTTGACAATCATTTTCATTCTGCCGCATACTGGATGCATGATTTCAGGATTTTCCCGGTCTTGTGCTGCGCGTTTGCTGGCGGGAGCCGCGTTGATCACCACCGCCGCGTGCGGCGCCGGCTCGGCCACCACCGCGGCGGAGGGCGGCAAGCCCGAGGTGGTCGCCGCCATCTACCCGCTCCAGTGGCTGGCCGAGCAGGTCGGGGGATCCGACGTCCAGGTGACGAGCCTGACCGCGCCCGGCGTCGAGCCGCACGACCTCGAGCTGGGCATCCAGCAGGTCACGGCGATCAGGAACGCCGCGCTCACCGTCTATGTCAAGGGCGTCCAACCGGCCGTGGACGACGCCGTGGAGCCCGACACGAGCTTCGACGCCGCCACCGCCGTCAAGACGATCCCTTCCGGCGAGCACGCCGAGGAGCACGCCGAGGAGGGCGCCGAGGAGCACGCCGAGGAGCACGGCCACGAGGTCGCCTACGACCCGCACCTCTGGCTCGACCCGTCCCGCCTGGCCACCGTCGCCACGACGCTGGGCGAGCGGCTGGCCGCCGCCGACGCCCCGCACGCCGAGGCGTACCAGGACCGCGCCGCCAAAACGGCCGCCGCGCTGGGCACTCTCGACCAGGAGCTCGCCGAGGGCCTGCGCACGTGCGAGACCAGGACGCTGGTCACCGCGCACTCGGCGTTCGGCTACCTCGCGGACCGCTACAAGCTCAAGCAGGTCGGCATCACGCTCGACCCCGAGACCGAGCCGTCGCCCACCCGCATCTCCGAGGTGGCCAAGCTCGCCAAGGCCGAAGGCGTGCGCACGATCTTCACCGAGACCCTGGTCAGCCCGAAGGTCGCCGAGGTGCTCGCGAGCCAGGTCGGCGCGGAGACGGCCGTGCTCGACCCGCTGGAGAGCAAGCCCTCGGGCGACTACCTGTCCGCCATGCGCGATAACCTCAAAACCCTACAAACAGCACTGGGGTGTACGGCATGAGCGAAACGGCCTTCGCGATGACCGGCGGCCGGGTCTCCTTCGAGGGCAAGCCCGTCCTGCGGGGGATCGACCTGACCGTCCGTCCCGGGGAGGTCGTCGCCCTTCTGGGCGCCAACGGCTCGGGCAAGTCCACGCTGGTCCGCGCGCTGCTCGGCCTCACGCCGCTGTCCGGCGGCTCGACCCTGGTGTACGGTTCGCCACCGGCCAGGTTCCGCGACTGGTGGCGCATCGGCTACGTGCCGCAGCGGCTGCACGTCGGAGGCGGCGTGCCCGCCAGCGTACGCGAGGTCGTGGCCTCGGGCCGGATCGCCAGGCAGAGCCGGTTCCGCAGGACGAGCGCGGCCGACAGGGCCGCCGTGGCGAGCGCGCTGGAGGCCGTCAGGCTGGCCGACCGCGAAGGTGACCCCGTCCAGTCGTTGTCCGGCGGCCAGCAACAGCGGGTGCTCATCGCCCGCGCGCTGGCCGGGGAGCCGGACACGTACGTGATGGACGAGCCGACCGCGGGCGTGGACGCCGAGACCCAGAAACTGCTCGCCGACACGCTTTCCGCGCTGGTGCTGGAGGGCAGGACGGTGGTGCTGGTCGCGCACGAGCTCGGCCCGCTGGAGCCGATCATCACGCGCGGCGTCGTGATCCGCGAGGGCCGGATCGCTCACGACGGCAGGCCGCCGCGGCCCGAGGGCGACTGCGCGCGGCCGGGGCACGAGCACCAGCACCCGCACGCGGCCGTCGAGCCGGGCGCGGGGCCGCTCACGGGGTGGCAGGGGGACCCACGATGATCATTGAGCTGCTTCAGGAGGAGCTCTTCCAGCTCGCGCTCGTCGCGGCGCTGCTGGTGGGGCTCTGCGCGCCCGCGGTCGGCACGTTCATCGTGCAGCGCCGGCTGTCGCTGCTCGGCGACGGCATCGGCCACGTGGCCCTGACGGGCGTGGCGCTGGGGTTCCTGACCGGCACCGCTCCGGTGCTGACCGCGGTGATCGTGTCCGTGCTCGGCGCCGTGGCCATCGAACTGGTCAGGGCACGCGGCCGCACCAGCGGCGACGTGGCGCTGGCGCTGCTGTTCTACGGCGGGATCGCGGGCGGTGTCATGCTCATGGGCATCGCGCCGGGCGGCAGCACCACCAAGCTCAACTCCTACCTGTTCGGCGCCATCGCCAGCGTCACGCCCGAGGACATCTGGATCATCGCCGCGCTGGCCGCCGCCGTGATCGCGGTCGTGGTGATCTTCGGCAGGGAGCTGTTCGTGCTCTGCCAGGACGAGGAGATGGCCAGGGCCAGCGGCCTGCCCGTGCGCTTCCTCAGCCTGCTGATCGCCGTCACGGCGGCGCTCACCGTCGTCATCGCCATGCGCGTGGTCGGCCTGCTGCTGGTCAGCGCGCTGATGGTGATCCCGGTGGCGACCAGCCAGCAGTTGACGCGGGGATTCCGCACGACGATGCTGCTGGCCATGCTGTTCGGGGTGCTCGCCTCCGTGGGCGGCCTGCTCGCCTCCACCTACTCGGCCAAGGTCCCTCCAGGAGCCGCGATCGTGCTTCTTGCGCTCGCCGGCTTCGTCCTGGCCCTCGGTGTCGGTAGATTCGTACGGCGAGGCCGGACCCAGGAGTCACCATTGAGCGAGCGACCGAAGTTGCGCGTCGAGGAGGTCGCATGACGACGAGACGCGATGCCGTCCACGACACCCTCCGCAGGAGCGAGGGGTTCCGCAGCGCGCAGGACGTCTATGCCGAGATGCGCCTCCACGGCGCCAAGATCGGCCTGACCACGGTCTACCGCGCGCTGCAGGCGCTGGCCGACGGCGGTCAGGTCGACGTGCTGCGCACCGACGACGGCGAGTCGGTCTACCGCGCCTGCGCGAGCGACACCCATCACCACCACCTGGTGTGCCGCCGCTGCGGCCGCACCGTGGAGGTCGACGGCCCCGCGGTCGAGCGCTGGGCCGAGATGGTCGGCTCGGAGCACGGCTTCACCGACATCACTCACACGGTCGAGGTCTTCGGCACCTGCTCGTCCTGCTCCACCTCGGTCAGGACGGGCTGAGCGCGGCGAGAGCCGTAGAGGACCCCGAGCACGATCACCGCGCAGCCCGTGAGCTGCATGACCGACGGGCGCTCCCCCAGCGCCAGCGCGGAGATCCCCACGGTCGTCATGGGCTGGATCAGCAGCAGCAGCGCCGTGAGCGCGGCGGGCTGGCGCGGCAGCGAGAACGTGATCAGCGACCACCCGAGCACCTGCGGCCCGAGCGCGAGCAGCAGCAGCCATCCGTGCGCGGGCCAGTCCGGCGTGAAGTCAGCGCCCCCGAACACCGGGCTGAGCAGCGCGATCGTCGCGGCGGTCACCACGGTCGCGTGCGCCAGCGGGCCCGCGCCACGATCCGGCCCGGCCTTCATCAGCAGCAGGAACACCGCGTACGACAGCGACGTGGCCACCCCCGCGAGCACCCCCATCATGGGGTCGCTGCCGTAGGCCGCGCTGTCGAACACCCCGGAGATCAGCACCACGCCGCCGAACACCACCGGCGTCCCGACCATCAGCCGGGGGGACGGCCGCTCCCCGAACACCGCCCAGGCGGCGAACGCCACGATGAACACCTGCAGGTTGCCCAGCACGGTCGCCAGCCCCGCGCCCACGTACTCGATCGCGTGGTGCCAGAACAGCAGGTCGAGCGCGAACACAGCCCCCGCGGAATAGGCCAGCAGGAGCGCCTTGCGCGGCATCGGCCCCAGCCTGCGCCGCTCCAGCCAGGCCAGCACGAGCATCGGCGGCACGGCGTACGCGCAGCGGAAGAACGCGGAGGTCGCGGGTGACACGTCCGCCATGCGGACCATGGGACCGGAGGTGGAGATGATGAGCGCTCCGGCGATCGCGACCATGACGATACGCCGATGTGCACTCACGGAAACCCCCGGGACCCCGAGCAAGAGATACGCTGCGACAACGCTAGATCCCGGCGCGTACAGGAGTCAACATGCCGTTTGGCCATGACATGGTGCATTCGCTGGCCACCGTTGTCGAGCTGGTCAACACCTCGCCCTCCACCGGCGGCGAGGAGGGCCTGGCCGGCCTGGCCGAACTGCAGGCGTTCGTGGAGTCCCGCCAGATCAGCGGCGTGAGCCGGCTCACGGCCCGCGACCTCGGCCAGGTGCGGATGGTGCGGGAGGCGTTCCACCGCGTCTTCACCGCCACCGACCAGCCGACCGCGGTCCGCACGTTGAACGCGCTGCTGTCGGAGACGCGCATCACGCCCAGGCTCACGGAGCACGACGGGCACCCGCTGCACGTGCACTATTTCGCCGCCGACGCGGCGCTGGCCGAGCACGTGGCGGCCGACTGCGGGGTGGCGCTGGCCCACCTGCTGGTCGAGGGCGAGGCCGAACGCCTGCGCACGTGCGCGGCACCCGACTGCGACCGGGTGTTCGTCGACGAGTCCCGCAACCGCTCGCGCGTCTACTGCGACAGCCGCACGTGCGGCAACCGTATGCACGTCGCCGCCTATCGCGCCCGCCGCCGCGCCTGAGCCGCTAGACCTGGTTGGGCAGCGCCCCGCCGTAGCGGCGGTCGCGCTTGGCGTAGATCTCGCACGCCTCCCACAGGTCCCTGCGGTCGAAGTCGGGCCAGAGCCGGTCGAGGAACACCATCTCGGCGTAGGCCGACTGCCACAGCAGGAAGTTGGAGAACCGCTGCTCGCCCGACGACCGTACGAACAGGTCGACCTCGGGGATCTCCGGCTCGTCGAGATAGCGGGCGAAGACCTTCTCGTTGACCTTGGACGGCTTCACCCGCCCGGCCGCGATGTCCTCGGCCATCCGGACCGCCGCATCGACGATCTCGGCCTGACCGCCGTAGTTGACGCAGAACTGCAGTGTCAGCGTACGGTTGGCGACGGTCATCTCCTCAGCCGTCTGCAGCTCGGAGATGACGCTCTTCCACAGCCGCCCGGGCCGGCCGGCCCAGCGCACGCGCACGCCCATGGCGTTGAGCTCGTCGCGACGGCGCCGGATGACGTCGCGGTTGAAGCCCATGAGGAAACGCACCTCGTCGGGCGAGCGCTTCCAGTTCTCCGTCGAGAACGCGTACGCGCTCAGATAGGGGATGCCCAGCTCGAGAGCTCCCTCGATGACATCGAACAGCGAGGATTCGCCTGCTTTGTGCCCCTCGGTGCGCGGCAACCCCCGCGCCTTGGCCCAGCGGCCGTTGCCGTCCATGACGATCGCGACGTGCCGGGGCACCAGCTCCCGCGGGATCGGCGGCGGTGTCGCGCCTGACGGATGGGGGGACGGTGGTCGGACGTTCACGCGGGCTCCCTTTCGACGTGTCGGAGAGAGCGTATGCCGTGTTCGAGGTGCCACTGCAGATAGGCGGCGACAAGACCGCTGCACTCGCTGCGATGGCGCGACTCGGAGGCGTCGGCCAGGGCCCAGTCACCGCGCAGCAGCGCGGCCATGAGCCCGATCGTCTCTCCGGCGGGCACGACGGACCCGGACGGCTTGCACGCCCCGCACACCACGCCGCCGGCGACGATGGCGAACGCCCTGATCGCCGGGGCCCGGCACCGGGCGCACGCGTCGAGCACGGGGGCGTAGCCGGCCACGGCCAGGGAACGCAGGAAATAGGCGTCCAGCACCAGTCTGGCCTCGTGATCCCGGTCGGCGAGCGTGCGCAGCCCGCCCACCAGGAGCAGGAACTGCCGCAGCGCCGGCTCCTTCTCCCCGTGCGTCAGCCGGTCGGCGGTCTCCAGCATCGCGGTGCCCGCGGTGTAGCGCGGGTAGTCGGCGGCCAGCGCCTCTCCGTAGGGCCTCAGCGTCTCCGCCTGGGTGACGACGTCGAGGGTGCGCCCGGTGTGCAGCTGCAGGTCGACATGGGTGAATGGCTCGAGTCTCGCCCCGAAACGCGACGTCGTGCGGCGCACGCCCTTGGCCACCGCGCGGATTTTGCCGGTGCGCTTGGCCAGAATGGTGACGATGCGGTCGGCCTCACCGAGTTTCTGTGTACGCAGGACCACGCCTTCGTCACGGTAGAGACTCACTCGGACATCTTACGGCCACTCTCGGTACCGACGGGCGAACGTTACGGGCATGCTCTGTTGACGCGACTTTGCGTAACCCTCACTAGACTTTGACGCCTGTCCCCGCATCACCCGTTGTTCAACCCCCCGCAATCGCCTCGAAAGGGAGACATGACCCGCGTGGTCCTGCTGGGCGCCTCGCCCGGCCCCGAAACCTCTCCGACCGGCCTGAGGCTGGCCGCGCTTACCGGCAACCCCACCGTGGCCGAACGACTACGCAGCCAGGTCACCTCCATGGATCCGCGGCCCGCCACCATCGAGTCAGGCGATGTGGCCGCCGCCCTGCGAGCCCTGGCCGATGTCGCCGCATCAGCAACGGAAAACCTCTTCATCATCCCGACCAACTCCGTCGTCCACGACGAGCTGATCTACCAGATCACCAAGTCCAAGCGCGGGGCGCTGGCGCTCGTCGCGAAGGAGCCGCGCTACGGGATCACCGAGGAGGCGCAGGAGGACACCGGTCAGGAGGACAACGGCCAGGAAGACAGCGACGACGAGCCCGCTACGGAGGGGCGCGTCCCGATCGCGGAGGCGGAGCCGGAGATCGGCTACGAACGCCTCGAAGGCCTGCCCGTGCGCGCCCGCATCGGCAAGTCCAACCGCATCGTCTCGGTGGGCACCGCCCACCACGCTGTCACCAGGCCCAACGCGGCGCTGCTCGGCCCGCTGCACGTGAGCGCGCGCAACGCGCCCGTGCTGGCCGAGACCTGCCGCGAGCTGGCCGAGATCGCCCACCGCTTCGGCGATGACGACGACCTGGTGCAGCTCATCGTGTTCGGCCTGGTGCGCAACGGCGTGTCGGTCGGCATCCGCGGCCGCCGCGATCTGTTCTACCGCCGGGTCACCACCCAGGAGGAGGTCAACGAGGCGGGCGCCGAGATGACCGGCATGGACGAAGACCGCTCCAGGCTCAACAACGCGGTCAAGGGCGCCGACGGCTTCTTCACCACCTACTTCGTCTCCACCTACTCCCGCTTCATCGCCCGCTGGGCGGCCAGGCGCGGGCTGACGCCCAACCAGGTCACGCTGATCTCGATCGCGCTCGGCGTGGCCGCGGCCGCGTGCTTCGCCACGGGCGATCGCCCGTGGATGGTGGCGGGCGGGATCCTGATCTACTTCGCGTTCGTCTTCGACTGCGTCGACGGGCAGGTGGCCCGCTACGCCCGCAAGTTCGGCGTGCTCGGTGCATGGCTGGACGCCACGTTCGACCGGTTCAAGGAATACGTGGTCTTCGCCGGGCTGGCCATCGGCTGGGTGGTCTCCGGCAACAGCGAGGACATCTGGATCCTGGCGCTGGCCGCCCTCGGCCTGCAGTCGGTGCGCCACCTGCTCGACTTCTCCTTCGGCATCTCCAACCGCCGCAAGCCACCGGCCAAGCTGCCCACCCTGGCGCTCGACGCGCCCGACGACCGCGATCTGCGCGAGGCGCTGACGCGTCGCAAGGTCGAGCGCAACCAGGGCGTGCGGGGCGTGCTCAAGCTGTGGAGCAAGGCGGGCAAGAACCGCGCCGTCCACTGGGCGCGTAAGATGATCGTCTTCCCCATCGGCGAGCGGTTCGCGGCCATCGCGATCACCGCCGCCCTCTTCGACGCCCGGATCACCTTCCTCACCTTGGTGATCTGGGGCTCCGTCGCCGCCATCTACACCCTCACCGGACGCCTCATGAGGTCGCTCGTATGATCACCCAACCGCAGGCCATGGCCACCCCCACGCCGGACCCCGACGAGGAACGCCGCCGCATCCAGACCGCCCGTCTGCTCGCCTACCGCGACGACGGCCCGCTCGCCCACGCGCTGGCCGGCAAGATCGGCAGGGGCCTGCCGCCCGTGCCCGCCACGCTCGTCGCCCTGCTGGCGATCGTCGGCCTCGTCGTCGCCGGCGTGCTGGAGGCGGGCCCGATCCTGCTCCTGCCCGTGGCGATCATGCTGCTGCTGGTGCTGCCCACCGCGCCGCGCGACCACCTGGGCCGCTTCGACTGGCTGACCCCGCCGCTGCTGCGGGGCACCGAGTTCCTCACCATGATCGCCATCGGTCTCGCGGCCGACGCGCCGAGGTGGCTGCTGTTCGTGCTGGTGTACGTCGTGGGCTACCACACCTACGACACCGTCTACCGCACCCGCCAGAGCATCTGGCCGCCCGCCTGGGTGTTCCACGCGGGACTCGGATGGGAGCTGCGCCTGATCATCATCGGCGCCGGAGCCGCGCTAGGAGCGCTGACCCCGGTGCTGGCGGTGCTGACGGCCTACCTGTTCGTCCTGTTCGCGGTGGAGAGCGTGACGAGCTGGGTCCGCCTCGACAAGTCCACCGCCCAGTCCGCCGACGCCGAGCAGGACCTTGAGGCCTCCCCGGAAGAGGCGATGGAGCAGGCACAGGCCAACGGCGAGACCGCCAAGGGCTGACCCGGTGAGATCCGCGGCACCGCCGTGCGCGCGGTGCCGCGGATCTCACCGGCGCGACCGCCGTGGACCTGCTGCACGGCGTACGGCACGAGTCGCAACGAGAGCGCTCTCTAGAAGCTCTCCGGTCGGCGCCTACCCGAGGGTGGGGTGCCCGTGCCCTGATCGTTGACAGTTCTCAGGTGCTGTGTTCACATCGTTGAGAGAGCGCTCTCTCGCATCCAACCCCCCTACGGAGCGATGATGACAACAGCAAACAGGCACCGGCGCCGCCTGGCGGCCGTGGCCGTGGTGCTCACCGCACTCACCGGGCTGCTCGTCCAGATGACCGCCGGCGCCTCGGCCTCCGTGCCGTCCACGCCGTCCGGCTGGTCACTGGTCTGGTCGGACGACTTCGACGGCCCCGCCAACACCCTGCCCTCATCGAACAACTGGATCATCGACACGGGGCACGCGTACCCCGGCGGCCCGGCCAACTGGGGCACCGGCGAGATCCAGAACTACACCTCCAGCACCTCCAACCTCAGCCTCGACGGCTCGGGCAACCTGCGCATCACCCCGCTCCGCAGCGGCTCCGGCGAGTGGACCTCGGCCCGCATCGAGACCAGGCGATCCGACTTCAAGCCCGCCGACGGGCGCATCCTGCGCATCGAGGGCCGCATCCAGATGCCGAACGTGACCGGCAACGCCGCCCTCGGCTATTGGCCGGCGTTCTGGGCGCTCGGGTCGCCGTACCGGGGGAACTACTGGAACTGGCCGGGGATCGGCGAGTTCGACATCATGGAGAACGTCAACGGCCTCAACTCCGTCTGGGCCGTGCTCCACTGCGGCGTCGCCCCCGGCGGGCCGTGCGAGGAGAACAACGGCCTCGGCGCCAGCCGCGCCTGCCCCGGCTCGTCGTGCCAGTCGGGCTACCACACCTACCGCTTCGAGTGGGACCGCAGCGTCAGCCCCAACCAACTGCGCTGGTACGTGGACGGCCAGCTGTTCCACAGCCTCAGCCAGTCCCGGTTCGACGCCACGACCTGGAACAACATGACCGGTCACGCCGGCTACTTCCTGCTGCTCAACGTGGCGATGGGCGGTGCGTTCCCCAACGGCGTGGCCGGCTTCGGGACCCCCACGGGTGACACCGTGCCCGGCAGGCCGATGATGGTGGACTACGTCGCGGTCTGGCAGAGCGGCACGGGCGGCGGCGACCCCGACCCCGACCCGACCGACCCGCCCGGCGACGTCGACGCCCGCTCCACCATCCAGGCCGAACGCTACAACGCCCAGTCGGGCACCATGGTCGAGACGACCACCGACTCGGGCGGCGGCCAGAACGTCGGCGGCATCTCCAACGGCGACTGGCTCCGCTTCGACGGGGTGCGGTTCGGCTCGCAGGCCGCCCGCCAGTTCAAGGCCAGGGTGGCGTCCGGGGCGGGCGCCGGGGTCAGCGGGCTGGTGCAGGTGCGGCTCGACAGCCCCACGGCCACGCCCATCGGTGACTTCGCCGTGGGGAACACCGGCGGATGGCAGAGCTGGCGCACCATCCCGGCCAACATCTCCGGGGTGACCGGGACGCACACGGTCTACCTCACCTTCAGCAGCGGCCAGCCGGCCGACTTCGTCAACGTCAACTGGTTCACCTTCTCCACCTCCTGACCGCCCTGCGGGCCCGTACGCGGGTGAACCCCGTGCGTACGGGCCCGCCCCGGCCGGCAGGCCCACCGCTTCGACGTACGGCGATATGGGCGCGGCACGCGCCCGAAGAGGGCAGGCGTCAGGTGGAGTCCCTGACCACGAGCCGGGCCGGGAGCACGACGGACGTGACGTGGCGGCCCTCCAGGCGCGACAGCAGGAGCCGGGCGAGCGCGAGGGCCTGGTCGGCGACGGGGACGCGCACGGTGGTGAGCGGCGGGGTGGTGGCCGAGGCGGCGTCGACGTCGTCGAAGCCCGCGATCGCCAGGTCGTCCGGCACCCGCCGCCCGGTCTCCCGCGCCGCCCGCAACGCCCCGATGGCGAGCTGGTCGCCGGCCGCGAAGATCGCGTCCAGTGACGGGTTGTCGCCGATGAGCCGGCGCGCGGCCGCCGCGCCGGACGCGCGGGTGAGGTCGCCGGCCGGGGCCAGGATCGGACTCATGCCGGCGCGGTGGAGAGCCGCCCGGTGACCGGCGAGGCGGTCCTGGACGGAGGTCAGGTCCATGGGGCCGCAGATCATGCCGATGTGGCGGCGCCCGCGCGCGATGAGGTGCTCGGTGGCGGCCGCCGCTCCCCCGGCGTTGTCGACGTCCACGTACGGCACCAGCGACGTGACCGCGGGTTTCCCGAGCAGCACGATCGGCACACCGGTCCGCGAGAGCCGCTCGGCCAGGGTGTCGGCCCGGTCGGGCGGCAGGAGCACGACGCCGTCCGCCAGCCGCGCCTCCACGTGGGAGGCGATGCGGCGGTGGCTCTCGGCGGTGTCGGCCAGCATGAGCGTGATCTGCTTGCCCGCGCCCTCCAGCATGCTGGTGACGTACTGGACGACGGCCGCGGTCAGCGGATCGCCGCCCTGCCTGGGCACCGACAGGACGAGGGCAACCGTGTTGGTGCGCCTGGTGACCAGGCTGCGGGCGGCGGCGTTGGGCACGTAGCCGAGCTCTCTGACGACCCGCATCACCGTCGCGCGCACCTCGGAGCTCACCGAGCTCTCTCCGTTGACGACGCGCGAGACCGTGGCTCTGGAGACGCGGGCACGGGCGGCCACGGTCTCCAGGGTGGGCCGCCTGGGGCGGGTCTCGGTCAGGCCGTTGCGCGCGATGACGTCCTTATACCACCGGGCGCTGTCCTTCGGACGGCGTTTCTGGGTGGCGAAGTCCACGTGCACGAGGCCGAACTTGCGCTGGTAACCGTCGGCCCATTCGAGGTTGTCGAGCAGCGTCCAGACGAAGTATCCGCGGACCCTGGCGCCGTTCTCGATCGCGGATCTCAGGGCGCGCAGGTGCTCCTCGATGAAGCTGATCCTGTCGACGTCGTGAATGCCGTCGCCGGTCACCACGTCGACGAAGTCGGCGCCGTTCTCGGTGATCATCAGGTCGGTTTCCGGATATTCCCGCGAAAGGCGGCCGAGCAGCTGGGAGAGGCAACCGGGCACGATGGGCCAGCCCATGGCGGTGACCGCCGTGGGCACCGTGCAGAAGAGCACGCCCTCGCTTCCCGGGAAAGCCGGATCGGCGGGTTCGCTGGGCTGCGCCTGCACCACCAGCGGCGCGTAGTAATTGACGCCGATCAGATCGATGGGCCGGGCGATGACGTCGAGGTCGCCGTCGCGGACGTGGCCGAGCCCCGCGTGGCGCTCGATGAGCGGGATCAGGTCGGCGGGGTAGGCGCCGCGCAGCATCGGGTCGAGGAACTGCCGGTTCGCCAGGGCGTCGATCCTGGCCACGGCCTCGGCGTCCTCCTCGCTCAACTCCCTGCCGGCGTCGCTCACCTGGGCGGGCGTCAGCACGGGTGAGATGTTGACGACGGCGCCCACCTTGGCGGCTCCGGCGGCGCGCAGCGCCTGAACGGCCAGCCCGTGGGCGAGCAGCAGATGGTGGGCGCTGCGGAAGGCGTCGGCCGCCGACGTCCTGCCGGGCGCGTGAACGCCGGAGCCATATCCGAGAAAGGCCGCCACCCACGGTTCGTTCACCGTGAACCACGTGTCGACCCGGTCACCGAGCCGCTCGTGAACGGCCGCGGCGTAATCCGCGAAATGGCGGGCGGTGTCGCGGACCGGCCAGCCGCCCTGGTCCTCCAGCACCTGCGGCAGGTCCCAGTGATAAAGGGTCGCATAGGGCGTGATGCCCGCGGCGAGCAACTCGTCGAGCAGTCGATCGTAGAAGTCGAGCCCGGCCGTGTTCACCTTTCCGCAGCCGTCGGGAATCACCCTCGCCCAGCTCACCGAGAAACGGTAGGCGGCTATTCCGAGGTCTTTCATCAACCGCACGTCCTCGGTATGGCGGTGGTAATGGTCGCACGCCTCGGCACGGTCGGCGGAGAAGCCGTCCCAGATGGACGGGCCGCGGCCGCCGGCGGTCGTGGCCCCCTCGATCTGGAAAGCGGAGGTCGACACTCCCCAGACGAAACCCTCGGGGAAACTCGCTGCGCTCATCGTGGTGAAACCCTCCGGACACGGTTCGGGCGCCCAGTGTCCCGCGCGCCGCACGTCGCGCGCCAGCCTGGCCAGGCTGTATACAGAGCGCGTGGAACTGGACCGGCTTGATCGTGACATCATCGCGGCGCTCGTCGACGACGCCCGTGCGACGTACGCGGACATCGGTGATCACGTGGGGCTGAGCGCGTCGGCGGTCAAGCGCCGGGTCGACCGGCTGCGCGCTACGGGGGCGATCACCGGGTTCAGCGCGCGGGTGGCGCCCCAGGCGCTGGGCTGGACGACCGAGGCCTACGTGGAGCTGTTCTGCCAGGGCAAGACCAAGCCGTCGGACATCGCGCTGGCCGTGGCCAAGTTCCCCGAGGTGGTGGGCGCCGCCACGATCACCGGCGAGGCCGACGCGCTGCTGCACATCCGGGCGACGGACGTCCGCCACGTGGAGCGGGTGATCGAGCGCATCGCGGCGGAGACGTTCGTGGTGCGGACCAAGAGCGTCATCGTGCTCTCCAGGCTGGTCGACGCACCGCCTGGCACCACCGTGCCCCAACCGCGCAACGGACCGTCCACCGACGCCTGAAAGACGCAACAGACCTGCGCATATACGCAATGTCGACCTCTTGGCCGCCATGACGGGCGGTTCCTAGGCTGGCTGCGTCCCTCCAGAGCGGGATTTTCCCTGGTCAACGATGATGGAGCGCTGCATGCCCAAACACTTCCTCATGTGCCGCCCTGAGTTCTTCGCCGTCGAATACAGCATCAATCCGTGGATGCGCCCCGAAGCCGGCGCGTCCCGCGACATCGCGGTTCGGCAGTGGGAAGGCCTCAAAGCCGCATACGAGGAACTCGGCCATCGCGTCAGCCTGATCGACCCGATCGACGGGCTGCCCGACATGGTGTTCGCCGCCAACGGCGCGCTGGTCGTCGACGGGCGCGTCTACGGCGCCAGGTTCGCCTACCCGCAGCGCGGTCCCGAGGGCCCGGCCTATCTGCGCTGGTTCGCCGACCGCGGATATCCGGCGCACGAGCCGCAACACGTCAACGAGGGCGAGGGCGACTTCCTCGCGCTCGACGAGATCATCCTCGCCGGCACGGGCTTCCGCACGGACGTGCGCGCCCACCAGGAGGCACAGGAGATCCTGGGCCGGCCGGTGATCTCGCTGACCCTGGTCGACCCGCGCTTCTACCACCTGGACACGGCGCTGTTCCCGCTGGACGGCCGGAACGTCGCCTACTACCCGCAGGCCTTCTCGCGGGGAAGCCGGGAGGTGCTGCGCCACCTGTTCCCCGACGCCGTCCTGGCGACCGCCCTGGACGCCGAGGTGCTCGGCCTGAACGCGGTCAGCGACGGCACCCACGTGGTGATCAACGCCGAGGCCTCCAACCTGCAGTTGGAGCTCAAGCGCCGAGGGTATGAGGTGCTCCCGGTCGACCTGTCGGAGCTGCGTAAGGCGGGTGGGGGCCCCAAGTGCTGCACACTGGAGATCAGGGGGGAGAACTGACCATGACCACCAGCGCAGAGCTGATCGAGATCAGCGAAAGCCGTAGTGCGCACAACTACCACCCACTGCCCGTGGTGATCCACGAGGCGCACGGAGCGTGGGTCACCGACGTCGAGGGCAAACGTTATCTGGACTGCCTGTCCGGCTATTCCTCGCTCAACTTCGGCCACGGCCACCCGAAGATCGTCGAGGCGGCGAGGGACCAGCTCGAACGGCTGACCCTGACCAGCCGCGCCTTCTACCACGACCAGTTCGCGCACTTCTGCGCCGGACTGGGCGACCTCACGGGCAAGGACATGGTCCTGCCCATGAACACCGGCGCCGAGGCCGTCGAGACCGCCATCAAGGTGGCGCGCAAGTGGGGCTACGAGGTCAAGGGCGTCGAGCCCGACCAGGCCAACATCATCGTGATGGAGAACAACTTCCACGGCCGCACCACCACGATCATCAGCTTCTCGACCGACGCCGACGCGCACGACGACTTCGGCCCCTACACGCCGGGCTTCAGGATCGTGCCCTACGGCTCGGCCGAGGCGATCAGGCAGGCCGTCGACGCCAACACGGTCGCCGTGCTCGTCGAGCCCATCCAGGGCGAGGCCGGGGTGCTGGTCCCGCCGGACGGCTACCTGACCGAGGTCAGGGAGTTGTGCTCGGCCGGCGGGATCCTGATGATCGCCGACGAGATCCAGTCAGGGCTGGGCCGCACCGGGCGGACGTTCGCGTGCGACGTCGAAGGGGTCGTGCCCGACATCTACGTCCTGGGCAAGGCCCTCGGCGGCGGCGTCGTACCGGTGTCGGCCATCGCGGCCGACCGCGACGTGCTCGGCGTCATCCACCCCGGCCAGCACGGGTCCACGTTCGGCGGCAACCCGCTGGCGTGCGCGGTGGGCATCGCCGTCATCGAGCTGTTGAACACCGGCGAGTTCCAGGCCAGGGCCACCAAGCTCGGCGAAACTCTGCACGCCCGGCTGCGCGGCCTGCTCGGCAAGGGTGTCTCCGAGATCCGCGGGCGTGGGCTGTGGGCGGGTGTGGACATCGAGCCGTCGCTGGCCACCGGGCGCGAGGTGTCGAAGGCGATGCTGAGGCGCGGCGTGCTGGTCAAGGACACGCAAGGATCCACGATCCGGCTGGCTCCGCCGATCGTCGTCTCCGAGGACGACCTGATCTGGGGGATCGACCAGCTCACCGATGCTCTCTACGCCTTGAAGGAGCGGTAGGGACTCAGCCCACGCGTACGGATTCGATCGGCTTTATGGCGTCGTCGCGCGACTCGTACCAGGTCAGCGTGCCGGGGAGGGTCAGGGTGGCCACCGCGTTCTGGAACCAGGGGCCCTTGACGATCCGCCATCGGAAGGGCGCTCTCGGGATGCCCCCCGACCGCGCCAGCAGGCCGCCCACCAGCGTGGCCAGACCGAACTGGGTCAGCACGTTGGCCCAGCGCAGCACCCGGCTGAGCGGGTTGCGGATCGGCGAGCACACGACCTGGTAGATCGGCCCGGTGTTGGCCTTGGCGAGGTAGGAGTAGTGCACGTCGCCGGAGAGGATCAGCACGGGCTTGCCGAGTTTGATCAGCATCCCGGCCAGGTCTTCGAACGAGCGGCGGAACGCCGCCCAGTGCTCCAGGTCGACGGCCTGCCGGAGCATCTCGGACCACCTGGCCACCAGGCGGCCCCACTTGCCGTCGCACAGGGCCTCGTTCCAGTTCTGTACGCCGTGGACGCCCTCGGGCAACAGGAACGGGATCGACGAGCCGATGATCAGCCGCTCGGCCGGGCGGGTGACCTGCTCCTCCAGCCAGGCCCACTCGTCGGGGTCGAGCATGCGGCGGTCGCCGGGCGTGAGCTGCCTGGCGCACCGCGTGTCGACCATGATCAGGCGGGTGTCGCCGAGGTCGCGGGCGTAGCTCCAGCGGTTGCTGCTCGGCTCGGTGTCGGCCCTGTCGGCGAACGCGTCGAGCGCGTCCCCGGTGTCGCCGTCGCCGCTCAGCAGCTTCTGCAGGAGCGGGTCCGCCGCGCGCTCGGCCGGTGACAGATTGCCGAGGTGCTGGTAGACGTAGTAGGCCCCGAGCCCTGCGACGACCCGGCGGCGCCACCACGGTGTCCTGGCCATCTGCTCGCGCCAGGTCTTCGAGGTGTTCCAGTCGTCGCGCACGTCGTGGTCGTCGAAGATCATCGCGGTCGGCACGGTGGACAACACCCAGCGGATGTCGGGGTCGGTCCACGCCTGGCGGTAGAGCTCGGCGTATTCCTCGAAGTCGGCGATCTCCCCCTGCGGTTCGGTGTCCCTTCGCGACCTGATGTAGTCCAGGACCTCGGGCGACGGGCTGTCGGCGTAGACCTGGTCGCCGAGGAACAGCAGCAGGTCGGGCCACTCCTCGTCGCCGGCCTGCGCGAGGTGGGTGCCGAGCTCGCTCAGCATGTCGTAGCCGTGCGTGATCACGTGTGTGGCGTCGTGGGGCACGCTGGTGCGGCACGAGCCGAACATCAGCTTGCGCACCCCTTCGGCGGGCAGCAGCCTGATCCGGCTGGGCGGGCGACCCGCCAGGGGCCATACGGCCTCCCCGTCGAGTGTGACGGAATAGGACCCGATATCCTGGGAGAGTCCAACGAGATCCACGATCGCGTAGTGGTGTCCGTGCACGGTGAAGGTAGGCGACCGGTAAGCCCTGCCGTCCGCTTCGACGGTGACCGTGCAGGGGTCGGCGGTCTCCACCCAGATCGAGGCGCTGTCACGATCGACATAACGCAGCATCGGCCCCACCACGAGTGCGGGCATTCCACTCCTTCAGATCGACGATTCGGCATACATCCGCTCGTAAGCCTGCCAGAGTGGCGCCGCTCGTGGCACCTCGGTCACCGGCTTGGACTTCTTCCAAGTCCTAGGCAAGTCCAAACCCCTCGCCTATAGGATGATCGTAACAACATCGCCCAAAGTGGAAGGCAATGGCGCCTTTCCTGCAAAAAGGGCGTAAATACCAGGAGGAAACTCTTCAATGAGCATCATGGTGCCGTCAACGACGCCGGCCCTGATCACACCGGGCCGCCAAGCGCTCGACTCCGCTCTCCACCAGCTCGACCAGGCCGCCGAGCAGCTCGGGCTCGACGACGGGCTCCGCACTATGCTGGCCACGCCCCGCCGCTCCCTGACCGTCTCGGTCCCGGTGCGGCGCGAGGACGGACGGCTCGACGTCGTCCAGGGATACCGGGTCCAGCACAACGTCTCACGCGGCCCCGCCAAGGGCGGGCTCCGGTTTCATCCCAGCACCGACATCCACGAGGTCACCGCGCTCGCGATGTGGATGACGTGGAAGTGCGCGCTGGTCGGCATCCCGTACGGCGGCGCCAAAGGCGGCGTGGCCGTGGACCCGGCCGGGCTCACCACCCGCGAGCTCGAACGGCTGACCCGTCGCTACGTCAACGAGATCCTGCCGCTGATCGGCCCGGAGAAGGACATCCCCGCGCCCGACGTCGGCACCGACGAGCAGACGATGGCGTGGGTCATGGACACCTACAGCGTCAACGCCGGCTACTCCGTGCCCGGCGTGGTCACCGGCAAGCCGATGACGCTGGGCGGCTCGCTCGGCCGTGCGGGCGCGACCTCGCGCGGCGTGCAGATCGCGGCGCTGGCCGCGCTGGGCGGCTCGCCCGAGGGCGTGACCGTGGCCGTGCAGGGCTTCGGCAAGGTGGGCGCGCTGGCCGCACAATACCTGTCCGACGCCGGCTGCAAGGTCGTGGCCGTCTCCGACGTCACGGGCGCCGTCTACGCGAGCAGCGGCCTCGACATCGCCCGGCTGCGCGCCTGGGCCGCCGAGGAGGGCGGCGTGCACGGCTACCGCCACGCCGACGCCCTGGCCCGCGACGACCTGTTCGAGCTGGACGTCGACGTGCTGGTCCCGGCCGCGCTGGAAGGCGCGATCACCGAGGCCAACGCGCCGAGGATCCGGGCCAGGCTGATCGTCGAGGGCGCCAACGGGCCCACCACGCCGCAGGCCGACGAGATCCTCGCCGCCTCCGGCACCACGGTCGTGCCCGACATCCTGGCCAACGCGGGCGGGGTGATCGTGTCCTACCTGGAGTGGGTCCAGAACATGCAGGCCTACTCCTGGAGTTCCGGCGAGGTCGAGCTCAAGCTGCGCGACCTCATGCAGGGCGCCTACTCCGAGGTGAAGTCGCTGGCCGCCGAACGCGGGCTGACGCTCAGGCAGGCGGCGCACGTCATCGGCGTGGGCCGGGTGGCCGACGCGCACCGGATGCGCGGGCTCTACCCGTGACGACCGGCAGCCGGCACGGCTGAGGACCGCCTCAGCGCGCCGGCACCACCGGAGGTCAAGGACGACCGCCGGCCAGAACGACCGGGGCCCGCAGTCCGGGGCGGGCCCCGGCTCCTGTGCTCACTTCCCTGGGCTCACTTCCCTGGGCTCACTCCCCGGACCTACGTCCCCGGCTCACTTCCTGAGCTCGGCGTAGTCGAGCGCGGCCACCAGGCCCTCGAGATCGCTCATGAGCCGTTCGGTGCGCTCGGCGCCGAACGCGACCGCGACGAGCCCGTGGTGCTCGGCCACCGCGCCGTCCACCCGCGCGAGCAGCTCGGCCCCCCGGTCCGAGACGAACACCGCCACCCGCCGCCGGTCGCCCTTCGACGGCCCGCGGTAGACCAGCGCCCGCTCGATCAGCCGGTCGATCGCCTTGGTCAGGGTCGGGTGGGGCATCAGCACGGCCGCGGCGAGCTCGCCCATCGAGTCGCCCCGCCCGTCGGCCAGCGCGCGCATGATGCGCCACTGCTCGACGGTGACGTCCTCGCCCGCCAGCGCGGCCGCCAGCCCTCGGTTGACGCTGCGCTCCGCGCGGCTCAGCAGATAGGCGAGCGAGGACCCGAGCCCGGAGGAGGTCATTGGAGGAGGTCCTTTCATCGGAGAGCTTGAAGGGAGGATACTCGTCGGCGTGGCGGCGACCGTCGATCCTCTCGAAGCGCGGCTCCTCCCGTCAGGTTCGATCAGGATCGGCCTGGTCGTGCCCGTGTCCGGGGTCCTCGGCCTGATGGGTCCCTGCGCGATCAACTGCGCCGTCCTGGCGGCGGAGGAGCTCAACGCCGCGGGCGGCATGCTGGGCAGGCCGGTCGAGCTGGTCCTCGTCGACGGCGGGCGGCCCGCGCGCCAGGTGGCGGCCGAGGTGTCCGAGCTGGTCAGGACCGGCACCGTGCAGGCCGTGGCGGGCGCCCACGCAAGTGACGTGCGGGTCGAGGTGGTGGCCGCGATCGCCGGGCGAGTGCCGTTCGTCTACGGGCCGCCGTACGAAGGCGGCGGGCACGCGCCGGGCGTCTACTTCCTCGGCGAGACCCCCGACCGGCAGCTCGCTCCGGGGATCGAGTGGCTGGTCGGGGCGCGCCGGGCACGCCGGTGGTTCCTGCTGGGCAACGACTACATCTGGCCGCGCCTGGTGCACGCGAGCGCCCGCCCGCTGTTGCGCGCGTCCGGCGCCACCGTGGTGGGCGAGAGCCTCGTGCCGTACGGCGACGCGGTGCGGCGGCTCGACCGGGTGGCGGCCGCCCGCCCCGACGCCATCCTGCTGACGCTGATCGGCAGCGACCTCGTGGACTTCAACCGCGCGTACGCGGCCGGCGGGCTCGGCGCGGCCCGGCTCTGCGGCGCGCTGGAGGAGCACGGGCTGCTGGGCATCGGCGGGGACGCCACGGGAGGGCTGTACGCGTCGATGGGCTACTTCCGCGACCTGCCGACCGAGGCCAGCCTCGGCTTCGCGCAGCGGTACGCCGCCCGCTTCGGCCCTGACGCTCCCATGCTGAACGCCCACGGCCAAGGCTGCTACGAGGCCGTCGCCATGCTGGCCGCCCTGTGCGCGCGGGCGGGGTCGCTGGCCGTGCCGGCGCTCGACGCGGTGGCCGACGGCACCACGATCACCAGCGCGCGCGGGACGCTCACCCTGCTCGGACGGCAGGTACGCCATCCCGTTCACCTCGGGAGGGCGGACGGCCTGGATTTCTTTCTAGAGAAACCTTTTCAATAGAAAGCTTTAGCTCTAAGGTGCGAAACGCCCCCGCTGCACCCCCACTGCACCCCCCGATGCAGAAGGAGCCGTCCATGAGCACGATCGAGCAGTTCGGCTACCGCCAGGAGCTCCAGCGCTCGCTGGGCTTCACCGACCTGATGATCTACGGCCTGATCTTCATGGTGCCGATCGCGCCGTTCGGGATCTTCGGCAACGTCTTCTCCGTGTCCCACGGCATGGTGGCACTGGCGTACGTGATCGGCCTGGTGGCGATGGCGTTCACGGCGCTGTCGTACGCGCAGATGGCCAGGGCGTTCCCGATGGCCGGATCCGTCTACACGTACGCGGGCCGCGGCATCGGCGCCCCCGTCGGGTTCATGGCCGGCTGGGCCATCCTGCTCGACTACGTGCTCGTGCCGTCGCTGCTCTACCTGGTGGCCAGCGTCGCCATGAACTCGTTCGTGCCCGTGATCCCCGTCTGGGCCTGGCTGGCGGCGTTCGTGGTGCTCAACACCGTCGTCAACTACCTCGGCATCCGGATGACGGCCAGGATCACCCGGATCATGCTGGCGGCCGAGCTGGTCGTGCTGGCGATCTTCCTGGTGGTCGCGGGCGTCGCGCTGGCCCAGGGCAAGGCGCAGACCGGCGCGTTCACGCCGATCTTCGACTCGTCCGGGTTCACCTTCAGCGTGGTGTTCGCCGCCGCGTCGGTGGCCGTCCTGTCGTTCCTCGGCTTCGACGGCATCTCCACGCTGGCGGAGGAGAACCGCGAGGACGCCCGCAGGCTCGGCAGGTCCATGCTGGCCGCCCTCGGCCTGGCGGCCGTGCTGTTCGTGACGCAGACCTGGGTCGCAGCGCTCCTCACGCCCGGCCGCGACGCCCTGATCGCGAACGGGGACCCCGCGGGCAACGCCTTCTACGACACCGCCGCGTACGCCGGCGGGCCGTGGCTGGCGGTGCTCACCGCCGTGGCCACCGCCGTCGCGTGGGGCTTCGCCAACTCGCTGGTCGCGCAGGCGGCGACGTCGCGGCTGCTGTTCGCCATGGCCCGCGACCGCCAGCTGCCCGCCTTCCTGTCACGGGTGAACGCCAGGCACAAGGTGCCGGTCAACGCGACCCTCGCGGTGGCCGCCGTCTCGCTCGTCCTCGGCGTCTTCATGAGCACCAGGGCGAACGGCGTCGGCGAGCTGGCCTCGCTGGTGAACTTCGGCGCCATGACCGCGTTCCTGGTGCTGCACGTCTCCGTCGTCGTGCACTACGTGATCAGGCGGCGCAGCACCAACTGGTGGGCCCACCTCGTCGCCCCCGTGATCGGCTTCGCCGTCCTGGTGGCCGTCGTGTACAACCAGAACGTCGCGGCCCAGTGGGTCGGCGGCGTCTGGCTGGCGATCGGCCTGGCGGTTCTGGGCATCACCTATCTGATCGGCCGTAAGCCCACACTTCCCACGGAGGTCTCGTGAACGTCGTCTCCTACCGCCCCGCGCCGGAGGAACTGAGCTACACCTTCGGCGGGCGCTCCCCCGTCGGCAAGGTACGGCCGGGCACGATCGTGGAGCTCTACACGGAAGACTGCTTCGGCGGCCTCGTCCGGGGCGTGGACGACCTGCCGTCCCAGGTGTGCGAGTTCCCCTACCTCAACCCCGTGACCGGCCCCTTCCACGTGGAGGGCGCCGAGCCCGGCGACACGCTGGCCCTGCACTTCATCAGCATCACCCCGGCCAGGGACTGGGCGGTCTCCACGACGTTCCCCCACTTCGGCGCGCTGACCGGCACCCACACCACGGCCATGCTGCAGCCGCCGCTGGAGGAACGCGTCTGGCGCTACGACATCGACCTCGCCAAGGGCGTGGCCGTCTACCACGCCCGCACCAGCGACTTCAGCGTGGAGCTGCCGCTCGACCCGATGCACGGCACCGTCGGCGTCGCCCCGGCCGCGAACGAGGCCCGCATGACGATCACCCCCGACGCGCACGGCGGCAACATGGACACCCCCGAACTGCGCGCCGGCGTCACCGTCTACCTCGGGGTCAACGTCGAGGGCGGGATGTTCTCCATCGGCGACGGCCACGGGCTGCAGGGCCACGGAGAGGTGTGCGGCACCGCGGTCGAGTCGGCCATGAACACGGTGGTCGCGGTCGAGCTGATCAAGGGAGTGGCCACACCGTGGCCCCGGCTGGAGGACGACCTGCACCTGATGTCCACCGGGTCGGCCAGGCCGCTGGAGGACGCGTACCGGATCAGCCAGCACGACCTGGTCACCTGGACGTCGCAGCTGACCGGGCTGGACACGCTCGACGCCTACCAGCTCGTCAGCCAGGCCGGGCAGGCGCCGGTCGGCAACGTGTGCGACACCAACTACACGATGGTCGCCAAGCTGCCCAAGGCTTACGCGGGAGACACGGCGGTCTACGAGTCGGCCCACACCCGCCTGCGCGCGCTCGCCTCCCGGTACACGGCACAGTGACCTGCTCCCCGCGCCGAACCCGAAGGGCGCGGCTTTCTGCGAACCTTCGGTAAAGACGGATGTCGCAGGTGAGAGGGCTGATCATCAGCCCCGTAGGCTGGCCGGGTGCTCAGGCTGGTGTTGTCCCTCGCCCTGCTCGACCCGTCCGCCGTCACCGAGGTGTCCCAGCTCAACGTGCCCGCCCCGCGCGTCCTGACTCCTGACGGAGACCGCCTCGGCTACGCGCCGGTCCCGCGCCCCTACACGGGGGCGCGGCGGCTCACCGGCGTGCTGCTCGGTCACGACCCCGTCTCGCGGCGGGACGTGTTGTGCGGGGGCACGGTGATCGGCTCGCGCAGCCGCAGCCTGGTGCTGACGGCCGCGCACTGCCTCTACCACCGTGGCCGGGTGCTCGAGAATCTGGCCTTCCTGCCCGGCTACGACGGCGGGCGGCCGGGGCTGGGCGTCTGGCCGGCCGTACGCACGTGGGTGCCGGCGAGATGGCGCAACCGGCCGTACTCGCCCGGGCTTCTCCCGTACGACATCGGGCTGGTGGGGGTCGGGCGCGGCAAGCGCCCGCTGGAGGCCGTGACCGGCCGGGGGCTGCGGCCGATGGCCACGGACAGGGGCACCACGCTGCAGGGTCTGGAGCTGCTGGGCTACCCGGCGGGCAAGGGCTATCCGGGGGGCACCAGGCTGTACCGGTGCCTGGGTGACGCGGCCGAGGCGGTCTCCGAAGGGCCGGGGCTGATGGTCACCCGTAACTGCCACGCCGCCGCCGGCGGCAGCGGCGGGCCCGCGTTGTACGGCGGCTCGGTGGCCGGAGTCGTGTCGTCCTCCAGCCCGCTGAGCGACACGAAGGGCTACACCGTGCTCGCCCGGCTCGGGGACAAGCCGTTCAAGCGCATGTTCGCCAGGGCCGACAGGACGATGCGGCTCAGGCAGCGCGGCTGACACCTCCGGGCACGGGTCGGCGGCGCGGGCGGGCCGGAGCGGTCAGGCCGGTGCTCCGGCGACAGGCGCGGGTCAGGCGGCGCGCGCGACGATCTCCTCGCAGAGGGCGTGGGTGGCCAGGGCGTCGCCGGCGTCGATCACCCGGCCCTCGCGTACGGCGGAGAGGAACTCCAGGCAGATCTGCTCGATGCCGCGCTGCCTGGCCACCGGCACCCAGTCGGGCCGCCTGGCGAGGGTCTCGCCGCCCTGGTGGTCGATGACGTCGCCGAGGTTGACCACGCGCCGCTTCGCGCCGTCGCCCATGGCCTCGCAGGACTCCTCGGAGACCCCGCCGGCCCGGTTCATGACGCCGATGGCGGTGCAGCCGTCGCCGGACAGCTCCAGGACGATGTGCTCGACCAGGCCGTTGCGGACGCGGGTCCTGATCGTGGTGTCGGTGACGGGGCCGGGGGCGAGGAAGCGGAGGGTGTCCACCACATGGATGAAGTCATCAAATATCACCCGCCGGGGTTTGTCGGGGTGATTAGCCCTGTTCTTCTCCATGAGGATGAGATGACGGGGGTGAGCGGCAAGTCCGACATATCCGGGCGCGTACCGGCGGTTGAAGCCCACCATCAGGGACCTCCCCTCGGCCCTGGCCAGCCGCACGAGACGCTCGGACTCGGCGAGGGTGTAGGCGATCGGCTTGTCGACGTAGACGTGGACGCCCGCCCTGAGCAGCGGCTCGACGATCTCGGGATGGGCGTCGGTGGCGGCGTGCACGAACGCCGCCTCGACGCCGTCCTTGATCACCTCGTCCACGCTCGACGACCGGGCGGCGATCCGGTAGGCGTCGCCGAGCCGGTCCAGCCGAGCCGTGTTGCGCGTGCAGAGGTGCAGATCGAGGGCGGGCTGCGCGGCGAGCACGGGAAGGTAGGCCTTCTCCGCGATGTCGCCCAGGCCGATCATGGCTGTCTTCACACGTCGAGCGTAGCCTTGAGCGCCGCCTCGATCGGGGTGGGCGCCACGCCGAACGTACGCTCGAACGCCGACGAGTCGAGCACGTAGGGCGCGACGAACTGGTAGCGCGTGTGCTTCAGCTCGCCGATGAAGGGCGAGAACAGCCCGGCCGCCCACATCAGCGGCCACGGCAGCTGCCTCATCCGGGGGGCGGGCCGCCCCAGCAGCGCGGCCATCCTCTCCCCCAGCTGGCGGAAGGTCAGCGGCGCGCCGGTGGGCACGTGCCACGGCCTGCCCCAGGCCCGCTCGTCACCGCCCGCCGTGATCAGCGCGTCGGCCACGTCCGGCAGGTACGTCCAGCTGTGCGGGACGTCGGCCGGCCAGACGAGCGGGATGGCCCGGCCCGCCCTGAGCGGCGCGATGAACCGATCGCCCAGGTAGGACTGGTCGGTGGCGCCGGGACCGAAGTAGTCGGAGCCACGCACCTCGGTCACCCTGATGCGGCCCGCCCGGTGCGCGGCCAGGGCGTCGGTCCACATCTTCGCGCGTACCCGCATCTTGGGGGTGGTGGAGGCGAGCGGCAGATCCTCCGTCATCGGGACGGAGACCGGCCCGTACGGGTAGAGGTTGCCCAGGATCACCAGCACGGCCCCGCTCGACTCCGCGGCGGCCAGGAACGACGCGGCCATCGGCGGCCAGTCGGTGAGCCAGCGGTGGTATTGGGGGTTGACGCAGTTGTAGAGGACGTCGGCGCCCCTGGCGATCTCGATGAGCCTGGCCTGGTCGGCGATGTCGGCGGCCACCCTGACCGCCCCTTCGGGGCCGCGGCCCGAGCGCGTCACGACGACGACCTCGTGCCCCTGCGCGACGAGCTTGGCGGCGAGGTGCGAGCCGACCTGGCCGGAGCCCACGACGACGTGCTTACCCATGATCAGACCTGCTTCCAGATGATGCGGAGAACCGCGTTGACGACGAAGAGCGCGGCGAAGGCGGCCGCGGAGGTGGTCAGCCCGGAGGCGTGGAGCGCCGCCGCGCCACCACCGAACCACACGATCTCGAGCGCGACGCGTGCCGGACCGGTGAGCGGGAAGGTGGCGTTGGCGCCGCCTCCCGCGCCGAACAGCGCCCACGCCGCGACGAACAGCGCCGGAGCACCGAGTCCGGCCAGCAGTTTGATCGCCCAGCTGGGGGAGAGCGTGAAGCCCCAGTAACCGGCCGACGCCAGCACGCCCAGCTCCAGCAGGAACATCAGCGCCCTGTTGGCATGGTTGGCGAGACTGAGCATCGGGACCTCCAGAGACCACCCGTTCGCTTGCGAGAGCAATGCTCGCTTAAGAGAGCAATGTTCGTCAAGAGCAGTGCTCTCGAATTTTGACACCGCTCTGATAGCCTGCTGTGCATGACTGCCAGCCGTACCGCAAGAGAACGCGTCAGGGCCGAGCTCACCAGGGAGATCACCGACATCGCGCGGCGCCAGCTCGCCACGGAGGGGGCGGGCGGCCTGTCGCTGCGGGCCGTCGCGCGGGAGATGGGCATGGTCTCATCCGCCATCTACCGCTATTTCCCGAGCCGCGATGACCTGCTCACCACATTGATCGTCGACGGCTACAACGCCCTGGGCGAGGCCGTGGAGCAGGCCGAGTCCGCCTGCCCCCGCGACGACTTCCCCGGACGGTGGCTGGCCGCCTGCCACGCGGTGCGCGAGTGGGCCGTCGCGCACCCGCACGAATACGCCCTGATCTACGGCTCCCCCGTGCCCGGCTACCAGGCGCCCCAGGACACGATCGCGGCCAGGGTGCGCGACGTGGCCGCGTACGGCCGGATCGTCTCCGACGCCTGGGAGGCCGGCGCGATCGCCCCGCCGCCGGACGAGGGCCCCGAAGAGCTCGAACCCGACGCCGGTTCGTTCCGCGAGCTCATGCCGGGCGTGCCCGACGCGGTGATCTGGCAGGCCGTCTCCGCGTGGACCGCGCTGTACGGATGGGTCAACTTCGAGGTGTTCGGCCAGTTCAACAACGTGATCGAGAACCGCAGGACGGCGTTCGAGCACGCGATGCGCCTCGCGGCGGCCACGATGGGGCTTGCTCAGTGACACTTACTAAGTTTTACTGAATACATGGCACGGAAGACATCCGAGCTCGGCCGCTTCACCGACGTGGCGCTGCTGGTGCTCATCAGCCTGGCCGAGGGGCAGAAACACGGCTACCGGATGATCCACGACATCGAGCAGTTCTCGGGGACCGCCCTGGAGCCCGGCACGCTCTACGGCGCGCTGATGCGGCTGGAGGAGCGCGGATGGATCGAGCCCGTCGAGACCGCCGAGCGGCGCAAGCCGTACCGGATCACCGAGAGCGGGCGTGACGCGCTGCGCGAGCAACTCGCCACGCTGCGGCGCATCGAGCAGGCGGGCGTGCGGCGCACCGCGGTCTCCTGGGGGTTGTCGTGATCCTGCGCATCATCGCCGAGTCGGTGCTGAGCCTCTATCCGGACGCGTGGCGGCAGCGCTACGGCGAGGAGGTCGCCGACCTGGTCACCTCCCGGCCGGTGCGCGTGCGCACGGTGCTCGACCTGGTCGGGGGCGCCGCCGACGCGTGGCTCCACCACCGGCTCATCCCAGGAGGGCGACCGTTCCGCATTCCCGCGGCCGCCGTCCTGTGCATGCTGGGAACCGCTCTGCTGCTCCTGTGGAATCCGGGGGTGCGCGACCCGCAGAGCCTCCACCGCGTCTGGGCCGAGGCCACGCACATGGGGGCACTCGCCCACACGCTGCAGGGGACGGCGATGTCGTTGTTCGTCACGGCGGGGCTCATGGGGGCGCTGGCGGTGACGCCGGTCGTGCTCGCCGCCTCCAGCGCCCTGGGCAGCCCAGGGCAGGGGCTCATGACGCAGGTGACGGCCCGGCAAGTGGTCAGAACAGCGGTCGCCGTCGCCGTCCCCATCACGCTGCTGGGCTCCATCTACTATGCGGTGGCCTTCGCCGACGCCGGTTACCCCGCCGGACCGCTGGGCAACGCGATGACGGGCGGCTTCCTCATCCCGCCCGTCCTGGCGTTCTCGTTGCCCGTGATCGCCGTGGCGGCGCAGGCACCCCCGCTGACGTCCGAAGTCAGGACCGGCGCCACCGTGCTCGCGGTGGCGGCCATCATCAACACGCTGGCCTGGCTGCCCGTGGCTGCCCTGATGCTGCTCGGACTGACGCGGGCGCCGTGGACGTTCGTGGCGGCGGTCACCGCCGGCGCGCTGGTCAGCGTCTGCATGGCCGGGCTGGCCGCGCGGCTCGCGCTCAGGCAGGGCCGGGCCGCGACGGACCGGCTCACCGCCGCTTGAGCAAGGGTCGCGGCGAGCCGGCTACCCCCGCTTGAGCAGCGGCACCAGCACCTCGTCCACGATCTCCACCACGAGGCTGTCCGGGATGGGCGTGCCCTCGAAGAGGAAGTGTTGCCGCAGCAGCGCTTGCCCGGCGTCGAGCCGCCGGGCGGTGACGTCGCCGGGATCGACCTCGCCGCGCTCGACGGCCCGGCGGACGATCTCCTCCATCATCCTCCTCCCGGCGCCCTGGCTGCTCCTCCGCATGGCGTTCAGCGGCGACTCGTTGCGCAGCGCCTCGCCGAGCAGCCCGCGCATCGCCTCGCCGGCCGGACCCGACAACGCCTGTGCCGTACGGCGGAGCATCGCCACCAGGTCGTCGCGGAAGTTGCCGGTGTCGGGCGAGGACTCCGGGGTGGGCAGCGAGCTGTAGACCGCCTCCATCACCAGCTCGATGCGGGAGGGCCAGCGCCGGTAGAGCGAGGCCTTGCTGGCCCTGGCCCGCTCGGCGACCCGCTCCATGGTCAGCCCGGCGTAGCCGACCTCGGCCAGCTCGTCGAGCGTCGCCTTGTGGATGGCCGCGTTGAGCGCCTCGCCCCGGCGCCGCGGACGCTTGCGGTGGTCGGTGACCATGACCTGCATCCTAGGTAGCGCGGGCGACCGTGCCCGCACCGCCGTCGACCGTGACGATCTCCCCGTCCTGGAGCACCGACGTACCCGTGCCCGTGCCCATGACGGCGGGGATGCCGTACTCCCTGGCCACGATCGCCGCGTGCGAGCCGGCGCCGCCGGTGTCGACGACCACGGCCGCCGCCTGCTGGAAGAGCGGCGTCCACGACGGGTTCGTGTAGGGGCAGACGAGCACGTCGCCGCCGTTGAGCTTGCCGAAGTCGGCCGGCTCCCTGATCAGCTTCACCGGCCCGGTCGCGACGCCGCCGCTCGCGGGCGCCCCGCTGAGCAGCGCGTCGCCCGTTTCACGGGGAGGGAAGACCGCGGCGGGGTCGATGAGCCGCACGCCGGACAGCTCCTCCCGCTTGGCCGCCCGCTCTGCGACCGTCCCGCGCAGCCGCTCCCGGCTCTCAGGAGGCAACGCGGTCACGTCCCCGATCGCTTCGAGCTCCTCCAGCCGCAGGTGGAAGACGTCCTCAGGACGGTCGAGCACCCCCACGCCGACCAGGCGGCGACCGATCTCCACCAGCGACCTGCGCAGGACGGGCTGCGGCAGGGTGAAGGAGAAGTGGCTGTCCTCGCGGAAGGCGACGCCCGCGCGAGCCGCCGCCACCCGCCGCCGCACCCTGGCGCGGCGGCGCTCCGAACGCAGGCGAGGGTGGCGGAGCAGGAGGTCGAGCGCGTCGTCGCCCTCCTTCCTCTCGGGTGGGGCGCCGGCCAGGGCCTTGACCAGGCCGAGCACGGCCTCCGGAGCGTCCGCCCAGGTCGGCGGGGTGACGAGGATGGGGCTCGACGTCTCGCGGTGGCCGTACTCGGCGAGGAACGCCCGCAACTCGGCCTCGAACTCGGCGGGCAGCGGGTCGGCGTCGAGCGCGCCGGTGCGTTTGGCCACCTCCGCGAGCCGTTCCAGCGCTTCGTTGGCGTCGGTGGTGCGGGTGCGCGCCCCGGCCAGCAGGTCACCGAACGCCTCGCGGCGACCCAGCCGCCGGACCGTCACCAGCAGCCGCAGCAGCGCCAGCCCCGAGCCCGGCAGGTAGTCCATGCGCAGGCCGGCCACCGGCTGCACGACGTCGAGCGTCTCCCTGGGCACGCGGATCAGCCGCTCCCACGGCATCGACGCGAGATCGCGCGCGGCCAGCTCCCTGGCCTGCGCGAGGAAGGTGCGGTAGCGCGGGTCCTCGGTCCAGCGGGCGGGGTCGTACCGTCTGGCCCTGGCCAGAAGCCGGAACGGGGTGAGCAACATCCTCGGCGACGGATGCGGCTTCGGCGGCACGAGCCGGTAGACGACCCCGTCCTCCTCGCTCAGGAAGTTCTCGAAAGCGCCCTTGATCCCGAACGAGGACGTGACCTTGCGCATGAGCCCGGCCGGGCCGTACGGCAGCCAGGTCGTCACGTCGATCGGATAGGGCCGCTCAGGGAGATATTCGAGCAGGACGGTCACCAGCCGGCGCTGGATCGGGTTGAGCTTCCCGACCGGTGGCGGCGGCAGCGCGGTCATCGGGCGGGCCTGCAGCAGGTGCACCCGGCCGCCCGCGTACGCCCACTCCATGTCCTGGGGGCGGCCGAAGTGGTCGGCGACCTCCCTGCCGAGCCGGGTCAGCTCCGCGATCACCGCGTCGGGCAGCCGCTCGGCGGTGGCCGCCGCGCCGGTCTCGCGGGCGACGCCGCCGCCGGAGGTGCCGCGGATGACCACCTCGCGGCGGCCCGGAGTGAAGTCGGCGTGTCCCGAAGCGTCGACCACATAGTGGTCAGGCGTGACGAGGCCGGAGACGACGGCCTCCCCGAGACCGCTGCTGGCGTCGATGACGAGCTGCGCGCGGTCGCCGGTGACGGGGTTCGCGGTGAACATGACCCCGGCCATCTCCGCCTCGACCATGCTCTGGACGACCACCGCGATCCGCACCCCTGAGCCGTCGATCGCGAGCTTCGCGCGGTACGCGATCGCGCGCTCGGTCCAGAGCGAACCCCAGCAGCGGCGCACCGCGTCGAACAGCGCCTCCTCCCCGACGACGTTGAGGTAGGTGTCCTGCTGGCCGGCGAACGCGGCGCCCGGGAGGTCCTCGGCGGTGGCACTGGAGCGCACGGCCACGGGCCCGCCGCCGAGCCCGGCGTAGGCGTCGGCGATCGCCTGCCGCAGGCCGGGGGGCAACTCCACCCGCTCGAAGTGCTCGCGCGTGTCGTGGCCCTGCGCGACCTGCTCGTACGCGTGAGTCGTGACCACGAAGCCACCCGGCACGGGCAGGCCCTTCCTGACCAGCTCGCCCAGGTTGGCGGCCTTGCCACCGGCCACGGCCAGATCGTCATGGCCGAAGGCGTCCAGGGGTGCGACGAGCTTCATGGCATCTTCCTGATTTTCATGGCTTCTCTCCGCTTTCACGGCATCTCCTCGGCTCGTACTCATGACTTGTCCACCGTTTGCGTCCACCGGCCCACCGCCGGCACCCACAACTCGTCCACCGCCCGCACCCGCGGCTTGTCCCCGGCTTTCCTGCACGGCCGTCCCCTCGCTTCCAGCCGCGGCCTCTTCTCGGCACCGGCTTTCACTCACGGCCTCTTCTCGGCTTCACGGCCTCTTCCTCGGCGTGAGCGGTGGTGCGCAGCGGGCGCGCCGGCAGCGCCAGCGCGAGCACGAACGCCACCGCGAGCAGCGGCGCCATGGCCGCGAACACCGGCGGCGCGGCGGCGGCGAAGGCCTCACGCACGCCGGCGGGCAGGACGGCCGGGTCGGTGGCCGCGATGCCGGATCTCATGGTGATCAGTGCCCCCACCAGCGCGACCCCCGCCGAGGCGCCGATCTGGCGCAGGAACGTCACCGACGACGTGGCGGTGCCGAGGTCGGCGTACTCGACGGCGTTCTGCGCGGCCAGCACCATGGTCTGCATGACGAGCCCGACGCCCAGCCCGGTCAGCAACATGGCCAGGGCGAGCGCGAGCGGCGAGGCGCCGGCCAGGCCGATCAGCCCCAGCCCTGCCGCGGCCACCGCCGTGCCGGCGACGGGATAGGGCTTGTACTTCCCGGTCCGCGTGATCAGCCGGCCGGACACGACGGTCGTGGCGAGCACGCCGCCCATGAGCGCGGTCACCAGCAGGCCCGCCTGCGTGGCGCTGGTGCCCGCCGCGATCTGCAGGTAGGCCGGCATGTACGTGATCGTCCCGAACAGCGCGAACCCGATGAGCAGGCTGATCGCCACGGGGATCGCGAAGGCCCGGTCGCGGAAGAGGCGCAGCGGCAGGATCGGGTCCTTGGCGTACCGGGCGCTGACCAGCCAGGCGACCAGCCCGGCGGTGGCCACGACCAGGTAGACGGGGTCGCGGGTCTGCCCCACCATGACCATGCCGACCACGGCGACGGCCAGGGCGAGCGCGCCCGCGACGTCCAGCGGAGCCCGCGCGCGGGGCTTCGGCAGCCGCAGCGTCACGCTCAGCACGACCAGCGCGATCAGGCCGAGCGGCGGATAGATGGCGAAGATCCACCGCCAGCTCAGCCGGTCGATGAACAGCCCCCCGATCAGCGGCCCTCCCACGGCGGCCACGACGTAGGCGGCCCCGATGAAACCGAGATAGCGGCCCCGCTCGCGCGGGCTGACGATCTCGCCGATGATGGCCTGGGCGCCGATCATCAGCCCGCCGCCACCCAGCCCCTGCACGGCCCGGAAGGCGATGAACTGCGGCATCGAGGTGGCCAGCGCGCACAGCACCGCCCCGAACACGAACACCACGATGGCCACCTGCATGACGGGCTTGCGACCGTACCTGTCGCCGAGCTTGCCGTAGACGGGCATGACCACGGTGGCCGCGACGAGATAGGCGGTGACGACGACCGGCATCTGGTCGAGCCCGCCCAGGTCACCCGCGACGGCGGGGAGCGCGGGCGCCATGATCGTCTGGTCGAGCGCACCCAGCAACATCGTCAGGATCAGGCCCGAGAGCACGAAGCCCATGACATCGCTCCTTAGAGAACGAACCGTTCTCTAAGGAGAGTAAACGTCCTTCCATAGAAACGCAACGTTCACTAACCGGGTGTTGCCCAGGTCACCGTGAGCCGTCGGCGATGATTTCTCCGTAAGCTGACGTCACCACCTGCGACTGAGGAGCGCCGATGGCAGCCCTGCCGGAAGACAGCTGGATCCACAGCATCCGCCCTCAACCCAGTCGCATCTCCGCCGAGGACTACGAGCAGTTCCCAGAGGAGATCTCACGGGCCATCGAGATCGTGGACGGATACGTGGTCTATCGCTAATCTCCGTCCCCTGGGCACCAGATCGCCGGCCGACGACTGGCCAACCTTCTGGAGCGCCACGCCAGGCAGGCCATGAGCCGTGGGCACGAGTGCCTCACCGTCGCCAACGACGTGGATCTCCGGCTGCGGGACGTACCGCTGCTCAACCGGCACCCCGACGTCGTGGTGTACCGATGCCTGGATGAGGAGCGTGGAGAGAAACTGCGGGCCCATCACGCGCTGCTGGTCGTCGAGATCGTCTCACCCGGCTCCATAACCCAGGACACCGTCGACAAGGTCGCCGAATACGCCAAGGCAGGCATCCCTCACTACTGGATCGTCCACTTGGATCAGACCGGTGTGTCCACCATCGAGCGCTACCGGCTCGACCCTGCCTCGATGCTCTACAAGAGCGTGGGAACGTTGATGACCGAAGCCGATCCCGCCCCCACGATCACCAATCCGCTCCCCCTCACCATCGACTGGGAGGATCTGCGCTTCTGATCCTGGGGTACGGATGGTCACGAAGTTGATCGACGACCTTCCGGCAGTCGACCAGCTAAGGGATCTCCGGCGGCACATCTTCAGCCGAACCTTCGGCCGGTGCGGGCGCCGACGCGGCGAGAGGAGGGACGGCTCGGATGGCGCACCACACGGTGCAGCCAAGCCCGTGGCCGTGCTCCCGCACACCCCATTCCTGGGCGATCCGATTGATGATCAGCAGCTCGCGGCCATCCTCCGCCTCCGGCTCCTGCCGTATATGGGGTGCGGAGAACGTGGAGCCGGGATCCCGCATGCCGACGTAGACCGCCCCACCGGCCGCCGCGACCGTGAGGCCGATCAGGGTGTACGGCTTGGCGTTGGAGTGCCGAAGGGCGTTCGTCACGAGCTCGGACACGGCCAGCACGGCCTCGTCGACCACGGGGTGGTCATCTCCCAGCCATCTGCGCACCTCGGCGCGTGCCCGGGGAACGGACTCACGAATGCCCGCCAGATGAATCGAAGCGATGGCCTTCGGCTCGGCGCTCGCTGCTTGCACGGTTTCACCCACTCCATGTAGCCGACCTCTATCTGCCTTACGACGATCCCAAGCTTTGACTACACTCAGTAGTGAATTGACTTTGACATGCCATCAACCGTTGTAGTGAAGCTCCGGTTGAAACGCCGGTGGACCCCGGAGGTCAGGTGCCCAAGGAAAGCGAGCTATGTCCTGCGGACTCGCCTACCGCACTGTTCGGCTTCGAGTTGCGGCGATACCGCACGCAAGGCCCGCGGATGGTCCCAGATCCGCCTGTCCAAGGCGGTGTCCTACTCCGTCGGCACGAACAGCATGATCGAGACAGCCAGGCGGTCGCCGACCGAGGAGTTCGCCCGGCTCTGCGACGAGATGCTCGAGGCGGAGGGTGCGCTGATGCGGCTCTGGCCGATGGTGAGCCACGCATCGGCTCCGTCGTGGTTCCGCCCCTGGCTCGACGTCGAGGCCACAGCAGAGACAATCAGAACGTGGGAGCCGCTCATCGTGCCCGGTCTGCTCCAAACGGAGGACTACGCTCGGGCCATTCTGAGCGGCGAACCTGGTGCGACAGCAGAGGAAGTTGAAGAGCACCTGACCGCGCGCATGGAACGGCAATCGATCCTCCGGCGGCCCAGACCACCCCTCCTCTGGGTAGTACTTGACGAGGGCGTCCTCCACCGACCGATCGGCAGTCGCGCCGTGATGGCCGCGCAACTCACTCGCCTTCTCGAAGCATCCCAGGCGCCCCGGATCACCATCCAGGTTCTCCCTCTCGACGCCTACTGCACGACCGGACTTCTTGGGGGATTCGCTGTCACACAAGCTCACGGAACCCCGGACACGGCATACGTCGAAGCCGCCTCCAACGCTCAGGTAACAGACTGGACAGAGAGTGTCAAAACTCTAGCATTGCGCTATGAAGGGATCCGTTCCGAAGCACTGTCCCAGCGCGATTCCGTAAACCTGATCAAGGAGACAACGCAGCGATGGACAAGCTGACCCAGGAGCTACGGGCAGCCACTTGGATCAAGTCCTCCTACTCGGGCAGCAACGGTGGAAACTGCGTTGAAGTCGCCGAACTGTCCCATGGACACCGAGCCGTCCGTGACAGCAAGAACCCCACCTACCCTGCCCTCATCTTCACCCCAGGCGAATGGAACGCCTTCATCAGCGGCGTGAAGAGCGGCGAATTCGACTGACTACCGCTGGCCCAACGAGGGATGTTCCCGATGCGTCCTGCATTCGTGTCGAACCTCCCTCGCCGGCCTGAGCAAGCCGTCCAGAAAACCGGTTGTTTTCAGGACGGCTAATTGATCTCGGGCGGGGGCGCACCGAGCCTGGGGATGAGTTCGGAGCGGATGACAGCGAAGCAGCTGTCCATATGGCGGCGGAGGCCGGCGAGTTCGTCGCAGAGAGCCGCGAGGTGGTGTCTCATCTCGGCCCGCATGTCGGCGATATCCGCCTGCATCTGGGCGATGTCGGTCATCATGGAAGTGCCGTCTCCGGCATGCGTGCTCGCCTCGAGCGCCCGGAGACGCGTGATCAAGGCGAGGATCCGTACCTCTTCGTTCACCGCATTCCTGCCTTTGCGAAGCTGGGAATGGCAACCCGCACCGGTGGCGGGCGCAAGGTTTGACGGTGAGCATAGTGACACACAGTTGACGTTCATGCTGGTCACCGCCAGCGCCCGGGTGTGGTTCTTTCTCCCGGCGTCTGGCGTGTTTCTCACTCAGATGTAATTGAGCGCGGATGACTGGGGAGGTCCGTCCCTGGTGGACAGGGTCGCAGCCTCCGCCGCTCAGGGGATATCCCGGTGAAGGCTAGTCGGGCGTCTAGCAGCACGTCGTGGTATGTCGCACATCAGCAGAATCGTACGATGACTCTGCACTTCGCCACACCCGGAGCGAAACTGTCATCAGCCAGGCTGATATCCCTATCTGCGGGCAAACTTCGAACGCGCCATACCTTTCACCGGGGTTCAACTTGTTTTGTTGATGCGCTGTTGATTACCGTGCGAATGATGTGGGCGACGTGCCGCCTCCTGACCTGTTCCAGCGCAGCGAACCGTGCGAGGGGATCATCGTGGCTGACCTCGATCGCGAGGCGATGCGTGCCGTGGCGCAGCGGATCCAGCGGCTGTCCGACGAGCACTGGTGGTCGCTCGATCCGTCCTGCCGCCTGATGGAGAGGGACGCGTGGGTGGGGCCGACGGGCGGCCGGTTCGACGCCCAGCTCCACGCCGACCAGCGCGAGCTGCGCGACCTGCTCAGGCAGGCCGTCCACAGCGCGGACCAGAAGCTGGCGTCCATCCCGGACAAGCCATGACCGAGTTCACCGGGGTCAAGCAGCCCGATTTCGACACGATGACGAGCAAGCACACCGAGGCGGCCAGGCGGCTGGAAGAACTGGCCCAGGCTCTGCACAGTGAACTTCGCAGCGCAGGGCTCGACACCTCACCGGCGGCGCGGCTGCGGCAGCTGGCCGGGCGAGTCACCACACAGGCCGAAGATCTACGGCGGCGGCAGAAACTCGTCCACGAGCTCCAACGGCAGCGGATCACTTTCGGCCAAAGCACGCCCGCCGGAAGCTTTCTCGAGATGCCCGACGGTTTGGAGGCTGCCAAAGGCTTGCTGGACGGCACGCTCGCCGGCCGCGCGGCGCTGAAGGCCTCCAACGGTGATTCCGAGGCGCTGGCCAAGCTAGAGAAATACGCCTCAAGAGGAGGAGATGCGGAGTTCGTCAAGGCGTTCCTCGGCACGCTGGGCGCCCAGGGCCTGACGCGGCTCCCCGGTTCGCTCGCCGCCCAGCTGCGCGACGCCAGGGCCCACGGCGACGCCGGACGCGTCGCTCAGCTCGCCAGCGGAGGCAGCAAGGCGCTGCGCATGCTGAGCGCCGCCCTGGCCAGAGGAACGGATCCCAAGAATCCGGCGTATGCGGGCGCCGGATTCCTCAAGCAACTCGTGCAGCAGGGCCGGGCCCAGCACAAGACGGGCGGCACGACGTACTCCGGCTACCAGGCGCAGGCGCTCATCTGGCGAGCCCACGACGGTAAGCCACCGTACTCGAAGGGGTTCATGGAGACCGTCGGACGCGACGTGATCGTCTATGAGCACGAGGAACGTAAGGACGAATGGGCGGCGAGCAGAGATCCTCTGGGCCGCTTCTTCGCAGGAACCCAAATCCCCATCATCGACCTGGCCGGCGCACTCGGCCTCGGCACCCTGCTGAGACCCGAAACCCATGCGGGGGCTCCGGGCGCCAAGGCACGGTCGTCCGTGATCGACGACCTGTTCCACGCGGCCAAGTCCAGCCGGGAAGCGTCCCATGCCCTGCTGAACCACACTCCGCCCGGGTGGAAGGAATCCGTCCTGGACTACCTGCTGACGACCCGCTGGGAAGCCGCCCTCCACACGAAGGACCACGCGCCGTTCAACGACCTGCTGGTGACCGCGACCACCGGCCAGGACGCCACGTCTCGGAAGCTGGCCGCCGACATGACGAAGATCCTCTCCAACGAGGTACGCGGCGCCTTCGGCAAGGCCGACAGCGGCAATCTGGAAATCCGGAACCGGAACCTTTTTGATCGTTACACGGCCCTGAGCTATCCCCTGGCCCGCGCGATTTCGGCCAACATCGACGAACTCTCCCGGCTCTACCTGAACCACGCGACCTTCGGCCCGGTCGCGGCGCAAGACATGTCTTATGCGTTGCTGCTCGCCACCTCCAACGACGCCGGGTTCGAGGCACTGATACGCGCACAGACCGAACACATGCGAGCGGCGCTCGCCACAGTGCCTCCCGTCGGCCTCAACGCCTCCAACGCCGAACGACTCGGTTTCACCAGGGCGGACGTCAAACGCTTCGATCTCAACGAAAATGGACGGGTTGATAGGACCGATGTCATGCAGTTCCTCACAGACCGGTCGGTGGAAGAGGCACGTCCTTTCTCGCACATCGTGGAGAGTCGCCGCCAGATGCTGATGGCCAAGGGGCTAGACGATAAGAAGGCGGATGAGGCGTTGAAGACCATGGTGAGCAACGCACTGGGGCTGCTTCCAGTGCCGGGCGCCAAACAGGTAGGCGAACTGGCCACTGGAGCCTTCAGCGAGCTGATTGACAAGGCGTACGACAAGCTCACCGGAAGTGCATACGACCAACTCGCCGGTCAAGTTGCACATCAAATGTCCGAGCAGGGACAGAGCCTCGACGAAACACAACGACGACTAGCGGACAACCGACTGGGGGTGGAGAGGCTGGCAGAGCAGATGCTCGCCACAGCCATGTTGAACAAGGGATTGCTCGACGGGCTGGACCTGAGCAAGCAGGCGTTCACGGTCGGGCTGCCGCACAAGATCAAGCCTTTCACCGAGATGACTCCTCAGCAGTACAGCGCTTTCCTCGAATGGACTCGCGAAACGGGAGGAAGTAGCGAGCTGCACAATATTTTCAGCAAAACCTTTCGAAGCACCAGCGAAGTGGACGATTACCTCGATCTCGAAATCTCCGCATCAGGAGGTAGCAGATGAGGCGTTCCCGCCTTCCTATCGCCGTTATTGCTCTCGTGTTTCTCGCTGCAGCCTGTACACCTGAGAAGCAGATCGTCTCTACCCCAGCACCAATTCCACAACGAGTCATGGATTCCGCACCATATGTCTGCAAACTTATACCTGAGCAGGCGCTTCACCTTGCCAGCGGCATAACCGAACCTCTCAATGAGAGGATCAACGGCACTGAAAGAAACGGCGACTGCCGAGCTCCTGAGGCAGCGTCCCGACCCCTAAAGGTGTGGTGGAGGCAAGAAGGCCCTGGAATGCCATTGCAACATCTCAACTTCCTCATGATTGAGGACAGGATTCCGCTCTACACCGATCACGAAGGAGTCAGGCTCCCTCCGAATCTTGGGGAAGGCATGGCCGCATACGTGTCGAGTGCCCCGTTCACCGATCAGCCGTACCGAGTGAGCGCCATGTTCCGCTGTGGCGACAAACAACGTATGATCGATATTTACCTGCCCCAGGTCGCCAAGGGCAGGGATGGGATCAAAGATCTGGTCGAGCTTATGCGTATCGCCCAACAGCGCTACAGCAAGGTGCACGGCTGCAAGCTCGCCGTATAAAGGCCCGAGCCCCAGGAGAAGGGCCCGGGCGGGTGGGTCAGCGGAAGGCGCGGTTGACGGCGGAGATGATGGCCTTGAGGGCGGCGGTTGTGGCGTTGGCGTCGACGCCCACGCCCCACAGCACCTGGCCGTCCACGTCGCACTCCAGGTAGGAGGCGGCCTTGGCGTCGGCGCCCGCGCTCATCGCGTGCTCCACGTAGTCGAGGACGCGCGCCCGGATGCCGACCTGGGCGAGGGCGTCGATGAAGGCGGAGATGGGGCCGTTGCCCGTGCCGGTCACCTCGCGGATCTCGCCGTCGAGGCGGACGTCGGCGCTGATGCGGTCGTGTTCTTCCGTGGACTCGTGGCGGTGGGCCATGAGGCTGAGCCGGCCCCACCGGTTGGTGGGGTTGGGCAGGTATTCGTCGCGGAAGACGTCGTACATCGCAGCGGGGCTGATTTCGCCGCCCTGGGTGTCGGTGCGGGCCTGTACGACCTTGGAGAACTCGATCTGCAGCCGGCGCGGCAGGTCGAGCTGGTGGTCGGCCTTCATGATGTAGGCGACCCCGCCCTTGCCCGACTGGCTGTTGACCCGGATGACCGCTTCGTAGGTGCGGCCGATGTCCTTCGGGTCGATCGGGAGGTAGGGGACGGCCCAGGTGAAGTCGTCGACCGGCACGCCCGCCGCCACGGCGTCCTTCTCGAGGTGTTCGAAGCCCTTCTTGATGGCGTCCTGGTGGGAGCCGGAGAAGGCGGTGTAGACGAGCTCGCCGCCCCATGGGTGGCGCGGGTGGACGGGCAGCTGGTTGCAGTATTCGGTGACGCGGCGGACCTCGTCGATGTCGCTGAAGTCGATCTCGGGGTCGACGCCCTGGGAGAACAGGTTCATGCCCAGCGTGACCAGGCAGACGTTGCCGGTGCGCTCGCCGTTGCCGAACAGGCAGCCTTCGATGCGGTCGGCGCCCGCCATGTAGCCCAGTTCGGCGGCGGCCACGGCGCTGCCGCGGTCGTTGTGCGGGTGGAGCGACAGGATGATCGAGTCGCGGCGCTTGAGGTTGCGGTGCATCCACTCGATCTGGTCGGCGTAGATGTTGGGCGTGGCCATCTCGACGGTGGCCGGCAGGTTGAGGATGGTCTTACGGTCGGGGGTGGGCTGCCACACCTCGGTGACCGCGTCGCACACCTCGACGGCGTATTCGAGCTCGGTGCCGGTGAACGACTCCGGGGAATACTGGAAACGCACGTCGACGTCGGTCGCGTCGGCGAGCTTCTTCACCAGCTTGGCGCCCTCGACCGCGATGGCGGTGATGCCGTCTTTGTCCTGGCCGAAGACCACGCGGCGCTGGAGGGTGGAGGTGGAGTTGTACAGGTGGACGATGGCCTGCTTGGCGCCCTCGATCGACTCGAAGGTGCGCTCGATCAGCTCGGGCCTGGCCTGGGTCAGCACCTGGATGACCACGTCGTCGGGGACGCGGCCCTCTTCGATGATCTGCCGGATGAAGTCGAAGTCGGTCTGCGAGGCGGCGGGGAAGCCCACCTCGATCTCCTTGTAGCCCATGCGTACCAGCAGCTCGAACATCTGGAGCTTGCGGTGGGGGTCCATCGGGTCGATCAGGGCCTGGTTGCCGTCGCGCAGGTCAACCGCGCACCAGCGGGGGGCCTTGGTGATGACCTGGTCAGGCCAGGTGCGGTCGCGCAGGCGTACGGGCTCGAACGGCTGGTAGCGATGGATGGGCATAGGGCTGGGTTGCTGGGCGGTCATGGCTGCTGCTCCTGTTTCGGACGGAAGGAAGCGGCCGACGCGCACGACAGGCTCCGCGGCGAGGGAGCCGGCCTTAGAGGCCCCCGCCGCGGCAGCTAAGCAGGAGGCCGCGCAGCATGCCAACGACGGTACCAGACGTCTCGCCATGCGCCGTCCCGGGTCTCGGATGGTGAGAAGCGGTCGGGCGAGGCGTCGCCTGTCCGGGGAAGGGTCGTAGGCGTCAGTCCGGGATGAGGACGCTGAGGCAGGTCACGCAGCCTTCGAGTTTCTCGTACTCGGAGATGTCGACGGTTGTCACGGCGAGTCCGCGCTGTTCGAGCATGGCGGCGGTCCGGGGCGCCGAGGCGGCCATCAGGACGCGGTCGCCGCCGAGCGGCACCACGTGGGCACCCGGCTCCTCCTCCGGCACGAGCAGGTCGGGCAGGTCCACGTGCCGGGGATCTCCGATGAGCGTCCCGTCGGGCAGCGCGGTCACCGCCGACTTCAGGTGCAGCACGCCCCGCATCTTCACGGGCACGACCTCGCGTTCGGGGAGGAGGGCCGCCAGCTGCTCGATCCCCTGGTCGTTGGTGCGCGCCGACCTGCCGGCGTACAGGGTGGCGCCGGTCTGCAGCACGTCGCCGCCGTCGAGCGTGCCGGGGGCCGCTATCCTGACGGCCGTCAGCCCGAGCTCGTGTACGGCCGCCGCCACGGAGTCCACCTCCGGCCGCCGCTCCGGCGCTCCGGGCCTGGTCAGCACGGCCAGCCGCCCCGACACGACCACCGCGTCCTCCACGAACGGAGAGTCGGGCAGCTCGTCGGCGGGCGGCACGTACACGGGCCGCCATCCGCCGGCCGCCAGGGCCTCGACGTAGGCGTCATGTTGCGCGAGGGCCCGCCGGTGATCCACGGGTTCGCGTTCGATGTGGGTGACGATGCCTTCGGCGATCCGGGGACCGGGCTTCCTTACCAGCGCAATACCAGCCATAGTGCGTCTTCTATCACGGGGTGATTAGAGTCTTGAGCATGCGGGACGACGAGATTCTCACCAGGATCAGCGCCCTGGTCAGCGAGGAGCACAAGCTGCGCGACAAGCTGACGGCGGGCGAGGTGACCACGGACGAGGAACACGCGCGCATCAAGGAGCTGGAGATGGCCCTCGACCAGTGCTGGGACCTGCTCAGGCAGCGCCGGGCCAGGCGCAACGCGGGCGACGACCCCGACGACGCCGCGGCCAGGCCCGCCGGCGAGGTGGAGAACTACCGCCAGTAGGCGGCGGAAAACCTGTCGCCGGACCGCCGCTGGTGCGCTTTGCTGGCCTCATGCGGATCCAGCCGATCGACCTCGACGACCCGCCGGAGGAGATGGTCGCGGGCCTGTACGACGCCTATGTGGCCGCCGCCTCCGCGGACGACCCTGGTCCCCAGCCGCCGCTCCCCCGCTTCCGCAGGGACTTCTGCGCGCACAGGCCCGGCGGGCGGGCCGAGGTCTGGGTGGCCGTGGAGGACGGCAGGGTCGTCGGCGGCTACGGCCTGTCGCTCCCGCTGCTCGACAACACGCACCTCGGCACGATCTTCCCTTTCTCCGTACGGCCCAAACACCAGCGGCGCGGGCTCGGGACGGAGTTGTTCGGGCACGTGCTCGGCCGCCTGCGCCATCACGGCAGGCGGCTGCTGCTGGCGGAGACACCCGTCACCGGCGCCGGCGCCCGTTTCGCGCGCGCCCGCGGCATGGAGGTGGCGCTCGTCGAGGCCCGCCGCATGCTCGACCTGCGCAAGGTGGACTGGGCGGCGCTCGAACGGATGATCCCCGAGGTCGCCGGCTACCACGTCGAACGGTTCTCCGGGCCGGCGGGCCCCGAGCTGGTACCCGACCTCGTCACGCTGATGGGCGGCATGAACGACGCCCCGCGCGACAGCGGCGTCGAGGACTCGAATTTCAGCCCGGAGCGCCTGCTGCACCGCGAGGAGGGCATCGTCCCCGGGGGCCGGACCTGCTACACCTCGATCGCCCGCCGCGACTCCGACGGCGCCCCGGCGGGCTACACGCGCATCTACCTCGACGCCGACCGCTCTGACGGCTGGGCGGAGCAGGCCGACACGACGGTGCTCGGCGCGCACCGCGGCCACCGCCTCGGCCTGCTGCTCAAGCTGGGCAACCTGCTGTGGTTGCGCGAGCGCGAGCCGCACCTCGAACGCGTCATCACCTGGAACGCCACCAGCAACAGCCACATGCTCGCCATCAACGAGGCCATGGGATTCGAGCTCTTCGACGAATGGAACGAGTGGCGCATGGAGGTGTAGCGCGCATGGATCATCCGGCGCGCGGGAAGCTAACCTGACCCACTATGACCATGGAGGCGCTGAGAGACGGAGACCCCAGGCAGGTGGGCCCGTACACCCTCCTGGGCCGGCTGGGCGAGGGCGGCATGGGCGTCGTCTACCTGGGCCGCTCCCCCGACGGCACGCAGGTGGCCGTCAAGCTGATCCACGCCAGGCTGGACGCGGACGCCGGATTCAGGCGCCGCTTCGCCCGCGAGGTGGCCGCCGCCAAGCGGGTTGCCAGGTTCTGCACCGCTCCCGTCCTCGACGCCGACGTCCAAGGTGACATGGCCTATCTGGTCACCGAATATGTCGAGGGTCCCAGCCTCGACGACGTCGTCCGCTCCTCGGGGCCGCTCAGGGGCTCGGCTCTCGACGGGCTGGCCGCCTCGATGGCCATGGCGCTGCGCGCCATCCACGGGGCGGGGGTGGTGCATCGTGACCTGAAGCCGTCGAACGTACTGCTGTCGCAGGTGGGACCCAAGGTCATCGACTTCGGCATCGCGCAGCTCGCGGGCGCGGAGATGAGCAGCGCGATCGTGGGGACGCCGTCGTACATGTCGCCCGAGCAGGTGTCGGGCGTCACGATCGGGCCGCCGTCGGACATCTTCTCCTGGGGCTGTACGGTCGCCTTCGCCGCCGGGGGCGTGCCGCCGTTCGGGTCGGGCTCGGTGCCGACGGTTCTGCTGCGCATCGTCAACGAACCCCCCGACCTGCGCGGGCTCACGGGACCGCTGCGGGACCTGGTGGTGGCGTCGCTGGCCAAGAACCCCGCTGAACGCCCGACGGCGCAGGACCTGATGGACCGCCTCAGCACCTCGGGCTCCGGGGCGAGCACCACCACCGGCCCTAGCACGCCGATCCCAGGAGGGGATGCCGCAGGCACAGGCGGCAGTGCGGGGTCAGGAGACGGGCGGCCCGCCGTCGCAGATGACACCGCCGGGCCGGCCCAGGGTCCAGGAAGTTCCGTGGGTCCCGAAGGGAGTCGCGACGGTTTCGGAGGGCCGGCAGGCTCGGGTGAGGACGGGCACAACGGTCTGGGGGATCGGAGCGGTCCGGAAGCGGCGAATGCTGGCGGGCCGGGGGACGTCCCGAGGCGCGGGCTGTCGCGGCTCGGGGCGGCGGGCGGGCGGCGCAAGCTGATGGCGGCCGCCGCGGCCGTGGCCGTGGCGGTGGCCGGGGTGTCGGCCGCGCTCGTGTGGCGTGACGAAGGCACCTCGGGCAGCACGACGGCGTACGAAGCCACCGCCACCGCCGGGCAGAACGGCACCACAGGTGAGGACGCGACCCGGCCGGCGGGCGCGGCCCGCAACCCGCTGATGGCCCAGGGGAAGGTGCCGTTCTACTCCCCGCCCGAGCCGGGCGCGAGCAGGCAGGCGGCGCTGTGGCAGAAGGATCGCCCCGAGGACGCGGAGCTGATGAGCAGGCTGGCCGCGGTCCCCCACGCCATCCGGCTCAACCAGCCCGAGGTCAGGTCGAAGGTGGACGACACGATCAGGGCGGCCGAGAAGGAGGGCGGTGTCCCGGTGTTCCTGATCAACTACATGCCGGGAAGCGACTGCCTGCCGATCGAGCCCGAGGAGATGGCGGCGTACCAGGAGTGGATCAAGGGCATCGCCCGCCAGATCGGCCGGGCCGGGGCGGTGGTCATCCTGGAGCCCTCCAGCCTCGTCAAGCTGCCGGGGACGGAGAAGTGCGACGCGGACGGCTCTCCCGAGCAGCGCTACCGGGACCTCAGGCAGGCCGTGCGGAGCCTCAGGTCCGGCCCTCGCACGGCGGTCTATCTCGACGGCAGCCAGAACTACTGGCCGGGCACCGACATCATGGCGCGGCGGCTGATCGGGGCGGGGATCGAGGAGGCGGACGGGTTCTTCGTCAACACCGCCGGCTACCAGCGTACGGAGGGAAGCGTCGAGTACGGCAAGGCGCTGTCGGCGTGCGTCAGCGTCCAGCTGGCGACGGGCCGCGACGAGTGCCCGCAGGACGCGCCGCTGGACCGGTCGAGGATGCCGCACTTCGTGATCGACACCGCCAGGAACGGGCAGGGCTCGTGGAGGCCGAAGGAGAAGAAGTACGAGGATCCGCAGGTGTGGTGCAATCCTCCGGGCAGGGGCGTCGGACCGCGGCCCACCACGGAGACGGGCGAGGAGCTGGTCGACGCGTACCTGTGGATCGCGCGGCCGGGCGAGTCGGGCGGCCGGTGCAGGCGCGGCACCGGCGGCGAGGAGGATCCCGAGCGCGGTGTCGTGTCGCCGGAGGGAGGCCAGTGGTGGGGCGACCTGGCGCTGGAGCGGGCGAAGAACGCGAATCCGCCGCTGAGGTGAGCGCGTACCAGGAGATATCAGCATGAATTCCCGCGGTCCGGTCCACCAGAATGGGGATTGTGACTGCACGCCTGCGCATCGCCTCTGAGCTGAGGATGTTCCTGCCGGTGAGCCGGCGACGCGAGTGGCAGGAGGTCGCCCCCGACGGCACCTCCACGCTGGGGCACCACGTCGAGTCGATCGGCATCCCGTTGACGGAGGTCGGCCCGATGATCGTGGCCGGCGCCCAGGGCGTGCCGCCGTCCTACCAGCTCGCGCCCGGCGACGTGGTGGAGGTGCACCCGGTGCCGCGCCCGCAGCAGTTGCCCGAAGAGCCGCGGTTCCTGCTGGACGTGCATCTGGGCACGCTGGCGCGGCGGCTGCGGCTGCTCGGCATCGACACCGCCTACCACAACGACATGGACGATCCGGCGCTGGTGGCGCAGGCGAACGAGGAGCGGCGGGTGCTGCTCACGCAGGACCGCGGCCTGCTGCGCCGCCGCGCGCTGTGGCTGGGCGCGTACGTCCGCGGCTCGCGGCCCACCGACCAGCTCCGCGACCTGCTGGAGCGCTTCGCGCCGCCGCTGCGCCCGTGGACCCGGTGCACGGCGTGCAACGGCGAGCTGGAGCAGGTGGCCAAGGTCGAGATCGAGCCGCTGCTGGCGGCCGGCACGCGGCGCAGCTACGACGCCTACGGCCGGTGCGGGAAGTGCGGCCAGGTCTACTGGCACGGCGCGCACAGCGGCCATCTGGAGGAGATCGTCCGCACGGCCCGAGCCTGGGCGCCCTGACACCGCCGCGGTGTGCCATCCTGATCGACATCTCTCCTCGGAAGCTCGAAGGCTCGAAGGAAGGGTCGTGTGGACTTTCGCATCATGGGGCCGCTCGAGGTGGCCGACGGCGACCGGGATCTGACGCCCACGACGCCCAAGCTCCGTGATCTGCTGGCCATGTTCCTGCTCAACGCCGGCCGGCCGCTGACCGTCGAGCGGCTGCGGCGGCTGTTGTGGCCGCGCGAGGGAGGTGACCGCTCCGACTCTCTCATCCGCGGCTACGTCGGCCGGCTCAGGCAGCTGCTCGGGAAAGACGTGATCGGCACCGTGTCGGGGTCGTACGTGCTGGCCGTCGGCGACGGCGGGCTCGACGTCGACCGGTTCCGGTTACTGGTCGACAAGGGCGCCTACGAGGAGGCGCTGGAGTTGTGGCGGGGCGAGGTCCTGGAGGACGTCGACCCCGAGGGCGAGCGGTGGTCGGAGACGCGCCGGCTGCGCGAGGAGCTCGGCGAGCTGCGGCTGCTCGCCCTGGAGCGCAGGCTGCAGGCCGATCTGGACGCGGGCCGCCATCGCGAGCTGCTGGCCGAGCTGCGCCGGCTGACCCGGCAACATCCGACGTGGCAGCGTTTCCGCGGACAGTACATGCTGGCCCTCTACCGCAGCGGCCGGCGGGTGGACGCGCTGGCCGCGTACGCGGTGCTGCGCGACCAGCTCGACGGCGGCCACGCGATCGAGCCCGACCCGGAGTTGCAGCTGCTCTACCACCGCATGTTGTACGACGACGCGTCGCTGCACGTGTCGGCGGGCCCGCCGGTGCTGCTGCCGCCCGACGTGGCGGGTTTCACGGGACGGGCCGCCCTGCTCGACCGGGTGATCGGCGGCCAGGTCGTGGTGCACGGCCAGGCGGGTGCGGGCAAGTCGGCGCTGGCCGTGCACGCGGCCTGGCGGGGGCGCGAGAATTTCCCCGACGGCATCCTGTACGCCGACCTGCGCGAGACGACGGCGCCGGCGGCGGTGCTGGAGGACTTCCTGCGCTGGCTGGGCTGCCCGGCCCAGGCGATCCCCGCGTCGCTGGAGCAGCGTGAACGGCTCTTCCGCACGTACGCGGCCGGCCGCGGGCTGCTGGTGCTGCTGGACAACGCCGCGGCCGAGGCCCAGGTGCGGCCGCTGCTGACGTCCTGCCCGACGGTCGTGACCAGCCGTTCCTCGCTCGGCGGGCTGACCGGGGCGCGGCGGTTGTCCGTCGGCGTGCTGGACGACGGGGAGGCGCTCGACCTGCTCGCGAGGTGTTCCGGGCGCGCGGCGAGCGACGCCATGCGCAGCCTGGCGCGGTTCTGCGGCGGCCTGCCGATCGCGCTGCGCATCGCCGGCTCCCGGCTGGCGGCCAGGCCGGAGTGGACCGTCGACTATCTGGTGCGCCTGCTGGAGGACGAGCACGAGCGGCTCGACCGGCTGCACGCGGGCGACCAGACGGTCCGCAGCGTGCTCGCGATCGGCTTCGACGGGCTGCCGGAGCCGGCCCGGCTGACGTTGCGCGGGCTCGGCGCGCTGTCGGCGCCCGACTTCGCCGACTGGGTGACCGAGCAGCTCGGCGGGCAGGCCGAGACGCTGGTGGACGCGGGCCTGCTGGAGACGTACGGGGTCGACGTGGCGGGCCAGGTTCGCTACCGGATGCACGATCTGACCAGGTTGTTCGCCCGCGAGCAGCCCGTCCCCGGGGTGCTGGCGAGGCTGGCGGCGGTGGTGCTGGACCGGGTGCGGGCGTCGCGGTTCTCCCTGGTGTCGGGCGACCCGGCGACGGCCGTGGCCACCAGGGACATCAGGGAGTCGGTCGAGTGGCTGGCAGCCGAACGGGCGTTCCTGGTGAGCCTGGTCGCCGACCTGCACGCGGCGGGGCTCGACGACGAGTGCTGGCGGCTGGCGCACCTTCTGGGGCCCTTCCTCGAACGCCACCGCTACCTCGACGACTGGCGGTCCGTGACCGGGCCGGCGCTGGAGTCGGCGCGGCGGTCGGCCGACGACGAGGGCGAGGCGCTGATCCTGCTGGATCTGGGCGACCTGCATCTGGCCGAGCGGGAGTGGGAGCGCGCGTCCGAGCGGTTGGAGCTCGCGCTGGACATGGTCAGGCGGCAGGGCCGCGCGCGCGACGTCAACCACGCCGTACGCCGGCTGGCCCGCGTCCACCTGGAGCTGGGCCGGCTGGATGAAGCCGAGCGGGCGCTGCGCGCCTGCCTGGAGGAGGCCGGCAACGAGCGCGACACGGCCGACGCCGAGCGGGTGCTCGGCGCGGTGCTGCGCCGCGCCGGCCGGCTGGACGAGGCCGGCGGGTTGCTGGCGGCCGCCGTCGGGCGCCTGGCGGAGCTGGGTGACCGGCACCGGCAGGCCGACACCCTGCTCGACCTGTCGGCGGTACGCCTGGCGCAGGCCGCCAGACCGGCCGCCAGGGCCGCCGCCGAGCAGGCGAGGGGCATCGCCGTACGCCTCGGCGACCGGCTGCTCGACGCGCACGCGCTGCTGGCCCTGGCCCGGGTCAACCGGGCGGAGGGCGCGACCGGGCGGGCGCGCGAGCTGGCCGGGGCGGCGCTGGAGGTCTTCGAGGCGACCGGCGACCGGCAGGCCGCCGCGAACACGCGGGCCTTCCTGGCGCAGACTCCGCGGTGACGCCCCCGTCGACCCGCAGCGGGCTTGGGCCTCACACGGCCGGCAGGCGGCGCACGTCCGCGCGGTGCAGGTCCTCGGCCCGGTGACGAGGGCACGGGCCATGGCGGGCTGCTGCTGGCCTCCCGGCAGGTGGTCCGCGCTCCGCCTGAGCAGCGGTTCGAGCGCGGGGGAGAGGTCGAGGGCCTCGTCGACGCCTGCTTGGGCTGCTTGGCGGCCTCCAGGGTCACCAGCGGGTTGCCCTGGACGGACAGCTGGGGGAAACACTGGTGACCCTGCGGTACGTACCCCATGCCGAGCCGCACCCGCTCGTGCGGCTTGAGCCCGGTGACGTCGCGGCCGTCGAACGTGACCGTGCCGGCCGCCGCGGGCAGCACCCCCATGACGGTGTCGAGCAGCGTGGTCTTGCCGACGCCGTTGCGTCCATGACGCACACGAGTTGCCCAGGCCCGGCCCTCAGCGAGGCGCCGAACAACACGCGCGCCCTTCCGTACCCCGGCTCAAGGCCGGTTACCGACAACATCGCCCGCGTGTAAAGAGGCGATTACCCGACGTTCATAGGCGCACTTATCCCGACATACGGCGGTTCAGCGCGAGAGCGAAACCGACCCGACATAGCGCGGCAACACCCAGGAAACGGCCGGTTCCTATGGTCCGGCCATGCGGCTAACCTCACACGAGCAGGAACGGCTGCTCATCCACGTCGCCGCCGGGGTGGCGCGCGAGCGGCGGGCCAGGGGCCTGCGGCTCAACCACCCCGAGGCCACCGCCGTCATCGCGTCGTTCCTCATGGAGGGCGCCAGGGACGGGCGCAGCGTCGCCAACCTGATGGAGGCCGGGCGGTCGGTGCTCGACCGCGCCGACGTCATGGACGGCGTGCCGGAGATGCTGGAGAGCGTGCAGATCGAGGCCACGTTCCCCGACGGCACGAAGCTGGTCACCGTGCACAGGCCGATCCCGTGATCCCGGGCGAGTACGCCCATCCCGAGGGCGCGATCGAGCTCAACCCGGGGCGGGAGCGGGTGACGGTGCGGGTGGTCAACACCGCTGACCGGCCGGTGCAGGTGGGTTCCCACTATCATTTCGCGGCCGCCAACCCGGGGCTGGAGTTCGACAGGAAGGCGGCCTGGGGGATGCGGCTCGACGTGCCGTCGGGGACGGCGACGAGGTTCGAGCCCGGCGTCGAGCGCGATGTGACGCTGGTGCCGATCGCGGGCGGCCGGGTCGTGCCGGGCCTGCGGCAGGAGTGGGCGGGGCCGCTCGATGGGTGACATCGCGCGTGCCCGCTACGCGGCACTCTACGGACCCACCACCGGCGACCGCATCCGGCTGGCCGACACCGACCTGTTCATCGAGGTCACCGAGGACCGCGCGATGGGCCCGGCGGGGGCCGGCGAGGAGGCCGTCTTCGGCGGCGGCAAGGTCATCCGCGAGTCGATGGGCCAGGCGCGGACCACCCGCGCGGAGGGCGCGGCCGACCTGGTCATCACCGGCGCGGTCATCCTCGACCACTGGGGCGTGGTGAAGGCCGACGTCGGCGTCCGCGACGGCCGCGTGTACGCCATCGGCAAGGCCGGCAACCCCGACACGATGGACGGCGTCGACCTGGTCATCGGGCCGTCCACGGAGGTGCTCGCGGGCAACGGCAGGATCCTCACCGCCGGGGCCGTCGACTCCCACGTCCACCTCATCTGCCCGCAACTCCTCGACGAGGCCATCGCGTCGGGGGTCACCACGATCGTCGGAGGCGGCACGGGGCCCGTCGAGGGCACCAAGGCCACGACCGTCACCGGGGCCTGGTATCTCGGCCGGATGCTGGAGTCGCTCGACGCGTACCCGCTGAACTTCGCGCTGCTCGGCAAGGGGAACACGGTCAGCGCCGAAGGGCTGCGCGAGCAGCTCGCGGCCGGGGCCTCCGGCTTCAAGCTGCACGAGGACTGGGGCTCCACGCCCGCCGCCATCGACGCCTGCCTGAGCGTGGCCGACGCGGCGGGCGTGCAGGTGACGCTGCACACCGACACGCTGAACGAGGCCGGGTTCGTCGAGTCGACGCTCGAGGCCATCGGCGACCGCACGATCCACGCTTACCACACGGAAGGGGCGGGCGGCGGGCACGCGCCCGACATCATCCGGGTGGCCGGTCAGGCCAACATCCTGCCGTCCTCCACCAACCCCACCCGGCCGCACACCGCCAACACGCTCGACGAGCACCTCGACATGCTGATGGTCTGCCACCATCTCAACCCGTCGACCCCCGAGGACCTGGCCTTCGCCGAGTCGCGCATCAGGCCCGCGACGATGGCGGCCGAGGACGTGCTGCACGACCTCGGGGCGATCTCGATGATCGGTTCCGACTCGCAGGCGATGGGCCGGATCGGGGAGACGATCATCCGTACGTGGCAGACGGCCCACGTGATGAAGGGGCGGCGGGGGGCGCTCGGCGGAGGGCCGGCGGACAACCTGCGGGCACAGCGCTATATCGCGAAATATACGATATGTCCGGCCATCGCCCACGGGCTGGACGACGAGCTCGGCTCCGTCGAGCCCGGCAAGCTCGCCGATCTCGTGCTGTGGAGCCCCGCGTTCTTCGGGGTCAAGCCCGACCTGGTGCTGAAGGGCGGCGTCGTCGCGTGGGCCCAGATGGGCGACGCCAACGCCTCCATCCCCACGCCCCAGCCGGTGCTGCCCCGTCCCATGTTCGGCGCGTCGCCGGTCACGGCCGCCGCCACCTCGCTCCACTTCGTCGCGCCCGCGGCCCTGGACGCGGGCCTCGCCGACCGTCTCGCGGTGCGCCGCCGCCTGGCGCCCGTCCAGGACGTACGCCGGCGCGGCAAGTCCGCGATGCCCCTCAACGACGCCCTGCCGAGGATCGAGGTCGCGCCCGACACGTTCGAGGTCCGCGTCGACGGCGAGCTCATCGAGCCCGCCCCGGCCGCCCGCCTGCCCATGGCCCAGCGGTACTTCCTCTTCTGATGCACCCCGCCCTGCTCCTCCTCACCGACTCCCGCCTCCCGGCCGGCGGCCACGCCCACTCGGGGGGCGCCGAACAGGCCATCGCCTCGGGGGCGGTGCACGACGTGCCCTCACTCGCGCGCTTCCTGCGCGGCCGCCTCCACACGGCGGGCGCGCTCGCGGCCGCCCTCACCGCCGCCGCCTGCGCCTGCGCCGCCGCTACGCCTCCCGCCGCCGCCCCACCACCCGGGCTCCCGGCGGGGGGCGACGCGGGCCCCTGGGCGGCGCTCGACAGGGAGGTCGACGCCAGGACCGCGTCACCCGCCCAGCGGGACGCCTCCAGGACGCAGGGCAGGCTGCTGCTCAGGGTCGCCCGGCGGGTGTGGCCGTCGCCGGTGCTCGACGAGCTGGCGCGGGCCGTACCGCAGCCGTATCATCCGGTCGCGCTCGGGGTGGCGGCGCACGCGGCGGGAGCGGCACCGGGGGACGCGGCGCTGGCGGCGGCGTACCACGCGGTCAACGGCCCGGCCACGGCGGCGGTCCGCCTGCTGGGCCTGGATCCGGTCGCCGTGCACGGCCTGCTGGCCGACCTCACGACCGAGTTGTCCGCCGTGGCCGCCGACGCCCGGACGGCCGTCACGACCGGGCACCCCGGCCCCACCACGCCGCGCGCCCGTCCCGATGGCGCGCACGCGCCCCCGCGTCCCGGCCGCCCGGACGCGGGCGCGCGCCCCGGCGGCGCCCAGGTGCGCTGGGCGGCGTTGCCCGCGCACTCGGCGCCCGCCCTCGATCTCCTGGCCGAGCGGCATGCCCGGGCCGGGACCAGGTTGTTCGTCTCCTAGGAAAGGACCTCGACGATGGGCATCCATCACGACGATCACCACCACGCCCCCGACGGCCGGGGCAGGGCGCTGCGGCTCGGGGTCGGCGGCCCCGTGGGCAGCGGCAAGACGGCCCTGGTCGCCGCGCTGTGCCGGACGCTGGGCCCGTCGTTGTCGCTGGGTGTGGTGACGAACGACATCTACACCACCGAGGACGCCGACTTCCTGCGCGGTGCGGGCGTGCTCGACGAGGAGCGCATCCTGGCCGTGGAGACCGGCTGCTGCCCCCACACCGCCATCCGCGACGACATCGCCGCCAACCTCGACGCCGTGGAGACGCTGGAATGCCGGTTCGGCCCGCTGGACCTGGTGATCGTGGAGAGCGGTGGCGACAACCTGACGGCGACGTTCAGCCGAGGGCTGGCCGACCGGCAGATCTTCGTGCTGGACGTGTCGGGCGGCGACAAGGTGCCGCGCAAGGGCGGACCGGGGGTCACGGCGGCGGATCTGCTGGTGGTCAACAAGACCGACCTGGCGTCGATGGTGGGTGCCGACCTGGGCGTGATGGCGCGTGACGCGGCGGCCGTGCGGGGCGAGCGGCCGGTCGTGTTCACCTCGATCAGGCGGGACCCTGCGGCCGGCGACGTGGCGGGCTGGGTCGCGGAGCAGGTGCGCGCCTGGTCGCACGCCCACCCGGCGCCCATCGCCTGATGCCCGGGGACACGGCCCCCGCGCGCGCCTGCTCGGGACGCCGAGCCATGCGGGCGCACGCCGCCGTGGCGACGGCGCAGGCGCGGGACGGCACGACCGTCGTGCGGCGGCTGGCCTCGGCCCCGCCGCTCACGTTGCGCCAGACCGGCCCGTGCGCCGTCCACCTCCTCTCCACCGCGGCCGGTCCGCTCGGCGGCGACCGGCTCGCCTTGGACCTCGACGTCGCCCCGCGCACCACGCTGGAGCTGGGCTCGGTCGCGAGCACCCTGGTCCTGCCAGGCGAGGGCGTGTCGGAGCTGATGGTCACCGCCCGGGTGGGCGCGGGAGCCTCGCTCCGGTTCGCGCCGGAGCCGACGGTGCTCGCCGCCGGGTGCGAACACCGCCTGCTGGTACGGCTGGCGGTGGAGCCGGGCGCGAGCGTGTCGTGGCGGGAGGAGATCGTCTTCGGGCGGCACGGTGAGGCGCCGGGCCGCTGCCATGCTCGCTTCGACGCCACCTGCGACGGCCTGCCGCTGCTCCGGCAGGAGTTCACCGTCGGCGACCCGGATCTCGACGCCTCCCCCGCCGTCTATGGTGCGGCCCGCTGCGTCGGCACCACGTTCCTGACGGCTTGCGCCGGGGAGACGATCGTGGCCGACGGGGTCGCCGTGCTGCCGCTGGCGGTGTCGGGCACGCTGGTGTCCGCTCTGGCCGCCGACGCGGTGCGGCTGCGCTCGCGGCTGGAGTGGGGAGAACGGGCGGCTCACGAATCGGCGGCGGCTCGCGGGGCGGTGAGGGCTTCGTCGCGTGAGTAGCGGCCGCTGGTGGCGCGGCGGGGCCCGGCTTACCCTGATCGTGTGGCCGACTTTCCGCAGCCCGAGCCCACCAGCCCGACCACCCGCTCACTCGCCCGCTCACCCACCGGGCCGCGCGCCCGCCGCGGCGCCCCGCTGGGCGTCGTGATCGCGGGCGCCCTGCTGATGTCCTGCGCGGTCCTGCCGTGGGCCGGGGTGGAGGCGCGCAGCGAGCTCATCGGTGGTGCGATCGCCGATGACGTCCGCGGCGTCGACGCGGCGGCCGGGGTCTACAGCCTGGTGGCCGGGCTGGCGGCGCTGGCGTGCGGGTTCGCCGGGGTGCTCGGGCGGCCGCGGCTGGCCGCGCTGGCCGCCGTCCCGGGAGGCGCGGCCGTGGTGGTGCTGGTGTCGTTCGTGACCGGCGACCGTGGCCTGCGCGACCGGGTCTCCGTCGACCTCGGCGACCTGCTGTCGATCGAGCCGGTGATCAGGTTCGGCTGGTTCGCGGCGCTGGCGTCGGCCGTCGCGGTGATCCTGCTGGCCGTCGTGGCCCTGGTGCGCCGCGGCTGACGGCCCCGGCAAGGCGCGGACGATGATCAGGTTGCTGCGACAATCTTCGCATGCAGGTTGAACAGACAGGGACGACGCTCTGGCAGCGGCTCGACGGCTCCGAGATCGTGGACCTCGCCCAGCCCATGCGGACGGGCATGCCCCAGTCGCCGAACCATCCCAGGTTCCGGATGGTCATCGAGCGCCGCCACGGCGACATGGTGCGCGAGGACGGCGGGTCGGCCGCCAACGAGCTGATCGTCACCGGCGGGCACGTGGGCACCCACGTCGACGCGCTCGGCCACGTCTCCCACGACGGGCACGCGTACGGCGGGGTCGAGGTCGCGGGCATCCAGTCGCACAAGGGGCTGTCCCGGCTCGGCATCGAGACCTTCCCCCCGTACGTGGGGCGCGGCGTGCTGCTCGACGTCCACGCCGTGCACGGCGTGGACGTGCTGCCCCCCGGATACGAGGTGACCCGCGACGACCTGGAGACGGCGCTGAAAAGGACGGGCGTGGCCATCCGGCCCGGCGACGCGGTGCTGATCGGCACCGGCTGGTCGCTCGAATGGGAAAGACCGTCCCGGTTCGTCGGCGAGGAGGGCGGCGTGCCGGGGCCCGGCGCCGACGCCGCCCGCTGGCTGGTCGAGCGGGGCGTCAAGGTGGCCGGCGGGGAGACCATCGCGTTCGAGCACATCGCGGCGGGACGCGGCCACGCCACGCTGCCGGTGCACCGCATCCTCCTGGTGGAGGCCGGGGTGAACATCGTGGAGACCATGCGGCTGACCCGGCTGCGCGAGGTCGGCGCGACCGAGTTCCTGCTGGTGATCAACCCGCTGCACGTCGTCGGCGCCACCGGCGCCCCCGTACGGCCGCTCGCGGTGCTCGCGTCATGACCGGCCTGCCCGGCGTGACCATCGTCTCCGCCCTCGCCGAGTTCGCCGCGCACGCCCGCACGGGGCTGCCCGCGCCCGTCATGGACGACGTCACGGGTCGCGTGCTCGACATGTTCGGCAACGGCCTGGCCGCCCTGGAGCTCACCGGTCACGACGAGCCGCACGAGGCGGTCAGGCGGCTGGCCGACCGGTGGGGCGGAGCCGGCGAGTCCTCCGTGCTCGGCCACCCGCTCGCGCTCCCCGCGCCGTCGGCCGCCCTGGTCAACGGCACGCTCGCGCACGCACTCGACTTCGACGACACCCACCTGCCCTCGGTGCTGCACCCGTCCGCCTCCGTCGTGCCCGCCGCGCTGGCGGTCGCGGAGTCGGCACGCGCGCCCGGGGCGGCGCTGTGCCAGGCCATCGCCGTGGGCAACGAGATCACCAACCGGCTCGGCATGGCCTCCTACCTGCCCGAGCTGCGCAACTCGCTGTTCTTCGAGAAGGGCTGGCACGCCACGTCCATCTGCGGCACCGTCGGCGCCGCCGCCGCGTCGGCCTTACTCATGAACCTGGACGCCGGCGGCATCGCGGCGGCCATGGGCATCGCCGCGAGCATGGGAGCCGGGGTCATCGAGGCCAACCGCACCGGCGGCACCGTCAAGCGCGTCCGGCTGGGCGGCCCACGCGGGCGTCGTCGCCGCCATGATGGCCGCCGAAGGGGTGACCGGGCCGCCGACGGTCTTCGAGGGGCGTTTCGGCTTCTTCCAGGCGTTCCTCGACGGGCGTTACGACGCGGCCGCGATCACCGACGGGCTCGGCGAGCGGTGGGAGCTCCTGCGTACGGTCTACAAGCCGTACCCGTCCAACCACTTCACCCATCCCGGCATCGACGCGGCGCTCGCGCTGCGGGCCCAGGGGCTGCGGGCCGAGGACGTGGCGGAGATCGAGCTGGGCGTGGCGGCCGCGCCGCTGCGCACGATCGGCGAGCCGTACGAGGAGAAGGTGCGGCCCCGGACTCCGTACCATGCCAAGTTCTCCGGGCCGTACACGGTGGCCAGCGCGCTGGTCGGCGGCGGCGGGCTCGGGCTGCACCTCGACGACTTCACCGAGGCCGCCTTCCGCGACGAGAAGCGGCTCGCCCTGGCCGCCCGGGTGCGGGTGGTGGCCGACGAGGTGTGCACGGAGGAGTTCCCGCTGGCGTTCTCGGCCGTGCTGCGCGTACGGGCCAGGGACGGGCGGCGGCTGGAGCATCGGGTGCACAGCTCGCGGGGCGGGCCCGAGCATCCGCTGAGCATGGACGAGCTGGAGGAGAAGTACCGGCTGAACGCCTCGCGCGTGCTCCCGCCGGAGGCCGTCGCGGCGCTCGCCCGGCAGGTCCGCGGGCTGGCGGCCCGCGACGACGTCACCGGCCTGCTCCAGCCGGCCCTCGCCGCCGCCCGCCCGCCGTCGCCCGCACAGGACTGAACGGCGCCCCGGCACGCCTGCCAGGTCCGCCCGTCAGTCGTAGAAGCCCAGGCGGCGCAGCTGCTTCGGGTCGCGCTGCCAGTCTTTGGCCACGCTGATGCGCAGGTCGAGATAGACCCGCGTGCCCAGCAGCCCTTCGATCTGCTGGCGGGCCTTGGTGCCGACCTCGCGCAGCCGCCCGCCCTTGTGCCCGATGACGATCGCCTTCTGGGACGGGCGCTCCACGAACAGGTGCGCGTAGATGTCGAGCAGGTCGTCGCGGCCCTCCCTGGGCAACATCTCGTCGACGACGACGGCGATCGAGTGGGGCAGCTCGTCACGCACGCCCTCCAGCGCCGCCTCCCTGATCAGCTCGCCGACCAGGATCTGCTCGGGCTCGTCGGTGAGCCGGCCGTCCTCATAAAGCGGCGGCGACTCGGGCATGTGCTCGATCAGCACGTCGGCCAGCACGCCGAGCTGGTCACCCGACTGCGCCGACACGGGCACGATGGCGGCGAACTCCCCCACCTCCGAGACCGCCAGCAGCTGCTCGGCGATCTGCTCCTTGCTCGCCAGGTCGCACTTGGTCACCACCGCGACGACCGGGGTCTTCTTCACCGCCGCAAGCTTGTCGGCGATGAACCGGTCGCCCTTGCCGATCGGCTCGTTGGCCGGCACGCAGAAGCCGATCGCGTCGACCTCGGTCAGCGTGGACAACACCAGGCTGTCGAGCCGCTCGCCGAGCAGCGTGCGCGGGCGGTGCAGCCCCGGCGTGTCGACGATGACGAGCTGGGCGTCGGGACGGTGCACGATGCCCCTGATGACGCGCCTGGTGGTCTGCGGCTTGGACGAGGTGATCGCCACCTTGCTGCCGACGAGGGCGTTCATCAGCGTGGACTTGCCGACGTTCGGCCTCCCCACAAAGCAGGCGAATCCGGCGCGATGGCTGTCTGGCGAAGTCACACTGTGCATTGTGGCCTATCAACCACCGTGTTCACGCCACCAGGCGAACGCCTCCGGCGCCACGAGCGGGGTCCACGGGGTCGTCTTCATCCCGGCGAGCTCCTGCTCCGCCACCCAGCGGAAGTCGTCGATCTCCACGCCGTCGGGCTGGGGACGCCCGGCGACGACCGCGCAGGCGTACGCCGCGATGACGTAACCGACCTGGTGGCCGTTGGGGTAGACGGTGCGGAACTCGGGGCCGCCGTACACGCCGATCAGGCCCAGCGCCTCGACCTCGAGGCCGAGCTCCTCGTGCAGCTCCCTGACCACGGCGTCCGCCGGCCGCTCGTCCGGGTCGATGCCACCGCCCGGCGCCGCCCAGAGCCCCACGTCGCCGTGCCGGGCCACCAGGAGCCTGCCCTCGTCGTCGAACACGAATCCGGAGGCCGACGGCAGCATCATCAGGTCGGCGCCGACCTTCTCCCGCAGTCGCGCCAGAAAGGGCGACATCGGCATGTCAGCCCCGCACCGTGCCGTCGGGGCCGGCCACGAGCAGCGCCTTCACGCCCAGCTCGGCGGCCACGGCCTCGTCGGCGGCGCTCGGCCCGCCCTCGCTCACCAGCGCGGCGGCCTCCAGCGACCGTGCCCCGCTGGAGATCGCCATGGCCACCGCGACCTGCACGGCCGACAGCGTCAGCGCCTCCAGCGCCACGTTCGTCGCCGCGTAGGTGCGTCCGGTCTCGTCGCGCACGGCGGCTCCTTCCGCGGAGCCGTTGCGGGCCCTGGCGGACCGGGCCAGAACGATGATCTTGCTGTCTTCCGGATCGAGAGTCACGGGACCAGGCTAACGAGTGCCCAGCCGTACGGGTGACGGCGAGGGGCCGGCCTCGCCGGTCCCCGCCATGCCCCGCCGCGGCGGTCGCCGCCATGCCCGCCTCAGCGGTCCTCCGCCATGGTGATGACCGCGTCCACCATCGCACGCGTGCGGTCGGCGTCCACATCCTCAAGGCCGGTGTGCACCACCGACACCAGCGTGTCGCCGGCCCGCGACAGCACCACGTCCATCGCGTACGGGTAGCCGTTCAGCCGGCCGGCCAGCCGCGCGCCCACGGCCTCGTCCCCCACGTCCTCGATCGGCAGCTCGCTCGAGCGCAGGTCGGTGCCGGAAGGGGAGCTGACGCGCCGGCACGACTCCAGCGCGTCGGCCAGTTCGTCGAGGTGGTCGGCCGCCTCACCGCCGGTGTACCTGGCGAGCGCGACCCCGGCCTGCTCGCCCAGGTCGTCCCCGGCGTAGCTGACCGCCACCTGGGCGGTCAGCGCCTGGCTCGGGGCCCGCCCCTCGGCGGGGCGCAGCATAAGGCGGCAGTTCTTGCCCGCCTTGTCGAACGGTATCCGCCAGGCCTCCCCCGGCCTGGGCGTGAACCCGTCGGGCAGCCGAGGCTCCTCGCTGAGCACCGCGCGCAGCTGCGCCATGACCCCCGGATCAAGGTGGCTCCCCGCTGCCCCGCCGCCGCAGCCGGCCAGGACGCAGGCCAGCAGCCCGCAGCCGACGATCCCTCGTTCGCGCCTCATGATTCCCCCTGGTCGCAGCCTCCCCAACCGGCGAAGCAGCAATCCACCGAAGTTCCCACCAACCCGCAAAAAGGGTGTTCTCATCCGGTTTCCTGGACGAGAACACCCTTGCGCCGACCGACGCCACAGCCCCCTAGCAGGCCGTGACGCCGTCGCCCCCCGGAGCGCCGGCCTGCCGCGAACCCCATCCGGCTTCCGACGCTCCCCGACACCCACCGCACTGGATGTCTTGGTGAGAAGACTGCCGTGCGGAGCTTGCAGACCACTTGTAGAACGCTTGCGGCATCCGTCCGCACAGGTCCCGCTCGCGGGTCACTCCCGCTCGACGGCGGCCGGAACGGCCTCGTCCTCGGGAGGCACCACCCGGCGCACCACCACGGTGCTGATGCGGTTGCGGCGTCCCGCGAGGCTCTCGGCGGTCAGCGAGAGCCCGGCCACCTGCGCGTGCGAGCCGGCGATCGGCACCCGACCGAGCGCGTGGGCCAGCAGGCCGCCGACCGTCTCCACGTCGTCGACCTCGATCTCCGTGTCGAAAAGCTCGCCGAGCTCGTCGACCGGCATGCGCGCGGTCACCCGCATGCCGCCGTCGGGCATGGGTTCGACGCGCGGCGCCTCCTGGTCGTACTCGTCGGTGATCTCCCCGACGATCTCCTCCAGGACGTCCTCGATCGTGACCAGCCCGGCCGTGCCGCCGTATTCGTCGATGACGATGGCGATGTGGATCTGCCTGGCCTGCATCTCCCGCATGAGCTGGTCGATGGGCTTGCTCTCGGGCACGTACGCGGCCGGACGCATGATCGACTCGACGGTGTCCTTGCCGCCGCCCTCGCCCGACTCGTGGATCTTGCGGGCGATGTCCTTCAGATAGGCGATGCCGACGACGTCGTCCTCGTTCTCGCCCACGACCGGGATGCGGGAGAACCCGCTCCGCAGCGCCAGCGACAGGGCCTGGCTGATCGTCTTGGCGCGCTCGATGTAGACCATGTCGGTGCGGGGCACCATGACCTCGCGCACCAGCGTGTCGCCCAGCTCGAAGACCGAGTGGATCATCTCGCGCTCGTCGGGCTCGATCACCCTGCGCTCCTCGGCCAGGTCGACCAGGTCACGCAGCTCGGCCTCCGAGGTGAACGGCCCGTCACGGAACCCCTTGCCGGGGGTCAGCGCGTTGCCGAGCAGGATGAGCAGCTTGGGCAGAGGGCCGAAGATGCGGGTCAGGCCGTACACGATCGGGGCGCTGGCCAGCGCGACCGGCTCGGCGTGCTGGCGGCCCAGCGTACGCGGCATGACGCCGACCACCACATAGCTGATCACGATCATCACGACGGCGGCCCAGACGTAGGCCCAGCCCTGGTCGTGCATGAGGTCGATGAACAGCAGGGTGGCGATGACCGTCGCGACCAGCTCGCAGCTCAGCCTGAGCAGCAGCAGCAGGTTGAGGTAGCGCGGCGGGTCGTTGACGATGGCCTGCAGCCGCCCCGCACCCCGCCGGCTCTCGCGCGCGTATTCCTCGGCGCGCACCCTGGAGATGCGCGTCAGTGCCGTTTCCGCACTGGCGATCAGGCCACCGATGATCACGAGGGTGATGACCAGCAACAACCAGGCGTTCACCGCGAGTTGCGCACCTCCTGCCACGACTCGAGGAGCCGGGCCTGCAAGCCGAACATCTCCTTGTGCTCCTCAGGCTCGGCGTGGTCGTAGCCGAGCAGGTGGAGGATGCCGTGGGTGCACAGCAGCTCCAGCTCGTCGGCGGCGCCGTGACCCGCCTCGGCCGCCTGCCTGGCGGCCACGTGCGGGCAGAGCACGACATCGCCCAGGAGCGCGGGATCGGCGGCGCCGTCGGCCTCGCCGCGCGCGCCGCCGCCGGGACGCAGCTCGTCCATCGGGAAGGCCAGCACGTCGGTCGGGCCCGGCTCACCCATCCACTTCTCGTGCAGCTCGGCCATGGTGTCCTCGTCGACCATCACGATGGACAGCTCGGCGAGCGGGTTGATGCCCATCTCGCCGAGCACGTGGGCGGCCAGGGCGCCGAGAGACTCCTCGTCGACCTCGACGCCGGACTCGTTGTTCAGCTCAATGCTCACGGTCGCTCACCCGCCGCTTCCCCCGCTGCTGGACGGGCTTCAGCTCCTGGGCGGCCCGGGTGGCGTCGTAGCGCCCGTAGGCGTCGACGATGTCGCTCACCAGCTTGTGGCGTACGACGTCGGAGCTGCTCAGCCGGGAGAAGTGGATGTCGGGGATGCCGTCGAGGATCTCCTGCACCACCCTCAGCCCGCTCACCGTGCCCGAGGGCAGGTCGACCTGCGTCACGTCGCCCGTCACCACGATCTTGGAGTTGAACCCGAGCCGGGTGAGGAACATCTTCATCTGCTCGGCCGAGGAGTTCTGTGCCTCGTCGAGGATGATGAACGCGTCATTGAGGGTACGGCCACGCATATATGCCAGCGGCGCGACCTCGATCGTGCCCGCGGCCATCAGCTTGGGGATCGAGTCGGGATCGATCATGTCGTGCAGCGCGTCGTAGAGGGGCCGCAGGTAGGGGTCGATCTTCTCGTAGAGGGTGCCGGGCAGGAAGCCGAGCCGCTCTCCCGCCTCGACCGCGGGCCGGGTCAGGATGATCCGGTTGACCCGCTTCTCCTGCAGCGCCCGCACGGCCTTGGCCATCGCGAGATAGGTCTTGCCGGTGCCCGCGGGGCCGATGCCGAACACGACCGTGTGCTTGTCGATCGCGTCGACGTAGCGCTTCTGGTTGACCGTCTTCGGCCTGATCGTGCGGCCACGGGAGGAGAGGATGTCGAGGGAGAGCACCTCGGCGGGGCGGTCGGAGGTCATGCGGAGCATGGCGATGCTGCGCTCGACCGCGTCGGGCGTGAGCTCACCGCCGCTGCGCAGCACCTCCACGAGCTCCTCGAAGAGCCGCACCACGGTGCCGCTCTCGTCGGGAGAGCCCGTGACGGTGATCTCGTTGCCGCGTACGTGGATGTCGGCCTTGAAGGCGCCCTCGATGACGCGAAGCAGCTCGTCACCGGAGCCGAGGAGGCTGACCATCGGGTATTCGTCCGGAATCAGCACCTTGGCTTGTGTGCGCGAGGGAGGTGCCGTGCGTCGGGATTCGTGTAGTTCGGACATGGGCAGGCCAGCGGCCTGATGCCTCCCGGTCTCTTTCGGTGTCTTCTGAGCCCATCGTATCCGGGACGACGCCGAATGCTCGCGTCAATATCACCGGGTTGGGCAGCAGAGGTCCGGCTAACCCGGCGGCCACGTCAGCGCACGCCCGCCCAGGACGTGGGCGTGCACGTGGAAGACGGTCTGCCCGGCGCCCGGCCCGGTGTTGAACACCACGCGGTAGCCCTCCTCGGCCACGCCCTCCATGACGGCCACGGCGTGGGCGGCCTTGAGCACCTCGTCGGCCAGCCCGTCGTCGGCGTCGGCGAGCGCCGCCGCGTCGGAGTAGTGGCCCTTCGTGATGACCAGCACGTGGGTGGGGGCCTGCGGGTTGATGTCGCGGAACGCCAGTGCCCTGCCGGTCTCGTAGACGATCTCGGCCGGGATCTCCTTGGCCACGATTTTGCAGAAGAGGCAGTCGTTCACACCGGTACCCTATCGACAGCCTCGCCGTCAGGAGTCCGTTGCGAATCGGTAATCAGCTGTGTCGTGCGCAGGAAGATCCACGCGGTTAGGGTGAGTGTGCGACACTTCAGCAAAAAAGAACACGATTCAGGGTCGGGCGAGCGCCACCTGGCGAGGAACACGACTGGGTAATGCACCCTAAGGAACCGGGGAAACCTCAAGAACCGGAAGAGCGTAAACCCTCTGGGAAGGCCGCGCGTCCCACTGATGTGACCACCGAAACCCTTCTGGCCGACAGGTCGATGGGGGCGGTGCCGGTCGGGTGGGATGCCGACATGGCCGTTACCGCGCTCTACAGCGCGCATTTCCGGTCGTTGGTGCGTCTCGCTGTGTTGCTGGTGCGCGACATGGCAACCGCCGAGGAAGTCGTGCAGGATGCGTTCGTCGCCATTCATGGCGCGTGGCGTAGGCTGCGTGATCCCGACAAAGCACTCGCCTACCTGCGTCAATCCGTCGTCAACCGGTCCCGCTCCGTGCTGCGTCACCGCGCGGTCGTCGAGAAATACGCCCCCAAGGGCCTGCCTGACGCCCCGAGCGCCGAGAACGGCGCGATCGGCGAGCTGGAACGCTCCGCCGTCATCGAGGCGTTACGAGCCCTGCCGACCCGACAGAGAGAAGCACTGGTCCTACGCTATTACGGTGATCTGTCCGAAGCTGAGATCGCTCACGCCATGGGCATCAGCAAGGGGGCGGTCAAGAGCCACACCGCTCGTGGCATGGCCGCGTTGCGATCCGTTCTGGAGAAAATGTCATGACCCAGCCCCCCGACGAGTACGGCGACGCGCTGCGTCGTGCGCTCCGTGCGGAGGCGGATGCGGTCGTGCCCTCGCCGGAAGGACTGGAGATCATCCGTGCCCGCATCGAGCGGCGCGGCGTTCGTAACCTGTTCTGGTGGCGCGCGGGGGCGGCCGCCGCCAGTGCCCTGCTCGTGGCGGGGACGATCGTGATGACGGTTCCCGGGCTGCGCTCCCAGATCACCGAGGAGAGCTCCGTCCAGCCCGCCGGTGTCGAGTCCTCCGAGGTCCCGTCCAACTCCTCCACCACCCGCTCGCACGAGCCCCCGCCGAAGAAACCCGTCCCCTCGCGCTCCGAGGTCGTCTTCGTGCCGCCCGAGTCGAAGCCCCCGACGCCGCGGGCCTCGAAGACGGCCGACTCGACCAGGGCGCCGTCGCCCTCGTCCAGCCCCACGCCCACCCCGTGCCCTTCGGCGACCGTCGTGCCGGCCGAGCCGGCGCCCGACTGCCCCACGAGCACCCCCAGCCCGACGCCCGCCCCGGAAGAGACGTCCATGGAGCCCACGGCGTGCCCGATGGAGGAGTGCCCGCCTGGCGACGTCGTGGAGGAGACGCCCACCGGCGGCAGCAGCCCGCTCCTCGACGCCTCCCAGCCGGCGCCCTGACGGCCCTCAGAGGCCCTACCAGCGCCCCGTACGCGTCATCAGCACGGCCGCCGCCGCCACGCCCGCCGTGGACGTACGCAGGACCGTGGGCCCCAGCAGCACCGGCACAGCCCGCGCCGCGCGGAACCTGTCGAGCTCGTCCGCTGAGACACCGCCCTCAGGCCCCACGACCACCACGATGTCGCCGCCCTCCGGCAACTCCACGCCCGACAGCGGCTCGGCCGCCTCCTCGTGCAGCACCAGCCCCAGCGCCGCCTCCGACAGCAGCCGCTCGACCTGGGAGGTGGAGGCGAGGCCGGCGACCTCGGGCAGGCGGAACCTGCGGGCCTGCTTGCCCGCCTCACGAGCCGTGGACCGCCAGCGCCCCAGCGCCTTGGCGACCTTGTCGCCCTTCCACTGCGTGACGCTCCGGGCGGCCGACCACGGCACGATCACGTCGACGCCCGCCTCGGTCATCATCTCGACCGCCAGCTCGCCCCTGTCGCCCTTGGGCAGCCCCTGGACGACGACCAGCCGCCGGCCGGGCGGCTCGACGGTGTGCCGGCCGATCACGTCGAGCCGGAGCGCGTCCTTCAGCACCTCGCGTACGACGCACTCGGCGACGGAGCCGGCGCCGTCGGTCAGGTCGACCCGCTCGCCGGCCCGCAGGCGCCTGACCGAGGCCGCGTGGCGCCCCTCCGGGCCGTCGAGCGTCAGCTCCGTGCCGTCCAGCTCCCGCGACAGGAAGACGGGGACGGTCACGTCACCTGCCGTTGAAGGCGTCGCGCAGCCGGGAGAAGAAGCTCTGCTGCCCGGGGGCGAACTTGCCGGGAGGCCGCTCCTCGCCGCGCTGCCTGGACAGCTCGCGCAGCAGCTCCTCCTGCGCCGTGTCGAGGCGGGTCGGCGTCTCGACGTTGACGTGGATCAGCAGGTCGCCCCTGCCGGACTCGTTGAGCCGCTGCACGCCGCGCCCGTACATCGTGATGACCTGACCTGACTGGGTGCCCGGGCGGACGTCGATCTCCTCGGCGCCGTCGAGCGTCTCCACCGTCAGCACCGTGCCCAGCGCGGCGGCCGTCATCGGGATCTGCACGGTGCAGTGGAGGTCGTCGCCGCGCCGTTCGAAGATCTCGTGAGGCCGCTCGGCGATCTCGAGGAACAGGTCTCCGGGCGGGCCGCCTCCGGGACCGACCTCGCCCTCGCCGGCGAGCTGGATGTGGGTGCCGTCCTCGACGCCCGCGGGGATGCGGACCTTGATCGTCCGCCGGGTGCGCACCCGGCCGTCGCCCGAGCACTCCTGGCAGGGGTTACGGATGATGGTGCCGAACCCGCCGCACTGCGGGCACGGCCGCGAGGTCATGACCTGGCCCAGGAACGAGCGGGTGACCTGGGAGATCTCGCCGCGCCCGTTGCACATGTCGCACGTGTCGGGGTGGGTGCCGGCCGCCGCGCCCGCGCCCTGGCACACCTCGCAGATCACGGCCGTGTCGACGACCAGCTCGCGGGTGGTGCCGAAAGCGGTCTCGCGCAGGTCGAGCTCGACCCTGATGGTGGCGTTGCGGCCCCTGCGGGCACGCGAACGGGGGCCCCTGGCGCCGGCCGCGGTGCCGAAGAAGGCGTCCATGATGTCGCTGAAGGGGAACCCCGCGCCGAACCCGCCGGCTCCGGCGCCCGCACCCGCTCCGGCGCCGCCGAAGGGGTCGCCGCCCAGGTCGTACATCTGGCGCTTGTTCGGGTCGGACAGCACCTCGTAGGCCTGCGTGATCTCCTTGAACCTGTCCTGAGTCTCAGGATCGGGGTTCATGTCGGGATGCAGCTCGCGGGCGAGCCGGCGGTAGGCCTTCTTGATCTCGTCCTGACTGGCGTCAGGGCGCACCCCGAGGGTGGCGTAATAGTCGCTGTTTGCCACTTATCGACCTCTTAAGATGCAGCCAGGATCTGGCTGACGTAGCGTGCCACCGCGCGCACGGCGCCCATCGTCACTGGATAATCCATCCTCGTGGGTCCCAGCACCCCGAGCCGGGCCAGTTGGTTGTCGCCAGAACCGTATCCGGTCGCGACGATGGATGTGCCCCGCAGGTAGGGGTTTTCCGAGCCGATGCGCACGGTGAGCGCGGACGGGGTGTCGGACGTGGTCTCGCCGAGCAGCCGCATGAGCACCACCTGCTCTTCCAGCGCCTCCAGCACGTCGCGGAGGCCGGTGGAGAAGTCGGCGCCGGCGAGGTTGGCCGCCCCGGCGAACACGATCTTCTCGTCGTGCCGCTCCACGAGGGTCTCGAGCAGCACCGACAGGATCGTCGCCACGGCGGGCCGGTCTTCGGCGGGCAACCGCTCAGGCAGGTCGGCCACCAGGTCGGGCACGCTGGTCAGGCCGCAGCCGTCGAGGCAGGAGTTGAGCACGGCGCGCAGGTGCGCGATCCGCGACTCCTCCACCACCTCGGGCAGCTCGATCACGCGCTGCTCGACGCGGCCGGTGTTGGTGATCAGCACGAGCATGACCCGCCGGTCGTTCAGCGGGACGAGCTCGACGTGCCGCACCGTCGAACGGGTCAGCGTCGGGTATTGCACCACCGCCACCTGCCTGGTCAGCTGCGCGAGCAGGCGAACCGTGCGGGTCACCACGTCGTCGAGGTCGACCGCGCCGGCCAGGAACGTCTCGATCGCCCGGCGCTCGGCCCCCGACAGCGGCTTGACCTGCGAGAGCCGATCGACGAACAGGCGATAGCCCTTGTCCGTCGGCACCCGGCCCGCGCTGGTGTGCGGCTGCGTGATGTATCCCTCCTCCTCCAGCGCCGCCATGTCGTTCCTGACCGTCGCCGGGGAGACCTTCAGATTGTGGCGATCGGCCAGCGCCTTGGAGCCCACCGGTTCGTTGGTCGACACGTAGTCTTCGACAATGGCGCGGAGCACCGCCAGCTTCCGTTCGTCAAGCACGCGCTCACCTCCTGCCCTCGTGCCATGGGGAAGACACAGGCTCTAGCACTCTGTGTTCCCGAGTGCCAAGTGTACGGCTCTCGCCCACAAGGTGCGATAACACCGTGTCCCGTCCTGCTTCTAGCTTCCGGGAAGGGACAGGCCTCACACTTGCGCACATGACCGACGATTCCCAGCCCCCGTCGTCCGACCAGCCGCCAGGGCAGGATCCCGACCAAGGTCAGCCCCAACCCCCGCAGTACGGCCCGCGACCGGGCTCCCAGCCGGGCTACGGCCCTCAGCCGGGCTCCCAACCCGGCTACGAGCCTCAGGCGGGCTCACAGCCTGGTTACAGTCCGCCGCCTCAGTTCGGGCATCCATCGCCACCCTATGATCAGCCCTCGGGCTACGGTCAGCCTTCGCCCCACGGGCAACCGCCGTACCGCAGCGGGCCGTACGCGCGACAACCGCACCACAGCCAGCCCGGCCCGTACGCGCAGCAACCCCAGTACGGCCCGCAGCCGCAGTACGGACCTCATGGCGGGCAACCCCAGTTCCCGCCCCGCATCGACCCGAAGGCCGTGACGCCGCCCCTGTGGTGGCTCGGAGCCGTCTGGGGCGTGGCCGTCGTGTGCCTGATCACCGCCGCCGTCATGTTCGGCGGCGGGGCCGACGCGTCCGGCCTGGCGCCGACCAAGGCGTTCGCGGCCGGCGAAAGCGTCACGGTGCCGATCGACCCCGCGGACAGGCCGGCCGTCTACATCGCCAGCGACACGGCCGTCCACTACGCGTGCGAGATCTCCGGACCGGCCAGGCTGGCCAAGACCACGGGCCTCCCGAGGGTCACGGAGGGCGGCACGGTCTGGCAGCAGTTCCTCGTCATCAACGCGCCCGCCAGGGGCGACTACCAGCTGATCTGCACCCACCAGGAGCAGGCCACCGTACGGTACGGCGTCGGGAAGGACGCCTCCTCCACGGGCGGGGGGACGACCGCCCCGTTGCTGGTCGGCGGCGCGGGACTGCTCGCCGCGGTCATCGGCACGGCCGTCGTCCTGGCGGGCCGGGGTGCGTCGCGCAGGCGCCTTGCGGTCGGCGCGGTCGGCGGGTGATTTGCTACCGTCCCCGTGTGTACGAGGGCGATGTACTGGCGGGGAATTGGCGTCGGCCGGGCAAGGGGAAGATCCCGAAAGTGCCCGCCGAGCTGGAGCTCGTCGTGGAAGATGCCGACAGCGGCTTCTGCGGCGCGGTGGTGGCCTGTGACAAGGAGGCTGTCACGCTCGAAGACCGGTTCGGCAAGCGCCGGTTGTTCCCGCTCGCGCCCGCGGCGTTCCTGCTCGAGGGCAAGCCCGTGACACTCGTGCGCCCGGCGGCGGCCCCCGCGGGCACCAGACGCAGCGCGTCGGGCTCGATCGCCGTCCAGGGGCTGCGGGCCAGGGTGGCCAGGGAGAGCCGGATCTACGTGGAGGGTGTGCACGACGCCGCCCTCGTGGAGAAGATCTGGGGTCACGACCTGCGGGTCGAAGGGGTCGTGGTCGAATACCTGGAGGGCGTGGACGATCTTCCCGCCATCGTGGCGGAGTTCGGTCCCGAGCCTGGCCGCCGTCTCGGGGTGCTGGTCGACCACCTCGTGCCCGGTTCCAAGGAGAGCCGGATCGCCGCCGAGATCACCTCACCGGACGTGCTCGTCGTGGGGCACCCCTACGTCGACATCTGGCAGGCGGTCAAACCGTCCGTGCTGCGCATCCCCGGCTGGCCCGACGTGCCGCGCGGCGTGCCGTGGAAGGAAGGCGTGATCGCGGCCCTGGGCTGGCGCATGGAGCCCGCGCAGGCATGGCGGCGCATCCTCGGCGCCGTCTCGAGCTACACCGACCTGGAGCCGGAGCTGCTCGGCCGGGTCGAAGAACTGATCGACTTCGTGACGGAGGCATCTTGACTTCCTCCCCACGCCTAAAGGCGGGGGATTCCAACCTTCACAGGTTGGGTTTCCTGCTTCGTGGGCGACTGCACCCGGGCGGACCCGGAGTGTCTGACATCACCTCCACAGGCAGACACGGCAAGACCTGCCGCCAGGATGTTCTTCGCGGCGTTGACGTCCCTGTCATGCAGGGTGCCGCAGCCCGGACAGGTCCACGTCCGGGTGGAGAGCGAGAGCGTTGCGAGCAGGTGTCCGCAGTCGGAGCATGTCTTCGAGCTGGGGAACCAGCGGTCCACGACGATCAGGTGGCGTCCGTACTTGGCCGTCTTGTATTCGAGCATGCGGCGGAAGGTGCCCCAGCCGCAGTCGGAGATGGCCTTGGCCAGGCTCCGGTTGCGGACCATGTTCTTCACGGCCAGGTCTTCGATCACGATCACGTCGTGGTCGCGGACCAGCCGCGTCGAGGTGCGGTGCAGGAAGTCCGCCCGGGACGCGCGGACCTTGCGGTGGGCGCGGGCGACCTTGGCTTTCGCCTTGGCCCGGTTGTTCGAGCCGCGCTGTTTTCGGGCCATCCGGCGTTGGTAGCGGGCCAGGTTGCGTTCTCGTTCGGCCAGGCTGCGAGGGTTGGCGATCTTCTCGCCGCCGGAGGTGACCGCGAAGTCCTTGACCCCCAGGTCCACGCCGAGCACGGCGCCGGCAGGGGCGGCCTGATCCGGGTCGTCGGCCTCGGCGGCGAAGCTGACGTACCAGCGTCCGCACGGGTCGCGGGAGACGGTCACCGTGGACGGGTTGATCGTGGCCGGGTCGATGTCCGGCCACGACCACACGAACGCCAGTCGCGTGTTCATCTTGGCCAGGAACAGTTGCCCGTCGCGGTAGCGGAACCCGGAGCGGGTGTATTCGGCGCCCTGGCGGCCGGTGCGGGACTTGTAGCGCGGATATCGGGCGCGTCCGGCGAAGAAGTTGGCGAACGCCTTCTGCTGAGCGCGCAGCACCTGCTGAAGCGGGACCGAGGACACCTCGTTCAGCCAGGCGAACTCCTCGGTCCGCTTGAGCTGGGTGAGGAAGGCGTTGGCCTGCGGCACGTTCGTGGATGCCCGTTCGGTGTGCCAGCGGCGGTGCCGCCAGGCGAGCGTCTGATTCCACACCGCGCGCACACAGCCGAACGTGCGGTTGAGCACCGCTGCCTGTTCGGGGGTCGGGTAGGCCCGGCACTTGTACGCCGTCCGCACACTCAAGATCTTAGCAGGCGACCCCGCGCCTGCTTAACGCCATTCCGCCTTGACGGCGGACTGACGTCCTGTGCGCCGCTACGCGGCAAGTTCGCTTTCCTCCCCAGGGCTGAAGCCCGGGGTCTCCAGCGAAGGAACGAGAGATGAGCCAGGATCCCCAGCCGCCACCTGACGACGAACGCACCCGCAAGGTGTCCGCGTCAGACCTCCAGCCGGACCACTGCTCCGGCCCTCAACCCCCGGCCTCCGGCGAGCAGCCGGGCTACCGCGGCCAACCCGGCTCCCAACCCGGCTACGGCCCTCAACCAGGATCTCAGCCCGCCTACGGCGACCAACCCGGATACGGATCCCAACCGCAATCCCATCCCGCATACGGCGGCCGGCCCGGCTACGGCGGGCAGTTCGGCCAGACGAGCCAGCCGGGCTACACCGGCCAGCCCGGGTACGGCAGCCAGCCCGGGTACGGCCCGCAACCCGGGTCCGAGCCCGCCTACGGCGAGCAGCCCTACGGCCGGATGCCCGACTCCGAGCCGATCTACGGACCCCAGCCGCCCGGCTACGGTCCGCCTCCCGGTTACGCACCACCGCCCGGTCAGGGCCAGGCCCCGGGATACGGCGCTCCCCCGCCCGGCTACGCCTACCCCCGGGGCCCGCACGAGCCGTACGTCCCCGGCTGTTTCGGCCCTCGCCCGGGCACCGACGACACCTCGCTGGCGATGATCGCGCACCTGCTGGGCCTGCTGGCCTCCTGGATCGGTCCGCTGGTCATCTACCTCATGAAGAAGGACGAGTCGCCGTACGTGCGGGACCAGGCGGCCGAGGCGCTCAACTTCCAGATCACGATGTTCATCGGCTATCTCGTCTCGAGCATCCTGATGATTGTCTTCGTCGGCATCCTGCTGCTGCCGGTGGTCTGGATCGTGTCGTTGATCTTCCACATCCAGGCGGCGATGGCCACGAACAAGGGGCAGATGTACCGCTATCCGTTCGCCATCCGCATGATCACCTAGACGAGCAGATCCCTGATGAGGGCGTCGGCCAGCAGCCGGCCCTGGAGGGTGAGCACCATCAGCCCCGACCTGAACGGCCCGGGCTCGAGCAGCCCCCGCGCCAGCGCGCTCGCCACAGCGGGACGCGCGGCGGGCGCGACCTCGGCGAGCGGGTAGCCGGACGCCAGCCGCAGCTCCAGCATCAGGCGCTCGGCGTCGCGGTCATCGGTGTCCAGCACCTCGCGGGCATGCGCGGGCGAGGCGCCGCCGGCCAGCCGCTGGGCGTAGGCGGCCGGGTGTTTGACGTTCCACCAGCGGGTGCCGCCGACGTGGCTGTGCGCGCCCGGACCGGCGGCCCACCAGTCGCCGCCGGTCCAGTAGAGCAGGTTGTGCCGGCAGCGCGCCGCGTCGGAGGTGGCCCAGTTGGACACCTCGTACCAGTGGAGACCTGCCTGCGACAACATCTCGTCGGCGATCAGGTAGCGGTCGGCGGCCACGTCGTCGTCGGGCATCGGCAGCTCGCCCCGCCGGATCCTGGCCGCCAGCCTGGTGCCGTCCTCGACGATCAGCGAGTACGCCGACACGTGGTCGGGCCCGGCCTCGATCGCCGCGTCCAGCGAGGCCCTCCAGTCGTCGTCGGACTCGCCGGGCGTGCTGTAGATCAGGTCGAGGTTGACGTGCTCGAACCCGGCCGCCCGCGCCTCCTTCACGGCCGCGGCGGCCCGCCCCGGCGTGTGCCCGCGGTCGAGCACCTGGAGCACGTGCTCGCGGACGCTCTGCATGCCGAAGCTGACCCGGTTGAACCCGCCGTGGCGGAGTTTGTCGAGGGAGGACGGGGTGACGGACTCCGGGTTGGCCTCGGTCGTCACCTCGGCCCCCGGCCGCAGCCCGAACTCCGAGCCGATGGCGCCAAGGATCCTGGCCAGGTCTTCCGGAGGAAGCAGAGTGGGGGTGCCCCCGCCGAAGAACACCGTCTCCACCGGCAGCTCGGCCGTGCCCAGGACGCGGCGCGCGAGCCGGATCTCCTCGACGACCGTGTCGGCGTAGTCGCGGTGGGAGGCACCGGGGCCGAGCTCGGCGGCGGTGTAGGTGTTGAAGTCGCAGTAGCCGCAGCGGGTGACGCAGAACGGCACGTGCACGTAGAAGCCGAACGGACGCTCGCCGAGCCCGCTCAGGGCGCTCGCGGGCAGCTCGCCCGTGGCGGGCGCGGGATCGCCGTCAGGCGGGGTGGATGGCACGCCTTCCAGTCTGCCCGCCCGGCGGGAGTGCTCCGGCTCCGGACGTTGACGAAGCGCTTGACACGACCGCCTTCAAATGACAACAACATCCAGATTGTGAGAGCATCCCAATCATGCTCTGGTGGGAAGAAGTGGTGGAGACACGGCCGGCACGGGTCCGGCAGGCGCGCGGACGCGCATCGGCCGCGAGGCGGGAGCCCGTCGAGCGGGGCTCACGGGCGCGGACCCGGGTCGCGGTGGACGGAGCCGCGACGGCAGCCGACGCCGCACACGGCGCGCGGTCGCGATGGGCCGCGCCATGAGCCGGCCCGCACCCGGCGACCCGGCACGGCGCCCGGTCGCGAAGAGCGATGACGCGAACCGGCCCGCACCTCGCCGCACCGACGCCGGGCTGCTGGTGCTCCATGCACTGCGCTGTGTCGGCCATGCCGGCCTCACCCGTGTGGCCGCGGCCACGGGCATGGACGAGTCCGAGGTCGAGTCCGAGCTGATCGATCTCGCGGTCGCCGGTCTCGTCACGCATCTGTCCGGCGGGTTCGACGTGTGGGGCCTGACGGATGCCGGCCGGGTCGCCGACGCCGGGTGGATCACCGACGAGCTCGAATCAGGTGGCGCGCGTCCCGCTGTCACCGCGGCCTACGAGCGCTTTCTCGTACTGAACCCGGAACTGCTCGATCTCTGCACGGCCTGGCAGCTGAGGCCCGTCGACGGTGTGATGATCGTCAACGACCACAGCGACGCCGCGTACGACACTCGCGTGCTCGACCGGTTCTCCGCCCTGGACCAGCGGGCCGCGGTCGTCTGCGCCGAACTGGCCGCGGCGTTGCCGCGCTTAGGCCGTTATCGAACCCGCCTGACCGAAGCCCTCGACCGTGCCCACTCGGGCGAGCTCGAGTACGTGGCCGACCACGTCGCCGCCTCGTACCACACCGTGTGGGCCCAGCTTCACGAGGACCTGCTCGCGACGCTCGGGATCCCCCGGTGAGGTGGATCCGGCCGCTCTCCGCGCGGGCCGAGGAGCCTGCGGAGGTTCTGGGCGCCAAGGCGCACGGCCTCGTGGTCCTGCACCGTCTGGGGTTGCCGGTGCCCGCCGGGTTCGTCGTCACCGTCGAGGCATGCCGGGCGTTCATGCGCGAGGGCCGTCTTCCCGCCGGACTGGACGAGGAGCTCGCGATCGCCATGACCGGCCTGGAGGCCGCGACCGGACGCAGGTTCGGCGGAGCTCAGGCGCCGTTGGCCGTGTCGGTACGCTCCGGGGCGAGCGTGTCGATGCCCGGCATGATGAACACCGTCCTGAATCTCGGGCTCACGACGGAAGCGTCAGCGGGTTTGGCCGCCGAGACCGGCGACGCCCGGTTCGCGCTGAACTCACGGCTGCGGTTCCTGTCGAGCTTCGCGTCCGCGATCACGGACACCGACGTCATGGGAGCGGCCGCCGACCCCGGCGGAGCCCCGGGCGACGGGGACGCACAGCTGATCGAAGCGGTCGAGGAGCGTATCCGGCAACGAGCCGGCCGGTCGATCCCTGACGGCGCGGCCGAGCAGCTGGAGCTGGCGATCGAGACCGTCTTCTCGTCGTGGGACGCACCTCGGGCGCGTACGTACCGCGAACTGCATGACATTCCGCACGATCTCGGCACAGCGGTGATCGTGCAGGCGATGGTGTACGGGAACCGTGACGACCGCAGCGGCACCGGAGTCGCCTTCAGCCGTGACCCCAACACCGGGGAGAACGTCCCGTACGGCGACGTCCTGTTCGGGCGCCAGGGCGAAGACGTCGTCTCGGGCCGGTCATCGACCCGCCCCCTGCACGAACTGGCCGGCCGGGAACCGGCCGTGTGGGCCGCCCTGACGGAAGCCCTGCGCCGGGTCGAGGGGCACTACCGCGATGCGTGCTACGTCGAGTTCACCTTCCAGGCCGGCGAGCTGTGGCTGTTGCAGGTCCGGCCCGGCCGGTTCGTCGGAGGCGCCGCCGTTCGCGTCGCGACCGAACTCGCCGACGAGCGCCTCATCACCCGGCGAGAAGCGCTGCTCAGGGTCTCGCCACACCATCTGCGGCACGCCCGCACGCCCCGCATGGCGGCATCGGCGAAGGCTGACATCGTGGCCCGCGGAGTGGGGGCCTGTCCCGGTGTCGCGGCCGGCAAGGTGGCGACCACGGCTGAAGCGGCGGTGCGCATGGCCGCCGACGGCCCGGTCATCCTGGTGCGCCCGGAGACGTCCCCGCACGACATGCGCGGCCTGGCCGCCGCCACGGGCATCGTCACCGCGCGCGGCGGGTCGGCCAGCCACGCCGCGGTCGTCGCACGGGCGATGGGAAAGCCCGCCGTCGTCGGCGTCACCGGCCTCGTCGTCGACGTCGCCGCCGCCTCGTGGAGGGCCGATGGGCACACCGTCAGCGAAGGCACCCTCGTCACCATCGACGGGACCAGCGGCGAGGTCGCCCTCGGCAGCCCTCCCGTCTCGACGGACGCGGCCGACGCCCACCTGCGCCGGCTCCTCGCCTGGGCGGACGACGTGTCGGGCGACCGCTCCGAACGCGAGGAGGCCGAACGCCTCACCGCCGCCCACGCCATCCTCCGTCACGGCTGCACGAGCAAGTCCGATCTCCGGTCAAGGGTCGTAGGCGATCAGTGACCGGGTGATCGGGGCGTTGGTCGCGTTGTTTCGCCAGATCGCCGCCGCCGGCGCGAAACGCGCTGGGCGACGCGGATGGTGCAATCCACGGTCCAGCAGTCGTCGGGCGAGCACGCGGACGGTCCGCTTGTCCAGCCCCGACGGCAGGCCCGTAGCCGCTTGTCGTAGCCGGACGGTGGCCTGCCAGGATCAGCCGCCCGCGTGGTTGAGCTCGGCCAGCCCGGCCAGAATGCGGTCCAGGCCGAACCGGAAGTCATCGTCGGTGTAGCCGATGGAAGCGGCGCCGGCCGCGTCGGCGAACAGGCCGCAGAACAGCGGATAGCGGTCCGGCGTCATGACCGTCGCGAGGAAGCCGAAGTAGTCGCCGGCCGCGGCCTCGCCGCCGTCGGAGATGACCGGATCGAGGGTGAGCCTGGCCTGCTCGCGAACGTATCCGAAAATCAGGGTGACGGCGCGCAGCCGGTCGTGCGGGCTCAGCCGGGTCCCCGATAGAGCCTTGAGCATGCGCTCGCCCCACAGCAGGTCGTTCGGCGTGTCCGGCGGGCCGAACGCGGGCACCTGGAGGACCCAGGGGTGGCGCCGGAAGAGGTCGTAGATTTGCCAGGCGGTGGCGGCCAGGGACTCCCGCCACCGTGCGGGGTCGGGGTCCGGCAGGCCGGCCGGGGGCACGGCGGCGGCGTCGCGCATCACCACGACGAGGTCGTCCTTGGAACGGACATGCCGGTACAGCGAGGTCGTCACGGTGCCGAGCGCGGCGGCGACGCGCGCCAGCGACACCGCCCCGAGCCCTTCGCGGTCGGCGAGGTTGATCGCGGCCTCGACGATCCGCTCCAGGCTGAGCCCTCGCCGGGGGCCGGGCCTGGGCGGCTCACCGCGCTCCCGGGCGCGGGAGGCGTGCCAGGCCAGCTCGATGCCCGCCGGCGTGGGCCTCCTGTGGTGCTCCCCCATCGCCTCCGTCTCCCTGGTGCGCTGCGGTATGTCGGCGACAACCCTATAGTGGCGTAGGTTTTTCACCATTATGGTGAACAATCTACGCCACTCGTCGGAGGCAGGGCCATGAGAAACAGGACATCAGTCGTATCCGTGGGCACGTGGGCGGGCGGTGGCTTCGTCGCCCTGCTGGTGGCCTACACGGCCGCTCTCGCGGTAATGACGGCCCAAGGGCTGCCGTTCCCGCCGCAGGACCCCTTCCGCACGGCCTTTCACGTGATCATGATGCTCGGAGGGCTGGTCATGGTGCCCCTGTGGTGCGCCGTCCACCTCGCCACCCCGGCCGCCAGGCAGGTCTACACGCTCGCCTCACTGGTGTTCGTCGTGCTGTGTGCCGTGTGCACCTGCGCCAACCGGTTCGTGGCGCTGACTCTGGTCGCGCAGAGCCCCGGGCTCGGCCGGACCGAGGGCCTGGAGTGGTTCGAGCCCTACGGATGGCCGTCGCTGACCTTCGCGCTCGAACTGCTCGGCTGGGGCGTGTTCTTCTCCCTCGCCTGCCTCTTCCTGGCCCCGGCCTTCCGGGGGCACGGCATCGGCATGACCTTCGCGATCACCGGCGTGCTGAGCCTGGGCGGCGCGGTCGGCCTGCTCACCGGCTCCACCGCGCTCATGGGCGCCGTCGCCCCGCTGGCCTGGGGCCTCGGGCCCGCACTGGGCGTGGTGCTCATCGTGTTCCGGTTGCGCTCCCAGCCCCAGGACGCCGCCGCACCCTGAATGGCTCGGCCTGGCACCAGCACACCGCGTCCCCCGAGGCTGAACACCGCCGGGAGCGCCGGGAGCCGCTGTCGTGCGACTTCCCGCGCTGCGCCTGTCACGGCCGGACGCTCGGCCCGAATCCGGTCCAGCGCAGGTCGGCCGGAAGGTGACCCATGTCGTTGTAGAGCAGCACCGCCGGCGCGGCACCGTCGTAATAGTCGATCGCGGTCAGCGCCGTGTTGCCGCAGCCCAATCCCAGCCACCGGGCCGGCGGTGCGTCGAGGGCCTGCCGCACCAGCCAGGCGACCTGATAGGCATGCGTGACCAGGACCTCGTGGGTCTCCGTCTCGGCGGGGCGCGCGAACCGGTCGATCAGGGCATCCGCGAGCCTCGCGCCCGCGGCCGCCTCCGCGGCGTCGTAGCCGTCGAAGAAGCCCGCCCACGCCGGCGGTATGTCATCCGGCACGTGTGGCACGTGGTCGACCAGCTCGGCCGCTTCGCGCACGGGAGCCGCCAGGTGCTCGCCGATGATCTGCGCCGAGCGCACCGCCCGGGGCAGGGGCGAATGCCACACCGCATCGACGGGCAGGCGGGCGAGCCGATCCGCCACCAGGTGCGACTGCCGCTCCCCCACGTCGGTCAACTTGCCGAAGGCGTCGGCTGCGCCGTGCCGCACCGCGTACAGATGCCGAGTCGCCATCACGATCCCTTCAAATGTTAAAAACATTCCGATGCCGTGAACATCTTAATGGGATCGCCGCGCACCAGGACTCAGGCGTCCTGGACGTCCCTCGGACGCCTGCGCAGGAACCACGTCGCGACCACACCGAACCAGCCCAGGCTGACGGCCAGATTGATGCGCTGCCAGAGCCCGTGGTAGATCCCCGTCTGGCTCTCCGCGTCGTACGAGCCGGCGGCAATCGCGAAGGTCACCGGCACCGCGAGCACCGTGGCGACGCAGAACCACATCCAGGGCCGCCCTCCTGGCTCGGCGGCGAAGTACCTGGCCATCACACCCATGAGCGCGATCAGCGACAGGTAGAACGGAACGGGATTGCCGTCGTGGATCAAGCCGTGCACCGTCGGCTCGGCCGTTCCCGTGCTGCCTACGGGATATCCGGGCTTGGGGTCGGTGACGAAGACGCCGCCCACGATCAGGCACGCGCCGAAGACGGCCGCCAGCAGGGAGGCAGCCACCGATCCGCTCCCGTGACGCATCACGCGCCGCAGGCCGAAGGCGAACCCGAGGACGAGCAGCCCGCTGACGATGAAGTTGGCGATCTGCACCCATCCCCGCTCACCCAGGGAGAGCTCGCTGCCGAAGCGGTGCAATGGCTCATAGCCAGGACGGAGCGCGCCCTCAACGAGGATCACTCCCGGGAACAGCACCGAGACGATCAGGCCGCAGCACAACAGCAGCCTGGTGGAACGCGTGTACGACACATGCTCTCCTTAGCAACGATAAGGACGTGTTCCGCCAAACTGCCTTATCATTGATAAGGAGTCAAACGCCGACAGGAGGCCATGACGCGGAGTGAACCGGTCGACGATCATCAGTGCAGCGCTGGAACTGCTGGAAGAAGTCGGACTCGAGGAACTGACGACGCGCCGGCTCGCCGCCCGGTTGCAGGTCAAGTCACCCGCGCTTTACTGGCACTTCCGCAACAAGCGAGAGCTCCTCGATGAGATGGCACGATCCATCCAGGTGCGCCAGGATCTCGGGCCGCCACGCGCCGGCGAGCACTGGCGCGACTGGCTCACCCGCCGGGCCCGCGAGCGCCGCGCCATCCTGCTGTCCCACCGTGACGGCGCCCGTCTCATAGCCGGAAGCAGCCCGGGGCCCGATATCGCCGCCGCGTTCGATGGGGAGCTCAACGCGCTGGCGCTCCAAGGGTTCACTCCCGTGCGGGCCATGCGCGCCATCACCACGCTCGGCTCCTACATAACCGGCTTCGTCCTGGAGGAGCAGGCACGCCGGCAACGGGAGGAGCCCTCACCGAGCGACCTCGACCAAGCTCAGGCGACCCCCACGCTGCTGGCCGCCATCCGCGACGGAGGCCCGCCGGATGGACCTGCCGCGTTCGAGGACGGGCTGGCCCTCCTTCTCGACGGCATCGAGGCCACTCTCCGCAACGGTGGCGACGCCCCCTCGGCCCGATGAAGCCGAGTGAGACGTCTCCGCCGCATCCGGGGGCCTGCGCCGGCCCGGCGAGATCGCCGGCCACCCCGCCGGCAGCGGGACGGATGAGGGGCGGGCGCAGACCCGGCTAGCGGCCACCTTCCGGCGCTTCCGGATCGAGCTGCGACTCCGCGTCGAACCCCGCCAGCTGTAACAACGTCTCCAGCGCCGCCTGCCTGGACTCCTCGACCGAGTCGCCCCGCTCACCGAAGCACTCGGCCGCCACGTCGAGCACCGCCGTCAGCACGGCCGCGTCGGGATAGGGCACATCGACGAGCACCGTGCCGTCATCACCCGCCTCCCCTGGCGAGCCCAGATGGTGCCGCAGCAACCTCCGGGTCTCCTCAGCCACAGCGACCCCCAGCACCGCAGCACGCTCGAACCGCTCAGAAGCGATCACGTCACCCTCCTATCGCACAGGTGTTCGGTAGTGAAAGGTAGAGGGCGGCACCGACAGAATCCCTTACGCACACGGCGATCGCCGCCCTCCAGGACGGTGCTCGACTCTCCGCGCCCGCACGGCATCGCGCGTCCGGGAGGCCGTGCGGGACGGCGCCGTACGGGATGACGATCTCCACACGGTGGCGGTCCGCGTGCCGCGCGGCCCGCACGAGTGGGTACGCTCGAACGGTGTACGAGCCGATCATCGAAGTGGCTGGCCTCGCGGTGGAGCTGGGCGCCAATCCCGTGCTGCAGGACATGCGGCTGACCGTGGCGCCGGGCGAGATCGTGGCGGTGGTCGGCCCCAACGGGTGCGGCAAGTCGACGCTGCTCCGCTGCCTGGCCGGCCTCCAGCCCGCCACGTCCGGCGAGGTCCGGGTGTTCGGGGAGCCGCCGGCCGACGACGCCCGTTTCTGGGCCCGGGTCGCGCTGCTGGGCGACGAGCCGGCCTGGTATCCCGGGCTCACCGCTCGCGAGCATCTGGAGCTGATGGGCGCGGTGCACGCCACGCCCCGCATGGCCGTGGACGCGGCGCTCGACGTGTTCGCCCTGGTGGAGCGGGCCGACGCGGTTCCACTCAACCTGTCCACCGGCCAGCGCCAGCGCCTCTGCCTGGCCGCCGCTCTGCTCAGGCCGAGCACGCTGCTCCTGCTCGACGAGCCGGAACGCGGGCTCGACTCCGCCTTCCGCTCGCGACTGGCCGGGCTGCTCGACGACTACGCGGCCGAGGGCGGCACCGTCGTCATGGCCACGCATGACGAAGGCCTGGCCTCGCACGCCCGCCAGGTCTCCCCCTCGGGAGTCACCGCATGACGGGCCCGCACTCGCCCCGGACGTCCGGATCCGAGACCGGCGTGCGGTCGGTACGCGCCTACCTGCGCTCGCGCGGCCGCGCCCCCGCGAGCCTGGCCGATCGCTATGTCACCGTGTTCGGGCTGGCGATGCTGGTCGCCGTGGCCGGTCAGCCCATCTCCACCATGGTCGGCGGTCTGGCCGGATCCGCCGAGCCCGGTCGCATGGGGGCGGGCGTGGCCCTGGTGGCGCTGGCCATGGCCGGTTTCCTGACCGCCGCGAGGGCGGTGGGGCCGGTGCTGCTGCCCGCCCCCGACGCGAACTGGCTGCTGCTCTCCCCGCTGGACCGGCGGCATCTGCTCGGCCGCACGGCGCGGGCGCTCACCGCGGTGGCGGTCGTGGCCGGTCTCCTGCTGGGTCTCTGCGCGCTCGCCGTGCTGGGCGCGCCCGACCAGCTCGTGTGGCGGCTGCTCGCCGCGCTGGCGCTCGGCGTCTCGGCGGCCGTGGGCGGGACGGCGCTGGCGGTGCTGGGTCAGGCCTCCCCCTCGTGGCAGGTCTGGCTGACCGCCGCGATCGCCGCGCTGGTCGTGCTGGCCGTGGTGGCCATGAGCGGCCAGCTGCGTTCGGCGCTGGCGATCGCCGCGGGCGCGCCGCTGACGGCGGTCGCGGCCGCCGTCGCGGGCGGCGCCGTGCTCTCCGGGCTGCTGGCAGGGCGGGCATGGGCGGCGCTCGGCCGGATCCCTGCCCGCACCCTGGTCAGCGCCTCCACCCGCGCGGGCCATGTGGCCAACGCGACCGTGACCCTCGACCCCGGCGCACTGACCTGGATCGCCGAGGACAACCACTGGCGGGCCAGGAAGCTCGGCTCGCGCCGCTGGCCGTCGTGGCCCGCGCCGCTCGCTCTGGCCTGGCAGGACTGGCTACGCCTGGCCCGCAGGCCCCGGCGGCTGGCGACCATGACGGCGGCGGCCGCGCTGCCCGCCGTGCTGGCCCAGGCGGGCGTCACGAGCGTGGCGCTCTGGGCTGCCGTGCTGGCGGGGGCGCTGGCCGTGGCCTGCACCGGCGTGACCGGGGCGCGCAGAGACAGCGACAACCCGGTCATGGCCCGGCTGATCGGCGTGGGCCGGCGCCCGGCGCTGGCGGCCCGCGCCGTGCTTCCCACGCTGCTGAGCGCCGCCTGGACGACCCTGGCCCTGGCCGGGCCGGCTCTGATCGCCGGCGGCTTCCCCGGGGCGGAGACCGGGGCCGGCGGGGCGTGGTCTGGGGCATGGTGGCTGCTCGGGCCGCTGATGGCTCCCGCCCTTGCGGCAGGGGCGCTGCGGATGGCCAGGCGCAGCCCTGTCGATCATTCCATGCCGGTGATCGACACACCGGCCGGCTCGATCCCGACCGGGCCGCTGATCTGGGCGGTCACGGGTGCGGACCTGGCCGTGCTGGGATGCCTGCCCGCCCTGTCGGCGCCGCTGGTTCCGGCGCACGGCCTGGGCGCCCTCCTCGCGGCCCAGGGCGTGGTGAGCGTGCTGGTCCTGGCGGGCTACGTGCTGCGCGCCGGCACGCGCAGGGCAGGGTGACCCCTTCGCTGCTCAGGCGACGTACACGTCGCTCGGCACGCCCCCGTACGGGATCGTACGGTCCTTGCGCATGCCCGCCTTCTCGGCCACCTTCCGCGACGGCTCGTTGACCTCGCGGATCACCGCCACGACGGGGCCGCCCAAGCCCTCCCCCACCCGCAGCGCCGCCTTGGCCAGTTCCAGCGCGTATCCCTGTCCCCATGCCGACGGCCGGAAGCGGTAGTACAGGTTGAGCACCTCTTCCCGGTCCACGACCGCGCGACGCAGGCCGCCGAAGCCGAGCACATGCGACTCGCCCGCGCGGCGCACCGCCCAGTAGCCGAGCCCTCGCTCCTCCCAGTCGGCCAGCCACAGGTCCAGCATGGCCCGGCTGGACTCCACGTCGGTAACGGGACCGTCGGGGTGGTAGACGCTCGTCCGCGGATCCGAGTGGATCTCATGGACGGCGTCGAGATCGTCGGCTGTGACACGGGAGAGGACCAAGCGTGCCGTCCGTACCACTTCCACCCTTACAGGGTAGTATGTAGAATCGCATAGCGTTTGATACCGATCGATAGGCGATGTGATGGACGTACCGAAGCTCCAGTCCTCGTTGCGGCTCATCGCCCGCGGGCTGGAAGAGCTGGCCGCCGCACTGGGCGAGCCCGAGTCGAGCGAGGACGAGCGCACGGCGCGGGTCATCGGGGAGTGGGGGCGGCGCGGGCTCACCCAGAAGGAGGCGTCGGCGCTGTTCCAGCGGCACGGATTCGCCCCGCAGACGACGGGCGGATGGGCGCGCGGCGACTGGGTGGAGATCGGCGACGACGGCCTGCGCTATCTCACCGCCCGATCACACGCCTGGCTGGAGGAACGATCATGACCTTCTCGGTGCGCATCGCCGTGCGCGGCTACGAGCTCGACGGGCAGGGCCACGTCAACAACGCGGTCTATTTCCAGTACGGTGACCACGCCCGCTGGGAGTGCCTGCGCGAGGCCGGCATCTCGGTCGACGACCTGTGGGACGACGGCATCGGCCCCGTGACCCTGGAGAACACCATCCGCTATCACCGCGAGCTGCGCGCCGGCGACGAGGTCGAGGTGACGTGCGCGTTCGAGTGGGGCGAGGGGAAGACGTTCCGGGTCAGGCAGGAGTTCAGGAAGCCCGACGGTGAGCTGGCGGCGGAGATGACCGGCGTCGGCGGGCTCATGGATCTCCGGGCCCGCCGCCTGCTCGACGACCCGAAGGCCCGCTGGCGCGCGCTGGCGCGGACGCCGGCCGTGCTCGGGTTGTAGGGCCGCGGAGGCCTACTTCTTGGCCTTGTCGGCGCTGGAGGAGTCGGTGGACAGCGCGGCGACGAAGGCCTCCTGCGGCACCTCGACGCGGCCGACCATCTTCATCCGCTTCTTGCCTTCCTTCTGCTTCTCAAGCAGCTTGCGCTTACGGGAGATGTCGCCGCCGTAGCACTTGGCCAGGACGTCCTTGCGGATGGCGCGGATGTTCTCGCGGGCGATGACCCTGGCTCCGATGGCCGCCTGGATCGGCACCTCGAACTGCTGCCTCGGGATCAGCTCGCGCAGCTTCTTCGCCATGTCGACGCCGTAGGCGTAGGCCTTCTCCTTGTGAACGATCGCGCTGAAGGCGTCGACCGGCTCGCCCTGCAGCAGGATGTCGACCTTGACCAGCTCGGACTCCTGCTCGCCTGCGGGCTCGTAGTCGAGCGAGGCGTAGCCGCGGGTGCGCGACTTCAGCTGGTCGAAGAAGTCGAAGATGATCTCGCCCAGCGGGAGCGTGTAGCGGATCTCGACCCGGTCTTCCGACAGGTAGTCCATGCCGAGCAGCTGGCCGCGCCGCCCCTGGCAGATCTCCATGATGGCGCCGATGAACTCGGCCGGCGCCAGGAGCGTGGACTTGGTGACCGGCTCGAAGACCTGCGCGATCTTGCCTCCGGTGGGGAACTCCGACGGGTTGGTGACGGTGAGCTCCTTGCCGTCCTCCATGATCACGCGGTAGACGACGTTGGGCGCCGTGGAGATCAGCGACAGCCCGAACTCGCGCTCCAGGCGCTCGCGGACGATCTCCATGTGCAGCAGCCCGAGGAACCCGACGCGGAAGCCGAAGCCGAGCGCGGCCGACGTCTCCGGCTCATAGACCAGCGCGGCGTCGTTGAGCTGCAGCTTGTCGAGCGCCTCGCGCAGCTCGGGATACTGGTCGCCGTCGATCGGATAGAGCCCGGAGAACACCATCGGCTTGGGGTGCTCGTAGCCGGCCAGCATCTCGGGAGCGGGCTTGGCCGCGGCCGTCACCGTGTCGCCGACCCGTGACTGGCGCACGTCCTTCACGCCCGTGATCAGATAGCCCACCTCGCCGACGCCCAGCCCGAGCTCGGCCACCTTGGGCTCGGGCGAGATGACGCCGATCTCCAGCGTCTCGTGGGTGGCCATGGTGGACATCATGAGGATGCGCTCGCGCTTGCCCAGGTGGCCGTCCACGACCCGGACGTAGGTGACGACGCCGCGGTAGGTGTCGTAGACCGAGTCGAAGATCAGCGCGCGGGCGGCCGCGTCGGCGTCGCCGACCGGCGCCGGCACGGTCGCGACCACGTGGTCGAGCAGCTCCCGCACGCCCTCGCCCGTCTTGCCCGACACCTTGAGGACGTCGGAGGGGTCGCAGCCGATCAGCCCCGCCAGCTCCTCGGCGAACTTCTCCGGCTGGGCCGCGGGCAGGTCGATCTTGTTGAGGACCGGGATGATGTGCAGGTCGGCGTTCATGGCCAGATAGAGGTTGGCCAGCGTCTGCGCCTCGATCCCCTGGGCCGCGTCGACCAGCAGGATCGCGCCCTCGCACGCCTGCAGCGACCGCGACACCTCGTAGGTGAAGTCGACGTGCCCCGGCGTGTCGATCATGTTGAGCACGTGGCCGTCCCACGGGAGCCGCACGGCCTGCGACTTGATCGTGATGCCGCGCTCGCGCTCGATGTCCATCCTGTCGAGATATTGAGCGCGCATGGAGCGTTCGTCGACCACCCCGGTGATCTGCAGCATCCGGTCGGCAAGGGTCGACTTGCCGTGGTCGATATGCGCGATGATGCAGAAGTTGCGGATCAACGCGGGGTCGGTCTGGCCAGGCTGAGTGCGCACCGAAGTCCGTTTCGACAGGGTTGAGTCAAGCAGTCTTTCATGGTGACATGCCCGGATGAATGCCCGGACCGTCATCTGCCGCGGCCTGCGCCTGCTCGCGCTTGCCGCGGCCATCGTGCTGGCGCTGGTCGGCCTGATCGCCGCCACGCTCCGCATCCAGTTTACCGGTGACCCGGCCGCATGGGCGAAGAGCACGGGCCATGACGCCCTGTGGCTGGGCCATGCGTGGGTCGACGGGCGCCGCACCGAGCGCGACGTCGAGCGGCTGGCCGTACGGCTGCGCGCCACGGGGATCAAGGACGTGTACGTCCACTCGGGACCTTTCGAGATGGATGGCCGATTAGATCCAGCCAAATACCCCAACGCTCGAAATTTCCTGACGTGGATGCGCGAGCATCTCCCGGCCGTCCGCATCTCCGCCTGGCTCGGCCAGTCCGTCGACGACGCCCTCGACCTCGACGACCCCAGGGCCCGCCAGAACGTGCTGGCCGGCGTCGCCGCCATCATGAAGGAGGGTTACGACGGCATCCACTACAACTTCGAACCCATCGGCGACGGCGACACCGAATTCCTGCGGCTCCTCGACGAGACCCGGCGGCACACACGGCTGCTGTCCACCGCCAGCCCGCAGATCGAGCCCTACCCCGGCATGCGCCTGACGGCGAGGGCCGTCCTGGGCCACGACAAATACTGGTCGTCGGGCTACTTCACCCAGGTCGTGAACCGGGTCGACCAGGTCGCGATCATGACGTACGACTCGGGCACCCCGCTGCAGGCGCTCTACGGCGGCCACGTCGTCAGGCAGTCGGAGCTGGCCCTCGACCTGGTGCCCGGCGACAAGTCGCTGTTCATCGGCGCGCCCGCCTACCATGACCACGGCCTGGCCTGGGCCGACAACGCCGAGAGCGTCGAGATGGCCGCCGAGGGCGCCAAGCTGGCCCTGTCGGAGCACGGCCGCCGCGAGCGCTTCGGGCTGGCACTCTACGTCGACTTCGCCGCCACGGAGGACGACTGGCGTGAGTACATGACGCGCTGGATGGCCTAGCTCCCGTACACTGATGGACGGACCCATTTTCCCAGGCCGTTGATTTGAGCAGCCGCCTGGGTTATTGGTAATCTGTTCAACTGCGTGTGGCGCGCCCTCTCATCGAGCCCGCGCGCCCCATCCATCACTGACTTTCACCGAGGCTTCTTCGTGGCGAACATCAAGTCCCAGATCAAGCGCAACAAGCAGAACGAGAAGGCTCGCCTGCGCAACAAGGCGGTCAAGTCGTCGCTGAAGACGGCCGTCCGCAGGTTCCGCGAGGCCGCCGAGCAGGGCGACGTCCAGCAGGCCGTCGCGCTGCAGCGGGCCGCCGCCCGCCAGCTCGACAAGGCCGTCAGCAAGGGCGTCATCCACAAAAACCAGGCCGCCAACCGCAAGTCCGCGATCGCCAGGCAGGCCGCGGCACTGTCCGCCAGCTGACGCAGCACCAGAAACGCCGCATCCCCTGAGGGATGCGGCGTTTGCCGTTTCGGCAGGCTTTTGTCACAGTTTCGATATCACACGGGCGTCGCCGCCTCGTATCGGCTCCGTCACCGTTGCGAAGATCACCTTGCTCTCCCTCCCGCGGGTGCCCGACAGTGCACCTAAACAGGCAAAGGGGGGCACATGCGGGGGCCGTTGGTCGTCAAACGGGCGTTCAGCGAGCCGCTGCTCCTTCTGGCCGCGTTCGGGTCGATCCTGCTGGCCACCACCACGCTGGTCGCGCTGACCATGTACGCCTCCTCCATCGCCGAGGCAGGCGTCCGCAGGACGATGGAGACGGCGTCGTTCGAGCAGACGGCCGCCACCATCAGCGCGCCCGTGACCGCGGAGACGTTCCCCGCCTTCGACCGGTCCGTACGCGCCCAGCTCGACCGGGCCTACACCAGGCCCCCGGCCATCACCACCAGCTTCCGCTCCGACTCCTACGTGATGCCCGGCCAGGAGGGCGAGGAGCGGCCCGAGCTGCTCAGGTTCGGCAGCCACGACGGGATCGACCGGCACGCCAGGCTCATTGCCGGCGCCTGGCCGCGCGACGGCGGCGACCACGTGCAGGCCGCGATCTCGTTGTCGGCCTCCTCGGCCACCGGCTTCGAGACGGGCGACGCGTTCACCACGCGAGGCCGCCTCGACCCGCGCCCGGTCAAGGTCCGCGTCGTCGGCGTCTTCCAGCTCAACGACCCCTCCGGCGCGCGCTGGGCCGGAGAGCAGCTGCTGGCCAGGGGCGTGGACCGCGGCGACTTCACCACGTACGGGCCGATGATGGTGGCGCGCGAGACGTTCATCGCCCGCTTCGCCAGCAACGTCAACGCCACCTGGACCGCCGTCCCCGACCTGAGCGCGCTGACGCCCGAGCAGCTGCGCCCGATGGCCGCCGCGCTCGGCCAGGTGGGCGAGCGGCTGAAGGCGGACGGCTGCGACCGCTGCACGGTCACCGGGCACCTGCCCGAGATGCTCACCCAGCTCGACACCGCGTCCCTGGTGGCCCGCTCCACCATGCTGATCCCGGTGCTGCAGCTGCTGTTGCTGGCCGCGTACGCGCTGATGCTCACCGCGCGGCTGCTCGCCGACCACCGGCGCATGGAGGTGGCGCTGCTGCGCTCGCGCGGCGCGGGCACGACGCGGCTGGCGACCCTGGCCGGGGGCGAGGCGCTGCTGGTGGCGGTGCCGTGCGCGATCGCCGCGCCGTTCCTCGGCCCGCCGCTGCTCGCCCTGGTCAACACGCTGCCGTGGATCAGGTCCTCGGGCGTGCGGCTGTCTCCCACGGCCGATCTGGGCACGTTCCTCGTGTCGTTCGGCGTGGCCCTGGCCTCGGCGGTGCTGCTCCTGTTGCCGGCGCTGGCGGGCGCGCGGCGCACGTACGTGGAGGAGCAGTCGGCGCGCGGCCGCAGCGGCGGGCGCGGCCTGATCGAACGCGCGGGCGCCGACGTGGCGCTGCTGGTCGTGGCCGGGCTGGCGATCTGGCAGCTCCAGCACTACGGCGCGCCCGTGACCGCGACGGCGGGCGGCGGGCTCGGCATCGACCCGCTGATCATCTCAGGGCCCGCGCTGGCCCTGCTCACGGGCGGCATGCTGGGGTTGCGGCTGGTGCCGCGCATCTCGAAGCTGGCCGAGCGGCTGACCTCCCGGCGGCCCACACTCTCCCCCGCGCTCGGCGCCTGGCAGGTGGCCAGGCGGCCGCTCAGGTACGCGGGCCCGGCGCTGCTGCTGACGATGGCGATCGCGATCGGCATCGTCTCCCTGGCCACCGCGTCCACCTGGCGCACCTCGCAGCTCGACCAGGCACGCCACCAGGCGGGGGCCGACCTGCGCCTGTCGGGTCCCGCCGACGGGCCGGAACTGGGGTCGCTGGGGCGCGGGACGGCGTTCACCGCGCTGCCGGGCGTGACGGCGGCCTCCCCCGGCTTCCGCGGGCAGACCGAGGTGGGCGGCGAGAGCGCGGTGCTGATCGGACTCGAGGCGAGCAAGCTCGGCGAGGTGTTCCAGCTGCGGCCCGACCTGTCCGCGAAGCCGGTCACCGACATGTCACGCGAGCTGGAGGGGACGAACGCCGACCGGCTGGAGCTTCCCGGGCGGCCGACGACGCTCACCCTCCGCGCGAAGGTGGAGGCCGACCTGCCGCTGCGGCTGGTGCTGTCCGACGGGCTCGGCGTCTGGCGCGACGTGCCGCTCGGCGTGCTGAAGCCCGGGGACAACCGCGTGGAGGTGAGCCTCAAGGCCCTGGCGGGGCAGAGCGGGAAGATCACGTACCCGGTCGCTCTGCGCGGTCTCGTCGCCGGCGCGCACGAGAGCACCGCGAACCTGACGCTGACCGGCCTGAGCGTCGACGGCCGCGAGCTCGCGACGCCCCGGATCTCGATGGAGGAGGACGACACCCGTCCGGCCGTGGCCACCTTCGGGACCCGCCGGGAGGCGCCGCTGCCCGTCGTGCTCACGTCCGACCTGGCCGCCTCGCTCAAGATGGCCGTCGGTCAGGTCGGGCGGGCCAGCATCGACCGCAGGGTCCTGGAGATCAAGGTGGTGGCCGTCGTACAGACGATGCCGACGACCACCGCCGGCCAGCCCGCGGTGCTCGCCGACTGGGAGACGCTGCAGACGAGTGACCTGGCCGCGGCGCAGCTGCCCAGGCCCGCGACCGAGTGGTGGCTCGCGGCCGACGACACCTCGGCCGCGGTGGGGGTGCTCAAGAGCCGGCCGGAGTGGGACGTCACCCCGCTCGACCAGCGCGCGCTGACCGCCCAGCTCCAGGACGACCCGCTGGCCAGCGGCCTGCAGGGGGCACTGATGCTCGGGTTCCTCGCGGCGCTGGTGTTCGCGGCGCTCGGCTTCCTCGTGAACGCGGCGGTCGCGGCGCGCGAGCGGATGGCCGAGTTCGGGATCCTGCGGGCGCTCGGGGTGAGCTCCCGGCAGGTGTTCGGGATGCTGGCGGTCGAGCAGGCGTTCGTCATCGGACTGTCCCTGGCGGCGGGCACCGGGCTGGCCGTGGTCGTCGGCACGCTGGTCGTGCCGCACATCGTGCTGACCGGGCAGGCCTCGGCCGTCACGCCCGGAGTGCTGCTCGACATCCCATGGGCCGCCACCCTCGCGATGTTGCTGCTGGTAGCGGCGGTGCTGCTCGCCATCGTGGCCGGCCTGGCACGCAATCTGCGCAGGCAAGGGCTCGTCCTCCGGGAGGAACAGTGAGGATCCCGCTGCTCGCGCGGGTGCACCTGGGCACGGTCGCCGTGCTCTCCGTGCTGACGATCAGCGCCTGCCTGCTGATCGCGGGCCTGCCCAGGGGGATGCAGGCGTCGTTCGACCAGGCGCTGCGGCGCTCGCTGAGCACCGCCGCCGCCCAGCAGGCCGACCTCACCGTGGCCGTGACGTCGGACTCGAATGAGGACGATCTCCACCACCGCGACCAGTTCACCGCGCGCGACCGCGAATGGCGCGACCTCCTGCCTCCAGGGCTGCGCCCGCTGATCACGCCCGAGGGCGCCGGCTCCAGCCACATGAGCGCCAAGACCACCCTCACACCGATCACCGGGACCAGCGGCACCAAATACATCAACCTCGGCTGGCTGTCCGACGCCGGTCAGCGCGTGACCTGGGTCCAGGGAAGGCCCCCCGGCAAACCCGGCACCACGCGGTACGACGGCGAGACGATCCCGGTGTTCGAGGTCGGGGTCGTGACGGAGGCCCTGCGGGAGATGGACCTGCGGGTGGGCGACACGAGAACGCTCGGCGAGAACGACTACGTCGCCGTGAAGATCGTCGGCGCCTTCGAGGCCAGGAACCCCGGTGACCGCTACTGGGACCACAACCTCGACATCCTGCGCGTCACGAAGATCCAGCCGCCGGGCTCCCTCGACTTCGAGAAGCACATCACCTCGCTGATGTCCGACGACGGGCTGACCGCGCTCAGCGGCGAAGGACGCCACCTGGCCTACCACTGGGTCCTGCCCATCGACGCCACGACGGCGAACGCGCTGGACGTCCCCGCTCTCACCACCGCGATCTCCGACTTCGACCGCCTGATCGGCATCCAGGCGACCGGCACCGTCAGCCCCTACCGCCTGATCACCGGGCTGCCCAAGCTGCTCGGTGACTTCCGCGCCGGGCTGGCCACCGCCGAAACCGTGATGTACCTCGTGCTCGGCGGCCTCCTCGCCGTCGCGCTCGGCGTCCTCGTGCTGGGCGCGCAACTGCTGGCCGACCGGATGGAGCCCACCCTCACGCTGGCCCGCGCCCGCGGCGGGTCGCTGCGCCAGGTCGCGGGCACCGGCGCGGCACTGACCGGGCTGGCCGTGGCGCCCGCGGCCCTGGCCGGGTACGCGCTGTCGTACCTCGTGCCCGGCCCCGTGCTGCCGATCGTGCACGCCGGGCCGGTCCTCGTCATCGTCGTGACCGTCGGCTACGCCGCCACGCGGCTCGCCTTGACCTACCGCACGCCGCTCCACGAACGCCGCGACGACGTCGCCACCGCCCGGCCCTCGGCCAGGCGGATCACGCTGGAGGTGCTGGTCGTCGTGCTGGCGCTGGCCGGGGCCTACCTGCTGCGGGCGCGCGGGCTGGACGACTCCGCGGGGCAGGACCCGTTCCTGCTGCTGGTGCCGATCGCGCTGACGCTGGCGGCCGCGCTGATCACCCTGCGCTGCTACCCGTACCCGCTGCGCCTGCTCGTACGGCTGACCGCGCGCGGCCGGGCGGCCGTGCCGTTCCTCGGGCTGACCCGGGCGGCCAGGGCGCGCTCCGCCAGCGTGCTGCCCGTGCTGATCATGCTGCCCGCGCTGGGCGTGTCGGTGTTCGCCGCGGTAGTCTCCGACGGGATCGCCGGCACGCAGACCCGGGCGTCATGGCAGCAGGCAGGCGCGCCGATCAAGATGACGTCGAACATCGAGATCCCGGCCGCGGCCATCGAGCGGGTACGCGGCGCGGCAGGCGTGGAACAGGTGGTGCCCGCGCAGACCGCCCGCGTGCAGGTCGGCTACGGCGCGGAGCGGGCCGAGGCCATCGCCGTGGACGTGGCGCAGTGGCGGCGGCTCATGGGCGAGGCCCCCTTCGACCTGCCCGCCCTGCCCAGCGGGGCGCTCGTCTCCCCCGAGTTGCAGGGGCGGGGCACGTTCGAGATCGGCTGGCAGTCGCGGGTGAAGCTCGCCACGCGCGGCGTGATCGAGTCGGTGCCCGGCTTCTTCACCAAGGGCAAGTTCCTCGTCGTGCCCATCGACGTGCTGACCCGGCCGGCGGTGAACACCCTGCTGATCAAGGGGGACGCCTCCGTCGACGAGCTGGAACAGCTGGTCCCGTCGGCCACCGTGGTGTCCCAGAAGGGCACGCTGCGGGCCATCCAGGACGACCCGCTGACGAGCACCGTACGCTGGACCATGGTCGTCGTGACGGTCGCGCTGGCCGCGTACGCGCTGGTCGCCGTCGTGCTGGCGCTGGTGGTCGGGGCGGCCGACCGGGCCAGGGCGGTGTCGTTCCTGCGCACCCTCGGCCTGTCGGAGCGTCAGGCGCAGCGGCTGACCGTGCTGGAGATTTTGCCCATGATCATCGTCACCGCGCTGGTCGGGCTCGGGCTGGGCCTCGGCCTGCCCGCCGCGCTCGGGCCCGGCGTCGACCTGTCCTCCTACGCCGGCGACCTGCCCGTCGGCGACTACTCTCTCGACCTGTTCCTGCCGAGCGCGCTGGCGGCCGGGCTGGCCGCCGTCGCCGTGCTCGGAGCCTACGCCCACACCGCCGTCAGCCGCCGCCGCAGACTCGGCGCCGTCCTTCGAGTGGGAGACCTCACGTGAACCCGACCCTGTCCGAGCTGGAAGCGAAGGCCACGCGGCAGAAGGCCGCGTTCGGCGGCGACGCGCACATCGTGTGCGACAACCTCGTGCGCATCTACAAGACCGAAGGCGTCGAGGTCGTCGCGCTGCAGGGCCTGGACCTGGTGATCGACAAGGGCGAGCTGGTGGCCATCGTGGGCGCGTCGGGCTCGGGCAAGTCGACGCTGCTCAACGTGCTGTCCGGGCTCGACGTCCCGACGGCCGGGGTGGCCAGGGTGGCGGGCATGGATCTGCTGTCGATGAACGCCCGCGCCCGGCTGCGCTACCGGCGTTCCGTGGTCGGCTTCATCTGGCAGCAGACGGCCCGCAACCTGCTCCCCTACCTCACCGCCAAGGAGAACGTCGAGCTGCCGATGAAGCTGGCCGGCGGCAGCGGGCAGCGGCGGGAGCGGGCGGGCGAGCTGCTGGAACTGCTCGGTGTCGGCTACTGCGCCAACCGCAAAACTCCCGAAATGTCGGGCGGCGAGCAGCAGCGGGTGGCCATCGCCGTCGCCCTCGCCAACTCCCCCCAGCTCATCCTCGCCGACGAACCGACGGGCGAGCTGGACAGCGAGACGTCGGAGCTGGTGTTCGACGCGCTGCGCAAGGCCAACAGGGAGCTGGGCGTGACCGTCGTGGTCGTCACCCACGACCCGCTCGTGTCCGAGCAGGTCGACCGGACGGTGGGCATCCGCGACGGCCGCACCAGCAGCGAGACGCTGCGGCGCGAGGACGCCGAAGGGCAGATCATCGCCGAGGAATACGCCGTACTCGACCGGGTGGGGCGCCTGCAACTCCCGCGCGACTTCATGAACGCCCTCGAGATGGAACGCCGCGTACGTCTCGAGCTCGAATCCGACCACATCGGCGTGTGGCCCGCGCGAGAGGAGCCGTCAGGTGAGTGAGTCGCCCTTGGTCGTGGTGGAAGGGGTGCGCAAGGTCTACCGGAGCGGGCCCAAGGAGGTCGAGGCGCTGCGGGACGTGTCGTTCTCGGTGTTCCCCGGAGAGCTCGTCGCGATCCGCGGGCGGTCGGGGTCGGGCAAGACGACGCTGCTCAACCAGATCGGCGGCCTGGACAAACCGGACGCCGGACGGGTGGTCGTGGACGGGCACGAGGTCACCGCCATGTCCGACGACGAACTGCTCGCCCTGCGCAGGGACGTGGTGGGATTCGTCTTCCAGTCGTTCGGACTGATCCCCGTGCTGTCGGCGGCCGAGAACGTCGGGGTGCCGATGCGGCTGGTGCGCATGCCGGTGAAGGAACGCGAGGAGCGGATCCGGATGTTGCTGGCGCTCGTCGGGCTGGAACAGCACGTCAACCAGCGGCCGTACGAACTGTCCGGAGGGCAGCGGCAGCGGGTGGCGATCGCCCGCTCGCTGGCCAACCGGCCGCGCCTGCTGGTGGCCGACGAGCCGACCGGGCAGCTCGACTCGCAGACGGGACGGCAGATCATGGAGCTGCTGCGGGCACTCGTTCGGAGCGAAGGGGTCACCGCCCTGGTCGCCACCCACGACCCGAGCCTCATGACGCTGGCGGACCGGGTGCTGGAGATCAGCGACGGCGTGGTCCGCGAGGAGGCCCTCACCTGAACGCCGGTGACGATCACCGGCGTGCGGCCGGCCACGATCACCGTCCCGCCCGCGCCGCCGCCCCGGCCACATACCGGCAACGCCGGTGACGATCACCGGCCCGTGCGGCTGGCCACGATCACCTGCACCGTGTGTTCGAGCGCGTAGGCCGGGTCGGCGCCGCCGCCCTTGACCTGTTCGTCCGCCTCGGCCACCGCCTGGATGGCCTTCGACAATCCGTCGGGCCCCCACCCGTTCAGCTGCCGCTTCACCCGGTCGGCCTTCCACGGGGGCATGCCGACATGGCTCGCCAGCTGACCACCCCGCAGGCTGCGCGGCGCGCCGGCGACCTTGGCCAGCGACCGCAGCCCACCCGCCAACGCGCTGACCAGCAGCACGGGGGCGACGCCGGTGCCGAGCGCCCACCGCAGTTGTTCCAGCGCCTCGGCCAGCCGCCCTTCGATCGCGGAGTCGGCGACGTTGAAGCCGGTGACCTCGGCCCGGCCCTTGTGGTAGCGCGCCACGGCGGACGCGTTGATCGTCTTGCCCTCGGTGTCGAACACCAGCTGGCTACAGGCGGCTGCCAGCTCCCGCAGATCATTTCCCACGGCGTCGAGCAGCGCGGTGGCGGCGTCGCCGGAGATGCTCCGCCCCGCACGCTTGAACTCCCCCTTGATGAACTCCAGCCGCTCCCCCGTCTTGGTCACCTTGTTGACGGTGATCACTTGGGCCTTGGCCTTCTTCACCCCGTCGACCAACGCCTTGCCTTTGACCCCTCCCGGATGCGCCAGCACCATCACGGTGTCGTCGGAGGGCTGCTTGGCATAGGCCACGACCTCGGCGATGACGTCTTTCGGCAGATCCTGCGCCGACCGGATCACGATGACAGACCGGCCGCCGAACAACGACGGGGAGGTCAGCTGCGTGAGCTCGCCGACCGACACCTTGCCGCCCAGGAGGTCATGCACCTCGGACTCGGGATCGGCGGCCCGTGCCGCCGCGACGAGCCCGGTCACCGCCCTCTCGGCCAGCAACTCCTCATCGCCGACAACCAGGGTCACAAGCGCTGGATCGGTTCCCGCCATGGGGGAAGCATGCCAGACGCCAGGGACAACCAGGTATTCGCCGCAGCGACGCCGGGGAGGCCACGGTCCCAGCGTCGTACTCGGCCTGCGGAAGGGCGGCCTCACCCGGCAGAACGAAGCACCATCCGCACAAGCTCGACCCGTGCGGCACATGGCGCCGGGCGCCTCTGCCGGGGCTCGCTCTCGCCGGGAGAGACCACGCGCCACCCGCAGGAAGCCCGAAGCAGCGCATGACACCGCCCACTTACCGAAGGCGGGTCCGAACCAGAAACGGGACGCTCCCGGCACGGCTGCGTGCGCCTTCAGGGTGCCGGGCCGCGCGAGAGCACGGCCAAGCCACCTTCCCTCTCCACCACGGCGAGATCCCCTGAGTGGTCGGTCCGGTAGACGGCCGCGCCGAGCGTGCGCAGCAGGGCGAGCGTGGAAGGCGCCGGATGGCCGTAGTCGTTGTCCTTCCCGACGCTGATCAGCGCCGCTCGAGCGCCCACGGCCTCCAGGAAGGCGGGTGACTGCCTGTTGGATCCGTGGTGCGGGATCTTCAGGATGTCGGCCCGGACCGCGGAGCGGCGTAAGACCTCTTCCTGGGCCTCGGTCTCCAGGTCGCCGCCGAGCAGCACGGAGCCCGATCGCCAGCGTACGTGGAGCACCACGCTGGAGTTGTTGATCGCGCTGCCCTCGCCCTGGCCGGCCACCTCTCCGGAGGCCGGCTCGGGAGCGAGCACGGTCACCTCTGAAGGGCCGAACGTCCAGTGAGTCCCCGGCGCAACCGTCCATTCCGGTATCCGGCGTCTCTCCAGCGTGCCCGAGACGCGTGCGGAGGCACGCGCCATGGCCCGCTGCGGGCTGACGACCACCGCGCCGACACGCCGGTCACGGAGCACTCCGGGCAGGCCGCCCACGTGGTCGGCATGCGGATGGGTGAGGACGAGCAGCGGGACGTCGTCGACGCCGAGGCCGCGCAGGCACCGGTCCATCGCGACCGGGTCGGGCCCGGTGTCCACCACGACCCCTCGTCCCGGCCCTGCCGCGAGGACGATCCCGTCGCCCTGGCCCACGTCGCACATCACCATGAGCCAGCCCTTCGGCGGCCAGGGCGTCGCGATCGGCCGGATCACCAGCACCGCCACCAGAGCGGCACCGGCCGCCGTCAGCACGATCGCCCGCCAGGCGCGACGCCGCAGGATCAGTGTCCCGGCCGCCGCCGCGAGCGCGAGCAACGCCAGCCCGGGAAAGCCGCCCGGCCACGGCACGGTGGCGTACGGCAGGCCCACCGACCATCGGGCGACCGTGATGATCCAGCCGACCGCGTAACCGGCCGGGACCACCAGGAACCGTGCCCCGTCAAGCCATACGGGGGCCACCAGGGCAGCCCCGAAACCCAGCAGGGTCGCGGGAGCCACCGCCGGAGCCACGAGGAGGTTGGCGACGAGAGCGACGGGAGTGAGCTGTCCTGACATCAACACCAGAACCGGTGTCACCGCCACCTGCGCCGCCGCCGGCACGGCGATGGCCTCGGCGAGCCAGCGCGGCAGCCGCACCCGCGAGCGGGGCTCAGCCCTCCGCCTGCCGGATGCTCCTGAGCCGTTGCCCGCGTCGGGAACCGGCCCGCCACCCCGGTCCCGCCCCGCCGGGTCGCGGCGATCACTCCCCGGGCCACCGCTCGGCGAGGCCGCGCTGTGCGGTCGCGGCTCCGCGCCCGGGCCCTGCGGCGGTGCGTCACCCTCGTCCTGCTGGGCCGCCGACAGCCTGTCGCGCCAGCGAGGGGCGAGGAGGAGGATTCCGGCGGTGGCGGCCACCGAGAGGGCGAAGCCGTAAGACCTGGCGAGTTCGGGGACGAAGAGCACCAGCAGGAGGACCGTTGCCGACAGGGCCGCGAAACCGTCTCGTGCCCTGCCGGTGCCCAGCGCGACCGCGGCGGCCAGGCCCATGAGGAGAGCACGCAGGACGCTCGGGGACGGGCGGGCCACCACGGCGAACGCGAGCATGGAGAGCGCGGCCAGGACGGCGCGTACGGGCAGCGGGAAGCCGAACAGACGTGAGAGAGCCAGCATCGCACCCGCGACGATGGCCAGGTTGGCCCCGCTCACCGCGTTGAGGTGGCTCAGGCCCGCTTCCTTGAAGTCGGCCGTCACCTGCGGGTCCATCCGCGAGACGTCGCCGACGACCAGGCCGGGGAGGAGGCCGCGCTGGTCGGGAGGGAGCACGTCGGCGGCGGACCGCAGGCCCGACCTGAGGGCGCCCGCCGCTGTCTGGAGCTCCGACGGTGGCGTCAGGACCCGCGGCGGGCCGCGTACCAGGAGGACGGCCGCCACCAGGTTGCCCGCGGTCGGCATGGCGAGCCGGCCGGTGACCTCGAGATGCTGGCTGGGAAGGAGCGGGGCCCAGGCTGCCCCGCTGGAGAAGACGGTGACGGGGACGTTGACGGCCTGCCGGCCCTCGGCCGTGCGGATGATCGTCAGGGTTGCCGGGGTCACGTAGCTGTCCGGGCCGAACGGGATGCTCTGGCTGGTTCTGCGTCTCGGGTCGTCCGTCAGCACGATCCGGGCGGTGACGAAGGCGTTCGCGGCCGCGAGTTCGGCCACCGGACCGCTGGTCACGGCGTGAACCCTGAAGGCGACCGAGCCGGATGACGCGGCCGCGCAGACGAGGGTGGCCAGGATGACACCGCGCCACGCGGCCGGCCCGCCGGCGGAGCGTCCGTCCCGTCGTCCGGGGAGTGAGCGGGTGTGCCAGGCCACGGCGGTGGCGCCGAGGGCCGCGACCAGGGCGACGGCCGTGCCGATGCGCGCGGAGCAGCCGAGCAGGATCAGCGCGCTGGCCCAGGCGGCGATCGCGGGGAGCAGCAGGGGCCAGGCGTGGCTCTTGCCCGTGACGGGCGGCAGCGGGTGGTCGGTCATGTCAGACGCGCACCTTCGGCTTGATCTCGTCGAACTTGCGCGGCCCTATGCCGCTGACCTCGCGGAGCTGGTCGATGGAGGTGAAACCACCGTGGGTGGTGCGGAACTCGGCGATGCGTGCCGCCAGCACCTCGCCCACGCCCGGCAGCTCTTCGAGCTGGTCCGGTGTGGCGGTGTTGAGGTCGATGACGCCCCCGGCAGGGCCCGTGATCGGCGAGCCCTGGGCCATCGTGCCGGGTGGTGCGCCCACGACGATCTGCTCTCCGTCGATCAGGCGTCTGGCGAGGTTGAGAGAGTCGAGGGACGCTCCTCGTGACACTCCCCCGGCCGCGGTCACCGCGTCCGTGACTCTGGCACCCGAGGGGAGCAGGTAGACGCCAGGCTTACGGATCTTGCCTGCCACGTGGACCGTCACCTTGGGCGCGGTGGGGGTCGTGGACGGGGTCGGCGACGACACGGGGGTGGGTGGTGGGAGCGGCGCCGGCGAGGGCTGGGATCGCCAGACGAAGAACGCCGCGACGGCTACGGCCAGGGCGCCCACGGCCACGAGGACACGCAGACCGGGCCTGCCGGGATCGAGGGCAGGGCTCTGGGACGCAAGGGCCGCCCGGAATGCCTGGAATGTCGGCGGAACCGGGGCGGGCCCGCGCTGCCGTGCGGTCTGCTCGGTCTGTGTGGCCTGTCCAGACTCGGGCTGTCCGGATCGTACGGGCCCTGCGGGGCGGGCGGCTTGTGAGCGGGGTGACAGCTGAGGCTGTGGAGGGCCGTAGGCAGAGGCGAAGGACCACGGTGGCTCAGGAGCCAGGTCGAAGGCTCCAGACGCCTCACGGGCCTCACTGGCGCTCTCCACGATCCGCGGCTCGCCGGACGCCCTGAGGAATCCGCCGGCGGCCTCGTGAGGTTCGGGGAATCTGTCGTCGTTCCGTGGCTCGTCAAGGAGCCTCTCAACGGGCTCACGGACACCGTCACGCGGCTTCCCAGGAGAACGGTCTCCATCGACGGACCGCGGTGCCTGAGGGGAGAAGCCGTGGGAGCCGGTGGCGTAAGGCATCCTGCGACCGTCGGCGGGGTTGCGTGCCACCCTCGCGGGCCGGCGGCGAGGGCGGCGGGGTGGGGTGGCGATCGAGCGCAGCCGGGACTCGGCGATGACTCGTTCGGCCGTCGGATCGGGGGTTCGCACGCAGGTGAAAGTAGAGGTGCGGGCGGCCGTGCCAGGGGACCGAGCCGCGTTCTGTGGACGACGTCAGCGGCGGGGAATGGGTTGTGGACAACGCTGGGGTCGCGAGCTCGGCGCCGGTGGACGGAGGGTGCACGGCCGAGCCTGTACGAGCGATCCCGGAGGGCCCGACCTCGCGGCGGCTGGGCGGACCCGCTCCATCCGGGTCCGCCACGCGCGTGATCAGACGGCCACCGCGCTAGCGGCGTACTCGGAACCTCAGTTGGCATCCTCCCGGCCCTGTAGGACCGGGATTCCAGCCGTCGACGAAGTGGTACGGCGCCTCGGGATGCCAGCCCTCGGGTTTGGGCCGGTGGGACACCACGACCACGTGGTCGCCCGCGGGCGGATGCCCCTCCCATCCGTTCGTCAGGTCGAACAGGTTGCGGCCCATCACGCTCGTGCCGATCGCCTCCCACATCGCCCGGACGTATCCCGCCGATGCTTGTGAGACCTTGAAGGCGCTTCCCGTTCCTGAATGGTCGTACTGCTGGTCCGCACCCTCGGTGATCAGGGTGTCCCCGCTGAAGTACCAGTCGTGGAGTGGAGTGGCCCGACGTCGTCGTTCTCGTCGGCGATGAAGCCGTCCACCGATACCACGTTGTGCATGATGACCGTGCCCACAGACTCCCCCTCGAGTCGCCTTGCGCATTCGTCCCCGATCTTGCCGACTCAGGGCGCGGCTGGGCTTGTAAAAGATCCATCAGCGGGCATCGGACCACTGTCCGGCGGGGACCCCTGCTCGGCGGGGAACCTGCGCCGCAGGGTCAGGTATTGCGCCGGGGTGTGGCCGGTGAAGTCCTTGAACTCCCTGCTGAAGTGGGCCTGATCGAAATAGCCCGCCGCCTGGGTGAGCTCCGACCAGTCAACCGGACGCAGGGCGTCCACGGAGAGGATCAGGCGTGCGAAGCGATAGATTCGCGCCACCCGCTTCGGGGTGACACCGACATGGGACTTGAACTGCGTGGCGAGGTGATTGCCGCTCACTCCCGCGGCATCCGCCAGCGCGCTGACCGGGACCACGCCATGGGCGGTCTCCAACCGCATGCCTGCGCGGTGGACCAGGCGCAGACCGCGCGACGGCGCATCGGCGAGTCGTGATCGCAGTTCCTCCTCCACCAGCCGCAGCATCCGGGTGGTGGATGCGAGGTCGCCGAGGCGGCAGCGCATCCTGTCCAGAGCCCGTTGCCAGACGGCGTCGACCGGCACCCATCGGTTCCGCAGCTCGGTCACCGGCCCATCGACGAACGGCGAAAGCCCCCAGGGCTTGAAGTGCACTCCGACGAGCCGCACCCGTGTGGGGTACTCCAGCAGAAAACGCCTGGCCCATAAGCCCATGAACCACCTATCGGTGAACACTGCGGGCGGCACCGAAGGGTCGGAATCACGCAGGCGGACGGGCCCGCCCAGGTTGACGAACAGGTGGGCCGACGGCATCGGCGGGACGTTCATCCTGCGGTGGCTCGGCACCCCCGTCAGGCAGTGGATGTCATCGATGAACCGGTCGAGCGGCGGGGCGGGCACTCGGCCGACGTAGTCCATGGACTCAGTGTGGCCGACGGCCTCCCTCACCATCGGATGTGAGCCGCACGGACCCTACCGGTGCGCCGTCCCGCCGACGTCAGTGGTCAGCGTGCCGGAGAGCGGCGACGGTCAGGCCGAGCATGCCGGGCCCCACGTGGGCGCCGATCACCGCTCCCACCTCGACCACCCGCGACTCCGGCGGTGACGGCATCCGCTTGGACAGCCGCTCGGCCAGCGCTCGGGCGCGTTCCGGGGCCTGCAGATGTTGCACCGCCACCTCCACCGGCCCTTCGCCCGCCGCCTCCACGGCCAGGTCTTCGAGCCGGGCGATGGCGCGCGACGAGGTGCGGACCTTCTCGAGGAGCGAGATCCGGCCGTCCACGATGTGGAGCAGCGGCTTGATCATCAGGGCCGAGCCGAAGAGGGAGGCCGCTGCGCCGATGCGGCCGCTGCGGCGCAGGTAGTCGAGGGCGTCGACGTAGAAGAACGTGCGGGTGACCGCCACGCGGCTGCGGGCGGCCGAGGCCACTTCCTCCAGGGAGGCTCCGCCGGCGGCGGCGCGGGCCGCCGAGAGGACCGGGTAGCCGAGGCCCATCGCGATCGAGCGGCTGTCGACCACCTCCACCGGTACGGGGGCGTCGGAGGCGGCCGCCAGGGCGGAATCGGCGGTGCCGGACATCGCGGCCGAGAGGTGGACCGACACGATGCCCGTGGCGCCCGCGGCGGCCAGGGAGGCGTAGCAGGAGGCGAACGTGGCGGGCGCGGGCCGGGAGGTGGTGGCGGAGGCGAGGTCGCCCGTGAAGGAGCCCTCGTCATGAGCCACTCCCTTGGCGATCACCTGCACGGGTACGACCGTGACCAGCGGCACAGGCGGCAGGTAGGCGGTGGAGTCGGTGACGACGGCGACCGTGGGCGGCATGTGCCGGGGTCAGTTACTGGACAGGGGTGCCACCCCGCCACACCCGGCGCGGCTGGAGGCCGAAGGACCAGGCGAAGGCGCCCTCGTGGTCGGCGTCCCACTGCACGATGTCGGCCAGCCGGCCCGGGGCGAGCACGCCGCGGTCGGGGGCGCCCAGGACGGTGGCGCCGCCGAGGGTGGCCGCGCGGAGCGCGTCGTTGACGCTCATGCCGAACGCCGACACCGCCATGGCGATGACCAGGGCCATCGAGGTGATGCCGCAGTAGCCGGGGTTGTGGTCGCTGCCGAGCGCGATCTGCACGCCGTGCTTGATCATCTGGCGGACCGGCGGGAGGTGGCCGCGCTGCAGGGCGGTGGCGGGGCAGACGACGGCGGGCACGCCGTAGCGGGACATGATGGCGATGTCCTCGTCGGACATGTGGTGCAGCCCGTCGGCGGAGGCGCAGCCGAGCTCGGCGGCCAGCTGGACGGCGCCGCGGCGGCTGTACTGGCCGGCGTGGATGCGCGGCAGCAGGCCGACGTTGCGGCCGGAGGCGAGGACCCAGCGGGACTCCTCGGTGGTGAAGTGGCCCTCGTCGCAGTAGACGTCGACGCTGTCGGCGCCCGCGGCGGCGGCGTCCGCGCACCAGGAGCCGACGGCCTCGACGTATTCGCGCTGCCGGCCGAAGTATTCGGGCGGGACCACGTGCGCCGCGAGGAAGGTGACGTGCACCCGCGGCATCATCGGCTCCTTCTCCAGCTCGCGCAGGAGCCGCACGTCGGCCAGCTCGCCGTCGCGGGTGAGGTGGTAGCCGGTCTTGGCCTCGACGGTGGTGGTGCCGCCGAGCAGCCAGTCGCGCAGCCGCTCGCGCACGCCGTTGCAGAGCGTCCATGGGTCGGTGCCGCGGGTCACGGTGACGGTGGAGCCCACGCCGCCGCCCGCCGCGGTGATCGACGCGGACGTGGAGCCGCCGGTGCGGATGGCCAGCTCGGCGTAGCGGTTGCCGGCGTAGACCGGGTGGGTGTGGGCGTCGATGAGCCCGGGCGTGACGAGCGCGCCACCCAGGTTTTCGACGTGGTCGACGTCGACGATGTCGTCGACGACTCCGGGCACCGTCTGCGGCAGGTCGGGCGCTCGCCCGACCCACGCGATGCGGTCGTTGTGCACGAGGATGGCGGCGTTGCTCAGGACTTCGTTGCCGGTCCAGAGACGGCCGATGTTGGTCAGCAGCCGAACGGTCACCGCATCACCGCCCCGGGAGAGCTTCTGCCCGTTTCCCGGCATGGCCCCAGCGCCCAGCGCACGGCCTGCGCCGCGCCCACTGAGTCCGCTCCGGGTCCGGACGACATGGGGGGTCTCCTGCTCTAGTCCGCGTCATGCTGTGCGGTGACCGTATCGCCGGAGACATGATCCGGCGATTTCAGTTCAGTTACGTTATTTCACAGGCTGGGCCGGTGTACAGGCTTATTCGGAAGAAAGACCACTGATCCCATCCGTCACCCAGCCCTGCCTCGTCCCCATGGCCCCCGTTGACGACATCCACACCACTGGCCATCATCAGCAACCCAGAACCCGAACCCAAAATGCAGACCAACGTTAGGTCTGGCCAATGGTAGCAACCCCAGGGTGCGGGGACCACTGCCGCTTTTGGGCAGCTCTGCACGCTTTATGGCGAGAGCTGCCCAACCGCTCCGCGATATACCGGCGCACGCCGGCCGCCCCAGGGCTCTAGGAGACGCGCTCGACCGGCTTGCCCACCCGCTCGAGCTCCTGCGACAGGCTCGGCAACACGCGGGCGTGGAGGATCGTGCCGTCCTCGACGTGCTCGACGGAGAGCACCTCGCCCTCCTTGTGAGCGCGCGAGATCAGGTCGCCCCTGTCGTACGGCACCAGGAGGTTGACCTCGTGGTCGAGCCGCGGCAGCTCCCGGTCGATGAGCGCCATGAGCTCGGGGATGCCCTTGCCCGTGCGGGCCGACACCACGATGTTGTCGCGCTCGCGCCGCAGGATCCGGTCGACCACTTCCCGGTCGGCCAGGTCGGCCTTGTTGATCACGACGATCTCGCGGATGCCGGAGGCGCCCTCGATGTCGGCGAGCACCTCGCGCACGGCCGCCAGCTGACCCTCGGGGTCGGGGTGGGAGCCGTCGACGACGTGCAGGATCAGGTCGGCGTCGGCCACCTCTTCCAGCGTGGAACGGAACGCCTCGACGAGCTGGTGCGGAAGGTGCCGGACGAAGCCGACGGTGTCGGCGATCGTGAACAGCCGGCCCTCGGGCGTGCGCGCCCTGCGCACGGTCGGGTCGAGAGTCGCGAACAACGCGTCCTCCACCAGCACGCCCGCGCCGGTGACGCGGTTGAGCAGCGAGGACTTGCCGGCGTTGGTGTAGCCGGCGATCGCCACGGCCGGGACCTCGCGCCGCTGGCGCTGGTAGCGCATGGTGTCACGCGAGGTGGACATGCTCCCGATCTGGCGCCGCAGCTTGGCCATCCGCTCGCGGATGCGCCTGCGGTCGAGCTCGATCTTGGTCTCGCCCGGGCCGCGGCCGCCGATGCCGACGCCGCCCGCGGCGCGACCGCCGACCTGGCGGGACAGGTTGCCACCCCAGCCGCGCAGGCGGGGCAGGAGGTACTGGAGCTGCGCCAGCTCGACCTGGGCCTTGCCCTCGCGGCTCTTGGCGTGCTGGGCGAAGATGTCGAGGATCAGCGCGGTGCGGTCGATCACCTTGACCTTGACCGTCTCCTCGAGCTGGCGGAGCTGGCCAGGGGTCAGCTCGCCGTCGCAGATCACGGTGTCGGCGGCTGTCGACTCGACCACGTCGCGCAGTTCGAGAGCCTTGCCCGAGCCGATGTAGGTCGCCGGGTCGGGCTTCTGGCGGCGCTGGATCAGGCCGTCGAGCACCTCGGACCCGGCCGTCTCGGCCAGCAGCTTGAGCTCCAGGAGCGAGTTTTCCGCGTCCTCGACGGTGCCGGAGGTCCAGACGCCGACCAGGACGACCCGCTCGAGCCGCAACTTCCGGTATTCGACCTCGGAGACGTCCTGCAGCTCGGTGGACAGGCCCGCCACGCGGCGCAGTGCCTGGCGCTCCTCGAGGTCCATGTCGCCGGTTTCGTACGCGTCGAGCGTGGAGTATTCGTGCATTCGTGTCATCTCTATGAGGAAACGTCTGGACACCACGGTGTCTTCCCACGATGGTGGCATGACATCCCTGGCGCAATCACCTGGTTATCCCGGTTCCACATCGACGTTGCCCGAACCCGCCGACACCGAGATCTTGTGCGGCGAGGAGCCGTCGTTGTCGACCTTGACGTTCTCGTCGCCGGATCCCACGTCGGTCGTCACGGCGTACTTGCCCGCGGGCACGATGAGCCTCGTGTCGCCCGAGCCGGTTTTGAGCCGCGCGTCATCCGGGGCGCTGCGGTATTTGAGCTCGATGTTCCCCGACCCCGCCTCGGCGTACACCTTCTTGCCGCCGAGCCCGGCGGCGTCGACGTCGCCGGAGCCGACCTTCACGTCGATCATCCCGGTCAGGTCCCTGAGCGTGATGTTGCCCGAGCCTGCCTCGAGATCGACGGCCAGCCCCTTGGGGACCTCGATCTTGTAGTCGACGCTGCAGTTGCCGAAGGCGGACGGGCAGTCGTAGGTGACGAACAGCCCCTCCCCCTCGACCTTGTGCTCGGTGGTGGGCTTGTCGTCGCCGCTCCAGCGGAGCGTCTCGGTGACCCGGACGGCGGTGCCGCCGGTCTCCGTGATCACGGTGTCGCCCGCGCCGCTCTCGAGCCGCAGCTTCGTGACCTTCTCCGTCACCTGGTACGACGCCGTGTCCTGCTCGGTCGGGCCTCCGATCTTCGCGAGCCCGCACCCGGTCAGCGCCACTGCGGAGGCCAGCAGCCCGCCCGCGATCGCCATCGTTCTCATGCCTCGCATCCTTTCGCGGCGCGGCGCCCGCCCACATCGGGGATGCCCCGGACGATCCCCCAGGGGAACCCCGTCTTTGACCGGGAAAGGACCATAAGGGTAGCGTCGATTCCATAATCCAGAAGTCGTTTTCCACATCGCGAAAAAGCGGAAAGAGGTCCCATGGAGATCACCGGCCCGATGCTCGACCGGTTCGACGAGATCCTCACGCCGGAGGCGCAGGCGTTCGTGGCGGCTCTCCAGCGCGAGTTCGACGCCAGGCGGCTGGAGCTGCTGGAGGCCCGCCAGACGCGGCAGGCGGAGTTGTCGGCCGGCGCCATGCTCGACTTCCTGCCGGAGACCAAGGAGATCAGGGAGGGCGAATGGCAGGTCGCCGCCCCGGCGCCCGGCCTCGAGGACCGCCGCGTCGAGATCACCGGGCCCGTCGACAAGAAGATGACCATCAACGCGCTCAACTCCGGCGCGAAGGTCTGGCTGGCCGACTTCGAGGACGCCAACTCGCCGCTCTGGGAAAACTGCGTGAGCGGCCACATCAACCTGCGCGACGCGCTCGACCGCGCGATCGACTTCGAGTCCGGCGGCAAGACGTACGCGCTGCGCCCCGACGACGAGCTGGCCACGATCGTGGTGCGGCCGCGCGGATGGCACCTGGACGAGAAGCACGCCCAGGTCGACGGGCGCCCGGTCGCGGCGGCGCTGTTCGACTTCGGCCTCTACTTCTTCCACTGCGCCCAGCGGCAGCTCGACAAGGGCAAGGGCCCGTACTTCTACCTGCCCAAGATCGAGTCGCATCTGGAGGCGCGGCTCTGGAACGACGTGTTCACGCGGGCGCAGGAGCTGCTCGGCATCCCGCACGGCACGATCAGGGCGACCGTGCTCATCGAGACCTATCCGGCGGCGTTCGAGATGGAGGAGATCCTGTACGAGCTGCGCGACCACTCCGCAGGGCTCAACGCCGGCCGCTGGGACTACCTGTTCAGCGTGATCAAGAAGTTCCGCACCAGGGGCAGGGAGTTCCTGCTGCCCGAGCGGAACGCGGTGACGATGACCGCGCCGTTCATGCGCGCGTACACCGAGTTGCTGGTGCGGACGTGTCACAAGCGGGGTGCGCACGCGATCGGCGGGATGGCGGCGTTCATCCCCTCGCGGCGTGACCCCGAGGTGAACGCGGTGGCGCTGGAGAAGGTGCGGGCGGACAAGACGCGCGAGTCCGGCGACGGGTTCGACGGGTCGTGGGTGGCGCACCCCGACCTGGTGCCGGTCTGCCGGGAGGTGTTCGACGGCGTGCTGGGGTCGCGGCCCAACCAGCTCGACCGGCTGCGCGAGGACGTCAGCGTGTCCGCCGCCGACCTGCTGGCGGTCTCGGAGACGCCCGGCGAGATCACGGAGGCGGGGTTGCGCAACAACGTGGACGTGGGGCTGCGCTACCTCGCCGCCTGGATGGGCGGGCAGGGCGCGGCGGCGATCCACAACCTCATGGAGGACGCCGCGACGGCCGAGATCTCGCGCTCGCAGATCTGGCAGTGGATCCACAACGACATCGAGCTCGCGGACACGGGCGCGCGGGTGACGAAGGATCTGGTCGAGCGGATCATCGCGGAGGAGCTGGCCGAGATCGCGCAGGAGCCGGGCCACGACGAGGGGCTGTACGCCCAGGCCACCGCGCTGTTCAAGGAGGTCGCGCTGGATGACGACTTCGCGGAGTTCCTGACTCTTCCGGCTTATGCTCAAATGCCATAGAAAAGGCAGATATCAACAGGAAAAGGGGGATCGGTGATGGAAACGCTGATAGCGGCGCTGCGGTCGCTGCTGCCCCACGACTCGGTGATCACCGATCCCGTACGCCTGCGCACGTACGAGTGCGACGGCCTGACCTACCACCGGGCGACCCCCGGCGTCGTCGTGCTGCCCGGCACGGCCCAGCAGGTCGCCCGCGTGGTGCGCCTGTGCAACGACTTCGGCGTGCCCTTCGTGGCCAGGGGCTCGGGCACCGGCCTGTCGGGGGGCGCGCTCCCCCGCGAGGACGGCGTGCTCATCGTCACCTCGAAGATGCGCGCGATCCTGGAGGTCGACCTCGCCAACCGCAGGGCGGTGGTCGAGCCGGGCGTCACCAACCTGGCGATCACCGAGGCCGTGCGCGACCAGGGCTACTATTACGCCCCCGACCCCTCCAGCCAGCAGATCTGCTCGATCGGCGGCAACGTCGCGGAGAACTCCGGCGGCGCCCACTGCCTGAAGTACGGCTTCACCGTCAACCACGTCGAGGCCTGCGAGATCGTCACCCCCGACGGCGACCTGGTGACGCTCGACCGCATGGACCCCGGCTATGACCTGCTGGGGGCGTTCGTCGGCTCGGAGGGCACGCTCGGCATCGCCACCAAGATCACGGTACGCCTCTGCCGCGCGCCCGAGTCGGTGACCACGGTGCTGGCCGCGTTCGAGAGCATCGAGCAGGGCGGCGAGGCCGTCTCGGCGATCATCGGGGCGGGCATCGTGCCGGCCGCGATCGAGATGATGGACGCGCTGGCCATCGAGGCGGCCGAGGCGGCGGTGGCCTGCGCCTATCCCGAGGGCGCGGGCGCCGTGCTCATCGTGGAGCTCGACGGGCCCGCCGCGGAGGTGGAGCGGCAGTTCGCCCAGCTCAGGGAGATCTGCTCGGGCGCGTTCGAGCTGCGCGTGGCGGCCGATCCCGCCGAGCGGGCGGCGATCTGGAAGGGCCGCAAGTCGGCGTTCGCGGCCGTGGGGCGCATCAGCCCGGCCTACATCGTCCAGGACGGCGTGGTCCCGCGCACGTCGCTGCCCGGCGTGCTGGCCGCCATCGACCGGCTCTCGGCCGAGCACCGGATCAAGGTGGCCAACGTCTTCCACGCGGGCGACGGCAACCTGCACCCGCTGGTGTTGTTCGACGACGCGGAGCCTGGCGCGGGCGAGCGGGCCGAGGTGGTCTCCGGCGCGATCCTCGACCTGTGCATCGAGCACGGCGGCTCGATCACGGGCGAGCACGGAGTCGGTGTCGACAAATCACGCTATATGCCGAGGATGTTCAGCGAGGACGACCTGGACACCATGCAGCTCGTCCGGTGCGCGTTCGACCCGCGGGGCCTGGCCAACCCGGGCAAGGTGTTCCCCACGCCGCGGCTGTGCGGCGAGGTGCCGGGCGTGCGCAAGGGCGTGCACCCGCTGGTCGAGTCGGGGAAGGCGGAGCAGTTCTGATGACCCTGGCGGCGACCGGCGTGACGGTCAGGCGGGCCGGCGAGAAGGACGCCGTGAGCGGCGTGGTCCCGCGCTGGGTGGCCCTGCCCGAGACGGTGGAGGAGATCTCGGCGGTGCTGCGGGCCTGCACGGAGCAGGACCTCGCGGTGGTGCCCGCGGGCGGCGGCACCAAGCTGCACTGGGGACACCCGCCCGAGCGGTGCGACGTGCTGCTCGACATGTGCTGCATGAACGAGATCATCGAGCACGCGGCGGGCGACCTCGTGGTGCGCGCGCAGGCGGGCGTCACCATGGACGCCCTGGCCGCCGCGCTCGCGGACAAGGGGCAGGAACTGGCGCTCGACCCGCCGTTCGCGGAGCACACGACGGTCGGCGGCACGCTCGCCACCGCGACCGCGGGCCCGCGCGCCTTCCGCTACGGCACCGCCCGCGACCTGCTCATCGGCATCACCGTCGTGCTGCCCGACGGCACCGTCGCGAAGTCGGGCGGCAAGGTGGTCAAGAACGTCGCCGGCTACGACCTCGGCAAGCTCTTCACCGGTTCCCGCGGCACACTCGGCGTGATCGCCGAGGCGACCTTCCGCCTGCACCCGCTGCCCGCTGAGCGGCTCTGGATCGTGACCGGCACGAAGGTCGCCGACCTCACCGGCGAGACGCTGCGGCGCCTGGCCGCCTCCCAGGCCGAGCCCTCCGCCGTGGACATCGACTGCCTTGACGGCCGGTACGCGACGATCGCGGTGCTGGTGGAGGGGTCGGCCGCCGGGCAGCGGGCGGAGGCCCTGCGCGACGTGCTCGGCGACGGCACGATCACGGCCGGGCCACCGGACTGGTGGGGGCTGATCCTCACGGACGACGTGCTGCTGGAGGTGCGCTTCCCACCCGCGCGCACGGTCGAGACGCTGGCCGCGGCAGGCGAGAGCGGGTTCTCCTTCCGCGGCTCGCCGGTCACGGGACAGGCCTATCTGGAGCTCTGGGGCGACGTCTCCGAGGAGGAGCTGACGGCCGCCGTCGACCGGCTCAGGGCGCGGATCGAGGCGCTGGGCGGGCGGCTGACCGTTCCCGCCTCGCCGTACGAAGGGGTCGACAGGTGGGGGCAGGTGAGCACGTTGCCGCTGATGCGGCGGGTGAAGGAACGGTTCGATCCCGGGCGCAGGATGTCCCCCGGCCGGTTCGTGGGAGGGATCTAGCGTGGATCCTGAGCTGATCAACGACTGCGTGCACTGCGGGTTCTGCCTGCCGACGTGCCCGACGTACGCGTTGTGGGGCGAGGAGATGGACTCGCCGCGCGGGCGGATCCACCTGATGCAGCAGCACGTCGAGGGCACGCCCATCACCCCGGAGATGGCCGGGCACTTCGACGCCTGCCTGGGATGCATGGCGTGCGTCACGGCGTGCCCGTCCGGAGTCCGGTACGACCGGCTGATCGAGCAGACCAGGGCCGTGGTCGAGCGGGAGCACGTGCGCGAGCCGGAGGACCGGGCCGTGCGCGAGATCGTGTTCAGCCTCTTCCCCTACCCGCGCAGGCTGCGGCTGCTGCGCCCCACGATGTGGCTGGCCGGGCGGATGGCGCCGTTCCTGGCCCGGGTGCACCCCGGCCTCGGATCCATGGCCGGGCTGGCGCCGCGGGTCGAGCACCGCCAGCGCATGCCGCGCGTCGTGAGGGCCAGAGGAGAGCGCAGGGCCGTGGTCGGCATGCTCACCGGGTGCGTGCAGGGAGAGTTCTTCCCCCAGGTCAACGCGGCGACCGCGCGCGTGCTCGCGCTGGAGGGCTGCGACGTGGTCATCCCGCGGGGCCAGGGCTGCTGCGGCGCGCTCAGCGTGCACTCCGGGCGCGCCGAGCAGGCCAGGAGGCTCGCCCGCCGCACGGTCAGGACGTTCGAGAAGGCAGGCGTCGACACCGTCGTGGTCAACGCGGCCGGATGCGGCTCCTCCATGAAGGAATATGCCGAGCTGCTCGGCCGCGAGCCCCGGTTCAAGGTCGCCGACCTGTCCGAATATCTCGCCGAGCTGGGCCCCGTGGCCAAGCGGCACCCGCTGCCGCTCACCGTCGCCTACCACGACGCCTGCCACCTGGCCCACGCCCAGGGCATCCGCGACCAGCCGCGCGAGCTGCTGCGCGGCATTCCCGACCTGGAGCTGCGCGAGATCCCCGAGTCGGCCATCTGCTGCGGGTCCGCGGGCACGTACAACATCCTGCAGCCGCAGGCCGCCCGCGACCTCGGCGACAGGAAGGCGCGTGCGGTCGGCACGACGGGCGCCGGCCTGCTGGTCTCCGCCAACCCCGGCTGCACCATGCAGATCGCGGCCGCCATGCGGCGGGCCGGCGAGGAGATCAGGGTGGCTCACACGGCCGAGGTGCTCGACGCCTCGCTCCGCGGTGTGCGCCTATGAGCGTCCAGTCGGTCGAGCGGGCGCTCGACGTGCTGGAGGCGCTGGCCGAGCACGGGGGTGAGGCGGGCCTGTCGGAGATCGCCGCCAGGACGGGCCTGCCGTACGGCACCATCCACCGGCTGCTGCGGACGCTGCTCGCCCGCGGCTATGTACGCCAGGAGTCCGACCGCCGCTACGCGCTCGGCGGCGGGCTCGTACGCCTGGGCGGCATCGCGGAGAGCATGGTCGGGGTGTGGGCGCAGCCGTACCTCGGCAAGATGGTCGAGCTGTCCGGCGAGACCGCCAACCTGGCCGTGCTCGAAGGCGACTTCATCGTCTACGTCGCCCAGGCGCCCTCGCCGCGCAGGCTGCGGATGTTCGCCGAGGTCGGCAGGCGGGTGCTGCCGCACAGCACGGCGGTGGGCAAGGTGCTGCTGGCCGGGCGGCCGGCCTCCGAGGCGGTCGCCGTGTTCGAGCGCACCGGCATGCCGCGGCGCACCCCCAACACGATCACCGAGCTGACCGCCATGCTCGCCGAGCTCGAACGGGTCAGGTCGTGCGGCTACGCCATGGACCTGGGCGAGGAGGAGCTGGGCGTGCACTGCCTGGCCGTGCCCGTCTGGGACGGCGACCGGGTGGTGGCCGCGATGTCGGTGTCGGGCCCCGCGGAACGCATCGACGGGCTCGACCGCGACGAGCTGGCGGAGGGCATGCGTAAGATCGCGCTCGACTTCGGGAATGAGCTCAGCCCGGTGGCCGGCGGAAGTTGAGTAGTCAATTACTTTTTCCGGCCCTCCTGACGTGCGACAACGCGGCGATTCCCCCTCACCGGCCACGAAGATCCCCGTGAGAAGCTCCGTGCGGCGAAGTATGCTGTTGCGGTATGAGCAACACCGCGACCGTACAATCAGTAGATCGGGCCATCGCCATCCTGGAAATCCTCGCTCGTGAGGGTTCGACCCGAGTGACGGACCTCGCGACGGAGCTCGACGTGCACAAGTCCACGGCGTTCCGGTTACTCGCCGCTCTCGAGCAGGGCGGTCTGGTGGAGCAGAGCAGCGACCGCGGCCGCTACCAGCTCGGATTCGGGGTGGTGCGCCTGGCCGGCGCGGCCACGGCCCAGCTCGACCTGTCGCGCGAGGGCAGAGACGTGTGCCTGCGCCTGGCCGAGGAGATCGGCGAGACCGTCAACATCGCGGTCCCGCAGGACGGCGACGCGGTCAACCTCACCCAGATCCGCGGCCCCGCCGCCATCAGCGGGCACAACTGGGTCGGGCAGAGCACCCCCGCTCACGCCAGTTCCAGCGGCAAGGTGCTGCTGGCCTTCGGCGCCCTGCGCATGCCCGACGAGCTCGACCACTACACCCCCAGGACGATCACCTCCGAGGACGACCTGGAGCTCGCCGCCATCAGGGAGCGCGGCTGGGCCGCGGCCGTGGAGGAGCTCGAGGTCGGGCTCAACGCCGTCGCCGCGCCGATCAGGGGCAACGACGGCTCCGTCGTGGCCGCCGTCAGCGTCTCCGCCCCCTCCTACCGGCTGACGCCTGACCGGCTGCCCGAGGTGGGCGAGCTGCTGGTGGAGGGCGCGCGGGAGATAAGCCAGCGCATGGGCTATTACCGTTGAGGCATGTGCAGAAGCATCAAGACCCTCCGTCCCCCTTACACCGAGAGCGTGACCGAGGAGGACGTACGCGCGGCGGCGCTGCAGTACGTCAGGAAGATCTCCGGCTTCCGAGCACCCGCCGCGCACAACGTGGAGGCGTTCGACCGGGCCGTCGAGACCATCACCAGGGCGTCAGAGGAGCTGCTGGGGGCGTTGCAGGTGCGCGGGAGCCGCTGACCGGCCTGGCTACGACGTGGGGCGGGCGGCGGGCCGGCCGCCCGAGCAGGCGATCGTGAGCTCGATCTCGTCGCCCTCCTCCGGCTCGAACTCCACCTTCGTCTCGCGGGCGGGCCCCGGCTCGACGCCGTCCACCGCGTAACCCTGGGCGGGGCTCCACGAGCGCAGCGTCACCCGGTCGCCGTCGCAGGAGGCGACCACGGTCCCGCCGGCGCTGCGGATCAGCTTCTCCTGCCGGGGCCTCGCGGGCGAGCCCGTCGGCGTCGCGATCGCGCGCGAGGTCGCGGTGGCCAGGGCCGCACGCACCTCCGGCTCGCTGAGCACGTGGCTGGAGGCGCCGGTGAGGCCGTTGCCGAGCAGGCCGAGCACCGCCACGCCCGCGCCGGTGGCGGCGACGGCGGTGGCGGCCCAGGCCAGGACGAGTCTCTTCATCGGCTCCCAGCCTCCCCCCTCTACGGCTAAGACCGGGTTAAGGCGACCTTAACGCGGCCCGAGCCATCGCCATCGAGGGTCTACGTTCATGTACATGGCTGACATCCTGCTCATCGAGGACGACGTGGCGATCCGCACGGCGCTCAGCCGCGGGCTGCGCGAGCTCGGCCACGCCGTCTCCTCCTCGCCGACGGCGCTGGACGGGCTGCGGCTGGCCGTACAGGACCGTCCCGACCTGATCGTCCTCGACCTCGGGCTGCCCGACCTCGACGGGGTGGAGCTGCTGCGCATGCTGCGGGCGGTCAGCCGGGTGCCGGTCATCGTGGCGACGGCCCGCGACGGCGACGCGGAGATGGTGCCGGTGCTGGACGCGGGCGCCGACGACTACGTGGTCAAGCCGTACAGCGCGGCGCAGCTGGACGCCCGGGTCAGGGCCGTGCTGCGGCGCTCGGGCAGGGACTCCGCGCCGGAGCCGCTGGCGGTGGGAGCCCTGCGGGTGGATCCGCGGGCGCGGACGGCCACGCTGGACGGTGCCGCGCTCGACCTGACGCCGCGCGAGTTCGACGTCCTGCACTATCTCGCCGCGCGGCCGGGCGAGGTGGTCACCAAGCGGGAGCTGCTGACGGAGGTGTGGCAACTCCCCTACGGCGGGGCCGACAAGACCGTGGACGTGCACCTGTCGTGGCTGCGCAGGAAGCTCGGCGAGACCGCGTCCGAGCCCCGCTACCTGCACACGGTGCGCGGCGTCGGCGTCAAGCTGGTCGGGCCGTCATGAGGCGGTGGCTCGCGCTGCTGGTCGCCGCGACCACGTCTCTCGTGCTGATCGCGCTGCTGGTGCCGATGGCGCTGCTGATCCGCGCCGTGGCCGAGAACGGCGCCATGAGCAGGGCCACCGCCGCGGCCGAATACGTGGCGGTGAACGTGGGCACGCCCGACCTGACGCTGGCCGTGCAGCAGGCGGGGCGGCCCGTGACCGTGTTCCTGCCCGGCGGCGGCACGGTGGGCGGGCCCGCGCCCCGCTCCGACGCCGTACGCCTGGCCTCGACGGGACGCAGCGTCACCGCCGCGGCCCGCGGGGGCAGGGAGGTGCTGGTCTCGGCGCAGACGCCTGAGGGCAACGCCGTGATCAGGGTGTTCGTGCCGGACGCCGAGCTGACCAAGGGGGTGCGGGAGGCGTGGCTGGCGCTGTTCGTGCTCGGGCTCGCCCTGGTCGTGCTGGGCATCGTGCTGGCCGACCGGCTGGCGCTGGCCGTGACGCGGCCCGTGGACGGGCTTGCCCGGGTCTCGCACCGGCTGGCCGGCGGCGACCTGTCCGCCAGGGCGGAGCTCGGCGGTCCCCCCGAGGTGCGCTCCGTGGCCCTGGCGCTCAACCATCTCGCGGGACGGATCGACGACCTGCTCGCGGCGGAGCGGGAGTCGGTGGCGGACCTCTCGCACCGGCTGCGTACCCCTCTGACAGGCCTGCGGCTGGACGCGGAGTCGCTGCGCGACCCGGAGGAGAGGGCGCGTGTGCAGAGCCGGGTCGACGCGCTCCAGCGCGCGGTGAGCGCGGTCATCACGGACGCGCGGCGGCGCTCGGCCGGGCGCGACGCCTGCGACGCGGCGGCGGTGGTGAGCGAGCGGGTGCGGTTCTGGTCGGTGCTGGCCGAGGACCAGGGGCGGGACGTGTCGCTCGCGCTGCCCGACGCCCCGCTGCCGGTGGCGGTGGGCGCCGAGGAGCTCGCCGCCTGCGTGGACGCGCTGCTCGGCAACGTCTTCGCGCACACCCCCGAAGGGGTTCCCATGGCGGTGCGCCTCGGGCCGCACGGCGCCGGGGCCCTGCTCGTGGTCGAGGACTCCGGCACCGGCCTCGACCCGGCGCTGCTGGAGCGCGGCACCAGCGGAGGCGGCTCGACCGGGCTCGGCCTCGACATCGCCCGCCGCACCGCCGAGTCGTCGGGCGGCGGCCTGACCGTCTCCACGTCCGCGGGGGGCGGCGCGCGCGTGGAGGTCGTCCTGACGGGTCCGCAGAGCTCAGCCCGGTCTTAACTGCGGCTTAGCGCGCGATTAGCGGCGATCGCGGTTCCGTGGAGTCATGCGAATCACGAAGAAGTTCATCGTTGCCGGTGCCGGGGTCGTCGCGCTCGTCGCGAGCGGAGGCGCGGCCGTCGCCGCCACCACCGCCGCCGCGCCGGCCCCGAAGGTCACGGCGGAGCAGGCCATCGAGATCGCGCACAAGCAGGTGGCGGGCGCCTGGGTGAGCGAGCTCGACTTCGACTCCCAGGGCACGCGGGCGGACGTGTGGGAGATCGAGCTGACCAAGGGGTCGCAGCGGCACGAGCTGAAGATCGACGCCGCCACGGGCAAGGTCACCAAGAACGAGACGGAACGGGCGGACAAGGACGACGACGACAACGACGACGACTGATCCGGATCTCGTGAGGAACGCCGGGCCACGTGGCCCGGCGTTCTCCTATTTTTCTGGGCGGAGTCCTCCGATGAGGAGGGCGACCATTCGCCGCGCGTCGTAGCGGGGATCGTTGTCCGCGCCGATGCAGAGGTTGCCGACGCCGCGCATGAGCTCGAGGGCGTTGACGTCCGTCCGGATCTCACCGGCGGTAGCCGCCGCGTCGAGCAGCTGGGTGCAGACGGGCACGAGACGGTCCAGAAAGTACGCGTGCAGCGTGTCGAAGCCGGCGTTGTCCGACTGCAGCACGGCGGCGAGCCCGTGCTTGGTGACCAGGAAGTCGACGAACTGGTCGATCCATCGTCGCAACGCGTCGTAGGGGCTGGCCGCACTCTCCAGCAGGGCGGGGCCGGCCTCGGCGCAGGCCTCGACCTGGTGCCGGTAGACGGCGATGATGAGATCGGCCCTGGTCGGGAAGTGCCGGTAGATCGTGGCCACCCCGACTCCCGCCCTGGCCGCGATGTCGCGCACCGGCGCCTCGACGCCCGAGGTCACGAAGACGGCCGCGGCGGCGTCGAGCAGCGTCCTCTCGTTGCGCCGGGCATCGGCCCGCTTCCGGGGCGCCGCACGCCCCGCGCCTCCGTCGTTCACCGCGCTGTTTCCCTCCATACCGACTTGCAAAACGGAACGACGATCCGTATCGTAGCTGGAACCAGATTCCGTTTATCCCATGATGCCAGAGCGCCGCCCGGACGGCCAAACTCCGCATCTGCCGCAGAGCCTCAGGTGCGAGGCCGACCGGACATGCGCCCATCGGGCCGACCGCGACGAACGGCTCCAGCATGCACCGAAAACATGTTCCGTTCACCTCTCAGCGGCGTGCCCGTCAGCGCGGCGCGCACGAAGGGAGCAGTGCCCAGATGCCGCACACCACCCGGCCCAGCTTCGGGATCATGACCGCCCCCTCGCAGGTCGACTACCGCGACGTCCTGCAGGTCTGGCAGGAGGCGGACACGATCCCGGAGATCGAACACGCGTGGTTGTTCGACCACCTCCTGCCCATCTTCGGTGACCCCCGCGGGCCGGTCTACGAAGGCTGGACCCTGCTGTGCGCCCTCGCCGCGCAGACCCGGCGACTACGGCTCGGCGTGATGGTGACCAGCAACCGCATCCGGCCGCCCGCACACCTGGCCAAGATCGCCGCAACCGTCGACGTCGTCTCCGGCGGACGGCTCGACTTCGGCATCGGCGTCGGCTCTCGGCCCGACTGGCCCCTGGCCCGGCGCGAGTACGAAGCCCACGGCCTGCCCTTCCACGACACCGCCCACGCCCTCGGGAGCCTCGCGGAAGCGTGCACGGTGATCCGGCGGGTGTGGACCGAGACGGAGCCGTTCGACTTCCACGGCACGTACGTGCAGGTCACCGGAGCGTACGGCAACCCCAAGCCCGTCCAGCGCCCCCATCCGCCGATCCTCATCGGCGGGCGCTCCTCCGCGACGCTGCGGGTGGTCGCCCAGCACGCCGACCTGTGGAACATCCCCGGCGGCGACATCGCCGACGTCGTCAGCCGCAGCGCGCTGCTCGACCGCTACTGCACGGAGATCGGCCGCGACCCCGCCTCCATCGTCCGCTCCATCCACCTGCCCGTCTCCTACGACCAGCCCGGCGTCACCCGCGACGCGATCGGCGAAGCGCTCGACGCCGGCTTCACGCACATCGTCCTCGGGCTGTCGGCGCCCTACCCCGGCAACGTCGCGCGGTGGGTCACCGACGAGCTCATCACCAAGAACCGCAAGAAGGAGAGATCAGTCTCATGACGGAAACAGGCCTCGCGGCCGGCTCCCCCGCTCCGGTCGTCTCGGTCAAGCCGGTCACCCTGCCCGCGCCTGGCCGCGGCGAGGACCTCCAGATTCACGTGTCCGCTCCCGTGACCGGCACCGGCCTGCCTGTCATCGTGTTCTCGCACGGCTTCGGCCAGTCGATGAACGGCTACGCCCCGCTGGCGGACCACTGGGCGGCACACGGGTTCGTGGTCCTGCGGCCGACCCACCTCGACTCCCGGACGCTCGGCCTCCCGCCCGAGGACCCCCGTACGCCGGAGATCTGGCGTTTGCGCATCGAGGACCTCAGGCGCGCCCTCGACGGGCTCGACCTCGTCGAAGCCGCCGTACCGGGCCTCGGCGGACGCCTCGACCGCAGCCGCGTCGCCGTGTCGGGCCACTCCTGGGGAGCCCAGAGCGCGAGCACGCTGCTGGGCGCGCGCGTCCTCGGCTCCGACGGCATGCCCGGGGAGGACATGTCCGATCCCCGGGTCAAGGCGGGCGTGCTGCTCGCCCTCACGGGCCTCGGCGACGACCTGACCCCTTTCGCGGCCGAGCACTTCCCCTTCATGAGGCCGTACTTCGGCGACATGACCACCCCCTCGCTCATCGTCGCGGGGGACGAGGACCAGTCCGCGCTGTCCACCCGCGGCCCCGACTGGTTCACCGACCTCTACGTGCACGGTCCCGGGAGCAAGAGCCTGCTCACGCTGTCCGGGGCCGAGCACTCGCTCGGGGGCATCTCAGGGTACGAGGCCGCCGAGACGACCGACGAGCATCCCGCCCGCGTCGCCCTGATCCAGCGGCTCACCACCGCCTACCTGCGCAGCGTGCTCTGCTCCGATGACACCGGCTGGAAGGCGGCGCTGGACGATGACCTCGGCCCGCTGGGGAGCCTGCGGAGCAAGGACGTCTCGATGACGAGGTGACGATCACTCCGTTGAGCTGAGGCCTTTTCGCTGGTTGGCAGTGAAGCGCGCCTTCTTCTGACGATTACCACAGGTGTTCATGTCGCACCATTTGCGAGTGCGGCTCTGGCTGGTGTCGAAGAAGGCGGCCCGGCAGGTCAGTGATGCGCACAAGGCCAATTTGCCGTCGCGTTCACCTGCGATGATGCTGATCGCGTCGGCGGCGATCACGCTGAGGGCGTCTTCCACGCAGGAAGCCGAGCTGAGCCGCCATCGCCGCTTGCCCTCGGGCGTCAGGATGGCCGCCGCCCGGCCTTGAGCGCTGCGGTCATTGATGACGTGGACAGCGGGCGCGGGGAGAGCGTCCCCGATCGCGGCCGCTGTCGCGGCGGCGTGGATCGACTCCCTCAGCTCCCTGGCGAGGTTGAGCTGGGCAGTGGTGCAGGAGTCCACGGCGAGGTCGTACACCGCCAGCCAGTCGACGAGTCGTTGGGGCGTGGGAATGCGCTCCACAGCCTTGCCATGACGCTCCGACAGGGTCCCCGTGAAGCTGGTGGCCAGCACGCTGCCGAGGCGGAAGGCAGGGAACCCGGCACGCATGGAACCACCTTAGCAGGTTGCACGCCGGCGCGAGGGCATGTTAGAACCGTCTTAGCCGGTTCGCAGCGGTTCGCAGCCGGCTCCGCGACGGCCAGGAGGTCTCATGCCCCGTCCAACCACCGACGTGCAAGCATTCGAAGCCCACGCGACTGACGCCGACCTCGACGATCTGCGCGCGCGACTGGCCGCGGCGCGGCTACCGGAAGCCGAGACGGTCTGTCGCGCCGCGCCCGGCCCTCGCCGATGGGAACAGGGCGTTCCTCTCTCCGACCTCGTCGATGTCGTGAACTACTGGCGCACCGGGTACGACTGGCGGCCGTTCGAAGAGCGCCTCAACCGGATCGGCCAGTTCCGCACCACCATTGACGATCTCGGCATCCACTTCCTGCACCGCCGATCCGCGCGCCCGGACGCCACCGCGCTGATCTTGACGCACGGCTGGCCCGGCAGCATTGCCGAGTTCGTCAATGTGGTGGACGAGCTGGCAGATCCGGAAGACGCCGCCGCGCCGGCGTTCCACGTCGTGGTCCCGTCGCTACCGGGCTTCGGTTACAGCGACAGGCCGGCCACCACCGGATGGGGAACCGAGAAGATCGCGGCCGCATGGGTGGAGCTGATGGGAAGGCTCGGTTACACCGAGTTCCTGGCCCACGGCGGCGACTGGGGAGGCAATATCACCACGGTTCTCGGCGGCAGGTTCCCTGCGCACGTTCTCGGCATCCACACGACGTTCGCGGAGGCGCCGCCCGGGTTGACGACGGACGGGCTGACGGCGGTCGAGCGCAGGTGGACCGAGGAAACCCGCGATTTCTGGCGCAACCACGCGGCGTACGCGAAGCAGCAGGCGACCCGACCGCAGACCATCGGCTACTCGCTCGTCGACTCACCGGTCGGGCTCCTCGCCTGGATCCTTGACAAGTTCGCCGAGTGGTCAGATACCGAGGACAGCCCGTTCGAGACGATCTCCAGAGACAGCGTCCTTGACAACGTCACCCTGTACTGGCTGACGCGGACCGGCGCGTCGTCGGCCCGCATCTACTACGAAAGCCACAACTCGCTCGATCCCGAACTTCGGGTCGACGTCCCGTCAGCGATCAGCGTGTATCCCCGCGACATCGAGAAGTATCCGCGCCCCTGGGCACAGGAGCGGTACCGGCAGATCGTCCGATGGAGGTCGCCCGAGGCCGGGGGACATTTCCCGTCGCTGGAGATTCCCGAGTATTTCGTCAAGGACCTGCGGGAAGGCCTCGCGGCGGTGCTGGCCGCTCATCGGTGAACGCGGCTCTCCCATCCGGAAACTCGCCGCTCAGGACAGGAGCGATGACAGTATGTGACCATGCGTCCACCCCGAGCGAGATCTTTCAACACCGCGGGCCCGTGCGACCCCCGGCGGCACTACATGCTGCCGCCCACACCTCGGCTTCCCGAGGCGCGAGCGCTGATCGACATGGACCGCTACTTCGTGGTCCACGCACCCCGGCAGACCGGCAAGACCACCGCGCTGCGCACTCTGGCGTCCGAGTTGACGGCCGAAGGCGATGTCGCGGCTCTGGTGTTCTCCTGCGAGCGCGCCAAGGTGGCCCGCGACGACGTGGGCTGGGGAGAGTCGATGCTGCTGGATTCGATCCGTGCGGCCGCCGAGCGGTCGCGCTGGCCGGACGAACTGCTCCCGCCGGACCCCTGGCCGCAGGCCACGCCGGGCAGCCGCATCGATGTCGCGCTGAGCGAGTGGTGCCGTCGCAGCCCTCGCCGGGTGGTGCTGTTCTTCGACGAGATCGACGCCCTGCAGGGCGACAGCCTGATCAGCTTCCTCTGCCAGCTCCGTGACGGTCACAACGCCCGGCCCGACGGGCACCCGTTCCCCACGTCCGTGATCCTGTGCGGACTACGCGACGTCCGTGACTACAAGACCGCTGTGGGTGCCGACCCGGGCCGGTGCAATCCCACCAGCCCGTTCAACATCGTCACCAAGTCACTGCGTCTGGGCGACTTCACCGCCGGCCAGATCGCCGAGTTGTACGGCCAGCACACGCGGGCCACCGGCCAGGAGTTCGCCAAGGACGCGGTGGACCGGGTGTTCGAGCTGACGCAGGGCCAGCCGTGGCTGGTCAACGCCATCGCCCACGAGATCACCTTCGAGATGGGGGTGACCGGCGCCATCACCGTCGACCGGGTGGACGAGGCCAAGGAGCGGCTGATCCGGGCGCGCGCCACCCACCTGGACGCCCTCGTGGCGCGCCTGTACGAACCACGGGTGGAACGGGTGATCGAACCGATCGTGGCGGGAACGTGGCCGGGCACGGACACGTCTTTCGACGATGACGTCTCCTACGTTCACGATCTGGGCCTCATCCGAGGGCCCAGGGACCTGGAGATCGCCAACCCGATCTACCGGGAGGTCCTGCTGCGGGTCCTGGGTGATCGTACGGAGCGGTTCGTCAAGGCCGACCCGCGCAGCTTCGTCCTGCCTGATGGCCGGTTCGGCATGGTGCGCCTGTTGCAGGAGTTCGTCCTGTTCTGGCGCGAGCACGGTGAAGTCCTCATCCAGCAGGAGGGCTATCACGAGGCCGCCTGCCAGATCATCCTCATGGCCTTCCTGCACCGCCTGGTCAACGGCGGCGGCCACCTCGACCGCGAATACGCCGCCGGCACCAAACGCCTCGACGTGCTGATCCGCTGGCCCTACCCGGGTCCGGACGGCGAACGACGGATGCAACGGGAGGCCATGGAGCTGAAGGTGTGGCGCGCAGGCAAGGACGACCCGCTGCCCGACGGCCTCGCCCAACTCGACGGGTATCTCGACCGGCTCAGCCTCACCACCGGCGTACTCGTGATCTTCGACCGGCGCCCTGAGGCCCCGCCGTGGAAGGATCGCGGCTCCTTCGAACAGGCGACCACACCGTCCGGCCGCCACGTCACCGTTCTCCGGGGATAGCGCGGCTGAGGGCTTGTTCGAGCAGGTCCTGGAGAGCGCGCTGCTGCTGCGCGGTGAGGCCGGCCAGTGGTGAGTCCTGGACGAGGAGTTCGAGGAGCCGTTCACGGAGGGCGTTGCCCTCCGGGGTGAGGACGAGTTGCCTGGCGCGACGGTCGGTGGCGTGCGCGCGGCGCTCGATCAAGCCCTGCTTTTCGAGCTTGTCGACGATGAAGGTGGCGTTGGAGGGCTCGCAGCTCATGCGTCCGGCAAGCTCTCGCATGGTCATCGGTCCGGTCATCTCCCGCAGCGCGGTCGCCTGGGCCGAGGTGAGGCCCAGGGTGACCGCGCGTTCGCGCACGTGAGCGGCGATCTGCTGGGCCAGTCCGTTCACCAGGCCGCACAGCTCCCGCTCGGCGACGGCCTGCGGTTCTGGAGACGTGGTCACGCACCCCATCCTTATGGTGACCTGGTCGCCGACGACGCGGCGACGGACATGACCCAGAAGAAGGGACCGTGACCATGGCGAACTCCGCGGTTGACCAGGACGATCGACTGCGGCGGCCGGCGGGGATCCACTCGGTATGGCTGGGCGACACGAGGGTGTCCTTCGTGCCGGACGGAGCCATCCAGGGGAGGCCGCGCAGATGGCTGCCGGACACCACGGATGAGACCTGGGCCGCCCACCCGCAGTACCTGGACGCCTCCGGCCATCTTGTGGCGAGTATCGGTGGTCTCCTGGTGGAGAACGGCGACCGCGCGCTGCTGATCGATGCGGGGTGGGGTCCGGTGTCGCTGCCGGCCGAGCCGGGAGGTCCGAACGGCGCCGTTCACGGTGGCGCGCTGCTGGACAGCCTGGCCGAGCTCGGCCGCAGGCCGGAAGAGATCGAGGCGGTGGCCTTCACCCACCTGCACATCGATCACCTCGGCTGGGCCTGGCATCCCGCCCCGGGTGGTGACCAGCCCGTGTTCACCCAGGCCACGTATGTGGTGGCCGAACCGGAATGGGCCCGACGCGACCTGTCTGCGCAGGGCATCACCGAGGAGGAGGCCACCGCACTGGCACCGCGCGTGCGTACGGTGACGGACGGGCAGGAGGTCTTCCCCGGCGTGCGGGTCCAGATCACCGGCGGTCACACGGCCGGGCACACGCAGTACGTCATCACCGGGGGCGGAACCCGGCTGATCGCCTTCGGCGATGCCCTGCATTCACCGATCCAGATGGACCACCCCGAATGGTCCTGCCTCTACGACCATGACCGTGCCCAGTCCGCCGAACATCGTCATCGTCTCGTTGCCGAGCTGGAAGAGCCTGACACGATCGGCTTCGGCATCCACTTCGCCGATGCGGTCTTCGGGCAGGTCCGCCGGGACGGCGCCGGCCCCGCCTGGCGCCCCCTGGACGTCTGACGCCGGTCACCCGTGGTTCAGCGGGTCATCTTCATCACGATCGGCCGGTGGCCGGACGCTACGCACACCATGACTGTGCGTACAGGGTCAGCAGCCGTCGAGGATGGTCTCCATGGCCTGCTTCTCCGCCTTGGTCACCCAGACGTCGTACTTGGCCTTCACGTCGATCTGCCGGCTGACGTAGGCGCACCGGTACGCCTTGCGCGGCGGCAACCAGGTGGCGGCGTCGGAGTCGCTCTTCTGCCCGTTCAGCGGACCGTCGACGGCCAGCAGGTTGAGCGGGTCGTTGGCGAACTCCTTGCGCTTGTCCTTCGACCACTGCTGCGCGCCCTTCTGCCAGGCGTCCGACAGCGGCACCAGGTGGTCGATCTGGACTTTCGAGCTGGTGTCCTGGCCGCGCTCGAACTCGATGGTCTTGCCGCTGAACGGGTCGTCGAGCGTGCCCGTCAGGACGACGCAGTCGTGGGTGCCGGGCTTGAAGGTCTCGCCCTCCAGGTCGCGCTTGAGAATGTCGTTACGGGTGTCGCAGCCGTTGTGGTCGACGTCGGACCAGGCGGGACCGAACTCGTCGCGGTCGAAACCGGTCTTCGGGGCGCGGCCCTTGACGTCGAGCTCCGCCAGCTTGTCGCGGGTCTCGGACACCGAGGCGGAGTCCGGCTTCTCGACGTCCCCGCCTGCCGACTGCACGGCCAGCCCGCCACAGCCGGCCAGCATTCCCGACATGGCCACACCGGCCACGAATCCCCGAACCCGCACCGCACACCCCCGGACCTTGTTTGCGTAAAGTCTAGGGATAGAAATGCCCATCAACGGGTCTTATGAAGCCTCAAGGGCATCGATCAGCCACTCTGCCAGGTATTTTGCAAAGGATGATCTTACGTAGATCCGGTACGTTTCAGGCGAAAGCCGTTCCAAAACCACCGACGTTCCGGCCAGCAGGGTCTGGGCATGCCCGGGAAAGACCGACGGGTCAAGATCGATCGGGCAGCCGGTGACGAGCACGTCGTGGGCGGCGGGACCGGCGAGCTCCAGGACCGTACGCTGGCCCGACACGTCCACCCAGCCCGAGCGTGGCGGGACGTCCCCGGTCACCAGCCACCAGTCAGGGCCGAGCCGCAGGCCCGTGCCCGGATCCGCGCCGCGCACCTCCCACATGGGCTCGTACGGCACCTCGCGCAGGCGAACCCGCGGGGTGCTCGCGGCCTCGAAGCGGGCGGCGAAGGCGGCGGCGGGGCTCTCCGACCGGCACTCCCCCGCGTACGGGGCCGGCGCGTCCACGAGAGGGTCGCCGTCGCGGCGGGCGTTGTCCGGGTCGTAGAAGACGGGCTCCACGACGGTCACCGGGTGCGCAACGTCCCCCGACACCGCCGTCAGCCGGTCGCCCGGCACGACGCTCCTCGCCATGGCCAGGCTGAACGTGCGGCCGAGCGCGGCGCTGCGGTAGCTGGAGGTGACGTGGCCGAGCATCGGCGCCACCCCCGCGGCGGTCAGCTGGGCGCCCTCCTCCACGAGCGCCGCCGGATCGTCGGCGAGCAGGCCGACCAGGCGCTTGCGGTCCTGGCGCGCGGTGTCCGGCCGGGCGTGGGAGCGTTTGCCGACGAAGTCCGGCTTGCGCTTGGAGACGATCCATCCCATGCCGAGGTCCTGGGGCGTGACGGTCCCGTCGGTCTCCTGGCCGACGATCGCGAACCCCTTCTCCGCCCGCAGCACGTGCATGGTCTCGGTCCCGTACGGCACCGCGCCGAGCTCCAGCACCGCCTCCCACAGCGCCCTGCCGTACCGCCACGGCACGTTGACCTCGTAGGCCAGCTCGCCGGAGAAGCTGATCCTGAAGACCCGGCCCGGCACGCCCAGCACGGGCACGCTCGCGTACCGCATGAAGGCCAGCTCCACCGCTTCCGGCGCGACCGCCGCGATGACCCGGCGAGCGTGCGGGCCGACGACGGCGACCGTCGCCCAGTGGTCGGTGACCGAGGTGAACGACACGTCCAGGTCCGGCCACTCCGTCTGCCGCCATTCCTCCAGCCAGTCGAGCACCGCGGCGGCGTTGCCCGTGGTCGTGGTCGTCAGGTAGTGGTCGTCGGCGAGCCTGGTCGTGGTGCCGTCGTCGAACACCATCCCGTCGGCCCCGCACATCACCCCGTAGCGGCAGGCTCCGACGGCGAGCGTGGAGTACATGTTCGTGTAGACGCGGTCGAGGAACTCGCCGGCGTCCGCGCCCCTGACGTCGATCTTGCCCAGCGTGGAGGCGTCCATGGCGGCGACGGCGCTGCGGGCCGCGTGGCACTCGCGCCGCACGGCGGCCTCCATGTCCTCGCCGTCCCGGGGGAAGTATCGCGGCCGTTTCCACTGGCCGACGTCCTCGAACACGGCCCCGCGCGCGACGTGCGCGTCGTGCGGTGCGGTGGTCCTGACGGGGTCGGACAGCGCGCCGCGGGCGCGTCCCGCGAGGGTGGCGAAGGACACGGGCGTGTACGGCGGCCGGAACGTGGTCGTACCGACCTGGCCGGGGGCGGCGCCGAGCAGCGCGGACATGACGCCCACGACGACCGCGCCCGACGTCTTGCCCTGGTCGGCGCCGGTGCCCGCGGTGGTGTAGCGCTTGACGTGCTCCACCGAGCGCATCCCGGTGCCCGTGGCCATGGCCAGGTCGGCCACGGTCACGTCCCGGTGCAGGTCCGTGAAGGCGGGGTCACTGCCCGGGGCTCTTTCGACGAGCCAGAGGGCCGCCGGCCGCCGCAGGGGCCGTTCGTCGCACTCCGGCACCCTCAGCCCGGGTTCGCCGTGCCCGGCGGCCTCCGCTCCCGCGGCGTAGCCGTCGGCGATGGCCTCGCGGGTGCCGTACAGGCCCGCGCAGGCTCCCGCCGACCGTTCGGCCTGCGCCGACGTGCCGGGCACGAAGGCCGCGAGCTCCTCGTCGAACCTGGTCCGGCCGCCCGACTGGCTGAACAGGTGCACGGCGGGGTTCCAGCCGCCGGCGACGGCCAGCAGGTCGGCGTCGAAGTGCCGGGCGCCGGCCTGGACGCCCGTGAGCACCCCCTCGGCGTCCGCGGTCGTGCCCGTCACCACCTGGCCGGCGAGCACCTCCACGTCCGCGGGCACCCCGGAAGGTCGCGGGTCCACGACGGCGAGCACGTCCACCCCGGCCGCCATGAGGTCCTCGGCAGCCTCGTAACCGGAGTCGGCGCAGGCGAACACCACCGCCCGCCGTCCGGCGCGCACGCCGTAACGGTTGGCGTAGGCGCGGGCGGAGGCGGCCAGCATCACACCGGGCCGGTCGTTGCCGGGGAAGGCGAGCGAACGCTCGTGCGCGCCCGTGGCCAGCACCACGCGGCGCGCCCTGATGTGCCACAGCCGCTCGCCCCGAGCCCGCCGCTCCACGGCGAGCACGTAGTTGTGGTCGTAGTAGCCGACGGCCGTCGTCCTCGTGAGCACCCTGGCGGGCAGGTCGAGGCCGGCCACCCAGTCGAGCGCGGGAGCGCCGTCCAGGAGCAGGCGGCTGTTCAGCAGGTCGCCGCCGAGCCGGGGCTGGTCGTCCACAAGGATCACCCGCGCCCCCGACCGTCCCGCCGCGGCGGTCGCGGCCAGCCCGGCCGGCCCGCCACCGACCACCAGCACGTCACAGTGCAGGTAGCCCTTGTCGCAGCGGCGCTCGTCCACCGCGTCGAGATCGACCCGGCCCTTGCCGCGCAGGCTCTGCGCCTCCAGCCCGTCGTGGAGCTCCACGGTGGTGGCCGCCAGCATCGGGTCGGCGCCGACGCGGACCAGCGCGTTCGGCTCCTCGGGACCCGCGGTGAAGATCCCGCGCGGGCGGCCCAGACCGACGCTGCGGCCGACCACCCGCACCCCGTTGCGCAGCAGCGCCGCGGCCAGCGTGTCACCCGGCTCGCCCGTCATCGGGCGGCCGTCGAACGTGAACCTCATCGTGGCTTCCTGATCTCGTGGGTGACCGTGTGGCGCTCGACCGTGAACCAGGTCCGGCAGCCGTGCACGTGGAACCAGCGCTCGTGGAACCAGCCCTTGGGGTTGTCACGCATGAACACGTACGCGGCCCACCGTTCGTCCGTCATGTCGCCGGTGGGGCAGGCGATGCCGGCCTGGCCGCCGTAGTGGAACTCGTTCTCGTCGCGGGGCCCGCAGTTAGGGCAGTCGATCAGCAACATCAGTGCGCCACCGCCGCCGCGCCGTGCTCGTCGATGAGCGCCCCCGTGGTGAACCTGTCGAGCGCGAACGGCTCCGCCAGCGGATGCGGCCGGTCGTGAGCCAGGGTGTGGGCGTAGACCCAGCCGGAGCCGGGGGTCGCCTTGAAGCCGCCGGTGCCCCAGCCCGCGTTGATGTAGAGGCCGTCGACAGGGGTCGGGCCGATGACGGGCGAGGCGTCAGGGGAGACGTCGACGATCCCGGCCCAGGTGCGCAGCACGCGCACTCTGCTGAAGATCGGGAACAGCTCCAGGGCCGCCGCCATCTGCGCCTCGATGACGTGCACGCCGCCGCGCTGCCCGTAGGAGTTGTACGCGTCGATGCCCGCCCCCATGACCAGCTCGCCCTTGTGCGCCTGGCTGACGTACACGTGGACGGCGTTCGACATGACCACGCAGTCGAGCACCGGCTCCAGCAGCTCCGACACCAGCGCCTGGAGCGGGTGCGACTGCAGCGGCAGGCGGATCCCGGCCCGTTCGGCGAGCACGGAGGTGTGCCCCGCCGCCGCCAGCGCGACCTTCCCCGCCGCTATGCGCCCGCGCGAGGTCTCGACGGCCGTGACCCGGCCGCCGGTGATCTCGAAACCGGTGACCTCGCACCCCTGGACGAGGTCGACGCCGTACGCGTCGGCCCGGCGGGCCAGGGCCCAGGCCACGTGGTCGTGCTTGGCGATGCCGCCCCGCCGCTGCAGGGTGGCGCCCATGACGGGATGGCGGGCCCGGTCGCTGACGTTGATGACCGGGCAGAACTTCTTGACCTCGTCCGGGTCGAGCCACTCGGCGTCCACGCCGTTGAGCCGGTTGGCGTTCACCCGGCGCCGGCCCTCGCGCACGTCGCCCAGGTTGTGCGCCAGGTTGAGCACGCCGCGCTGGCTGAACTGCAGGTCGTAGTCCAGCTCGTCGCTCAGCCCCTCCCACAGCTTGAGCGAGTGCTCGTAGATGGCGGCGCTCTCGTCCCACAGGTAGTTGGAGCGGATGATCGTGGTGTTGCGGGCCATGTTGCCGCCGGCCAGCCAGCCGCGCTCCAGGACGGCGACGTTGGTCAGGCCGTGGTTCTTCGCCAGGTAGTAGGCGGTGGCCAGGCCGTGACCGCCGCCTCCCACGATGACGACGTCGTAGGCCGGCTTGGGCTCCGGGTTGCGCCAGAGGAAGTCGGGGTGGGTCAACGTCTGATCTTCTCCATCCCGGGGTCGAACAGGGGCTCCTTCGCGACCTCCGCGGGGACGCGGCGGCCAAAATAGGAAATATCCACGTGTGTCCCTGGTTCGGCGAGCTCGGCGGGCAGCCAGGCGTACGCGATGGGCCGCTGGATGGTGTGCCCGTACGCCGCGCTCGTGACGTACCCGACCGTGCGGCCCTCATGCCGTACGGGCTCCTTGCCCATCACCACCTCGGTGCTGAGCAGCGGCACCAGCCTGCGCGTGACGTCGGCCGTCAGCGCGTCCCGGCCGACGAAGTCCTTGTCCGTCCTGACGGCGAAGGCCAGCCCCGCCTCGTACGGGTTGTGCTCGGTGGTCATGTCGACGCCCCAGAGCCGGTAGCCCTTCTCCAGCCGCAGGCTGTTGAACGCGGCCCGCCCGCCGGCGGTCGTCACCCCGGGCGACCAGAGCGTGTCCCACAACTTGAGCCCCATGTCGGCGGTGGTGTAAAGCTCCCAGCCCAGCTCGCCCACGTAGGAGACGCGCATCGCGAGCACCGGCACCTGACCGACATATCCGGACTTGCAGCTGAAGTAGCGGAAGTTCTCGTGCGACAGATCCATGTCGGTGAGCCCCTGCACGAGCTCCCTGGCCTGCGGGCCCCACACGCCCACGCAGCACGTGCCGGGCGTCAGGTCGCGCACCCGCACCCCTCCGGGCGCGTGCCTGGTCAGCCATTCGAGGTCGAGGTTGCCGTTCGCGCCGACCTGGAAGGTCTCCTCGTCCAGCCGCGCCACCGTGAGATCGGACCTGATGCCGCCCTCGACGTCCAGCAGCAGGGTGTAGGTGACCGAGCCGGGCTTCTTGTCCACGTTGTTCGTCGTCATGCGCTGCAGGAACGCCGCCGCCCCCGGCCCGCTGACCTCGACACGCTTGAGCGGCGTCATGTCGAAGAGCGCGACCCGCTCCCTCGTCGCGTACGACTCCGCGGCGGCGATCGGCGACCAGTAGCGACCGGCCCACTCGTCCCGCTGCTCAGCCCCGATGAACGGCTCGACCGGCACCTCACCGTCGTGTTCATCCGTGCCGCGTACGAGGTCTTCCAGCAGCGGCGCATTGGCCTCGAACCAGTGCGGCCGCTCCCACCCCGCCGCCTCAAGGAAGAACCCGCCCAGTTCCCGCTGGCGCGGGTAGAACGGGCTGGTGCGCAGGGGCCGCGGCGACTCCATCGGCTGCAGCGGGTGGATGACGTCGTAGACCTCGACGAAGTTCTGCTTGCCACGCTCCTCGACGAACGCCGGCGACAGCTGCGCCTGCTCGAACCTGCCCAGCTCGCACTCGTGCAGGTCGACAGACGAGCGTTCGTCCACGAGCACCTCGGCCACCGCCCGCGCCACCCCCGCCGAGTGGGTCACCCAGACCGCCTCGGCCAGCCAGAAACCTTCGAGGTGAGGCGCCTCGCCGATCAGCGGGAACCCGTCCGGCGTGAAGGAGAAGACGCCGTTGATGCCCTCCTCGTACTTCGTCTCGGCGAGCGCGGGCAGCAGCTCGACCGCGTCGCGCCAGGCGGGGTCGAAGTCCTCCTCGGTGAACGCCTGCACCGACGGCATCGTGGTCGACCGGGGGCCGATCTCCTCCTGGGTGACCGGCATGGGCCTGTGGGCGTAGGAGCCGATGCCGATGCGGTCACCGTGCTGCCGGAAGTAGAGGTCGCGGTCCTGGTGGCGGAGGATGGGGCCCTCCAGCTGGAGGGCGAGGGGGCCCGACTTGGCGTACTGGTGGGCCAGCGGCAGCAGCGGCACGGTCAGCCCCGCCATCGCGCCGATCGAGGGGCCCCAGAAGCCGGCCGCGCACACCACCACGTCGGCGGGGACCGTCCGGTGCCCGTCCGAGGTCACGACCGAGACTCCGCTCACCCGGCCGCCCCGCTGCTCGACGCCCACCACCGTGTGGCCGGGCAGGAACGTGGCCCCGCGCTCCATGGCCCGCTCCGCCTGCGCCTGCCCGCAGGCGACCGCCCCCGCCAGGCCGTCGCTCGGCACGTGGAAACCGCCGAACACCCTGTCCTTGTCGAGCAGCGGCCACAGCTCCGCGCACCGCCCGGCGTCGACCAGCTCTCCCTCGACGCCCCACGACTCGGCCCAGCCGTGCTTGCGGTGCAGGTCGGCCCAGCGTTCCGGGGTGGTGGCCACCTCCAGGCCGCCGACCTGGCGGAAACAGCTCTCCCCCAGTGCGGTGTACTTGCGCACGGTGTAGGAGGCGAACTCGGTCATCGTCTTGGACGGGTTGGTCTGGAAGACCAGGCCGGGTGCGTGCGAGCTGGAGCCGCCGGCGGCGAAGAGCGGCCCCTGGTCGAGCACGGTGACGTCGGTCCACCCCCGCTCGGTGAGCTCGTCGGCGAGAGCGCACCCCACGATTCCCGCCCCGACGATCACCAAACGGGGTCCACTCATGGCGCCTCCGGTTGTTTCTTAATACGCAACACGCACCGCACTACGCAACCGAACATAGGCCCATGCGCACCTCTGGAACAAGAGCGGCTTTCCGGAACACTCTGAACCCGCCCCCGAGAACCCGACACCGCCGCACTGGACGCGGCCCACCACAGGCGCACACATCGCAGCCTGAGGTGGACCGCTGGACGCGGCCCGCCTTACGCTTGTGGGATCTTGGGGGTGAGGGCGACATGGCGCAGCGGCGCTTGCTGGAGGGGCTCGGCGTCACCGTCGCCGAGGAGACGGCCTACCGCGCCCTGCTCCAGCACGGCCCCGCCACGCTGAGCCGGCTCGCCGCGGAAACAGGGTCGTCCCCCGCCGCCATCCGCCGCATGCTGCCCAGGCTGGAGGACCTCGGGCTGATCTCCCGCGTCGCGGGCCGCCCGCTGAGACTCGTCGCCACTCCCCCGAACGTCGCCATCGACATCCTCGTCGCCCGCCGCCAGGAGGAGATCGCCCACAGCAGGGCCGCCGCCGCGCTGCTGGCCACCGAGGTCGCCGAGCGCAGCGGGCCGCAGCCCGAGGAGGTGCTGGAGGTGGTGACCGGGCGCGACGCCGTGGCCCGCCGCTATCTGCAGCTCGAACGCAACGCCACCCGGGAGATGCTCGTGCTCGTGCATCCCCCGTACGCGGTCGACATCAGCGACGACCAGGAGAACCGGCAGCGGGCGGCCCGCCAGGGAGCACCCACCCGCGGCATCTACAGCCCGCTGGCCTTCGAGCACCCCGGCATGCTCGCCCACACGCGCCGCGCCATCTCCGACGGCGAGCAGGCCAGGCTCGGCCAGGTGCCGGTCAAGCTGGCCGTAGCCGACGCCCGCACCGCCATCCTGCCCCTGGTCTCCGACGACGACCGGGCCGTCGAGAGCGCCCTCGTGGTGCACCCGTCCGCGCTGCTCGACGCTCTGGTGGGGCTGTTCGAGACGTTGTGGCGGGCCGCCGTGCCGCTCCGCCTGACCTCCACCGAGGCCCTGGAGCCCGAGATGTGGCCGCAGGCCCCCGACGCCGAAGTGCTGGCCCTGCTCGCGGCCGGGATGAAGGACGACGCCATCGCCAGGCAACTGGGGTTGAGCCCGCGCACGGTGCAGCGGCGCGTGCAGGTGTTGTGCGAGCGGCTGGGCGCCAGGACCCGCTTCCACGCGGGCTTCCTCGCCGCCCGCCACGACCTGCTCGTGGCCGGCCCCAAGTGAACGAGCCCGCCGCCCGCCTCTCGTGGCGGGGGCCTAGGTGAGCAGGATCCCGCCGTCCACCGGCAGCGTCACTCCGGTGATGTACGAGGCCGCGTCGCTCGCCAGGAAGACCGCGGCGGCCACCAGCTCGGCCGGGTCGCCGGTGCGGTCCATGATCACCCGCGACTCCACCATCCGCTCCAGATAACCGGGTTTGTACTGCTCGGTCATCTCGGAGGCGAAGAACCCCGGCTCCAGGCAGTTGACCCTGATGCCGCGGCGACCGGTCCACTGCTGCGCGAGGTCGCGCGTCAGCCCGGTCACCGCCGCCTTGGACGCGCTGTAGGCGGCCTGCGGCAGCCCTGCCGTGGTCTCTCCGAGCACGCTGCCGATGTTGACGATCGACGAGCCTGGCCGCATCACCCGCGCGCACGCCTGCGCCATCCAGTAGGTGCCGTGCAGGTTGATGTCGATGACCCGGCGGAACTCCTGCGGGGTCTCGCGCAGCGCGGGCACGGCCGTGCCGACGCCGGCGTTGTTGATCAGCACGTCGACGCCGCCCATGGCCTCGACGGCGGCGGCCACGAGGGCGTCGCAGTCTTCCGGCCGCGACACGTCGGCCGGCACGGCCAGGCACCGGCGGCCGGTCTCCTCGACCAGCCGCCGCGTCTGCTCCAGCCGCTCGGCGCGCCGGGCGGCGATCACGACGTCCGCGCCCGCCTCGGCCAGGCCCCGGGCGAAGGCGACGCCCAGCCCGGCGGAGGCGCCGGTGACGATGGCCACCCTGCCGTCGAGCCGGAACCGATCCAGCACGTCAGTCTCGCCCTTCCGGTCGGCCCGAGAGCCTTACAGGCCGTACTCCTTGACGATGCGCTCGTGCCGCTCGACCTCGACGTCGATCTCGCGGGCCAGGTCGAGCCAGGCCAGCGGGTGCACCCACCGCTCGGTGGCGTCGTCGAGCAGGGCGTCGACCTCGTTGGGCGACACGTCGGGCGGCACCGCGACCCAGCCGAACACCCCAGGCAGCCGCTCGCCCGAGGACGGGTGGGAGACGGTGTAGTTTTCGTCGCTGTAGACCCACATCGGCCAGCCGCGCTCGGCCATGACCTCGGTGAACTCCGCCCAGTCCTCCTCGCTCGGCGCGGCGCCGTCGAAGAAGTAGCTGGTGTAGCCGCCGGGCCGCAGGATGCTCACCGCGGCGAAGGGCGGCACGAAGTTCTGCTGCTCCTCGGGGTCCTCGGGCACCGGCTCCAGCAACTGCGGGTCGAAGACGACCAGGTCGCCGGCGTTGTAGTCCATGCCGCGCGGCTGGGGCAGCGCCAGCCTGGCGGTGGCCGGGCCGGTGCGGATCGACAGGACCTGGCGCTGGCCACCGTCGGGTGCGGGCAGGATGACCCTGATGAGGCCCATCTCCTCCTCGATCGGGCCTTCCTTGGCCTTGATCGGCATGCCGATCTTGGCCGCGCCCTGGTGCACGATCTCCCAGTTCTCGGCGGCTGTGGCCATGACGATCATGCGCCAGACGTCTTCGTCGACGAGCTCGTCGAGCACTTCGTGCAGCACCCCGGCCGCCCGGTCGTTCTGGTCGAGCTGCTGGGCAGCGCCCGACAGCAGGCGGCGGGCCTCGAGCCCGGCGCCGGCCGCGACGGCGTGCTCGGCCGCTTCGAGCGTCTCCGGCCAGCGCTCGCGGGCGCTGTGCAGCCTGGCGAGCGCGAGGTATTGGGCGTCGTGCGGCAACATCGCGGCCATCTGCTCCAGCCGCTCGTCCTGGCGGGCCTCGATGAGCAGCGTGGTGAGGTAGGCCACGTCATCGGAGTCGGCCGTGGCGATGTCGCCGGAGTCGACCAGCATCGTCCAGTAGATGTCGGCGCCGGTGGCGGGATAGCCCAGGAAGCCGGCCGTGGTCGTGTGGCGGCGGGTGGCCTCGAGGTCCTGCCCGGACAGCGGGGCCAGCCAGCCCACCCACTTCTCCGGGTCGGCGTTGAAGCCGTCGGCGGCGTCGAAGAGGCCGACCCGCTCCTCCAGCGGGCCGGGCGGCTCGGGCTCGCCCGTGGCGTCGGCGGTGGCCCGCAGGGCGGCGACGCGCTCCGCGAGCCCTTCGCTCTCGCGCAACTCGGCGACTCCGGACTCGGCGAGGTCGGCCAGCAGCCTGGCCTGCCAGACACCCTGCCTGGCGATGGCCAGCTCGCCCGCGACCAGCGCGAGCTCGACGCGGGCGCGATAGCCGCCCATCATGCTGAAGTAGTCGATCCACTGGCGCAGCACGCGGCCCAGCTGCCAGGTGTTGGTGATCTGGGCGGAACCCGCCAGCTTGCTGACGGCCTGCGACCACTCGACGAACACCCGCGGGTGCTCGCCGACCACGTCGAGGTCGGGCAGCGCGTCGACGGCCTCGGCGATGCGACCGAGCGTGGCCAGGATGAGCGCCCTGCGCACGCCGTCGCGGTGCTCCTTGGCCACCGGGTCGTCCGGCTGGAACTCCGATGCGGCCTGCAACGCCTGCAGCGCGTCCTCGGCGCGGCCGGCGGCGAGCAGCGCGCGGGCGCTCTCGGCGCCGAGCTCCCAGCTCGCCTCGCGACCGGCGACCGTCAGCCGCTCGACGGCCGACTCGGCATAGGTCACGGCCTCGCCCGGCCGGGCCGCGTCGGTGAGCGCGGCGACATATTGCGTGACGAGCCCGGTGAAGGCGGGCTTCTCCGGGCTCAGCGCCTCGATCCGCGCGCCCAGCAACTCGAGCCGCTCGGCGGCGTGGCCGGGGCCGTCGGCGTTGGCCCATGCGATGGCCATCGCCTCGACCGCCGCGGGAACGGCCGGGCACTCCCGCACGTCTTCGCGCTGAGCGAACTCGAGCAGCTGCTTGGCGTCGTCGATGGCGACCGCGCCCTGAGCCCGGTCGCCGATGCGGCCGATCAGGTGCCAGTAGCGGGCGTAGAACTCGAGCCAGGGCAGCTCCAGGGCCTCTGCCTGCTGCGCGATGGCCGGAGCCATGACGTCGAGCTGCGGGTTACGGCCCTCATAGGCCTGTGCGGGAAGGTCTCCCAGCGCCATGGCGAGGCCAACGTTGCCCGCCTCAGAAAGCTGCTGCTGGGTTTCGCCGACCCAGGCCCAGATGTCCACGTCCATGGGCAGCCAGTCTGCCAGGTCAACGAGCGTCCCCAAAACGCAGAAGCCCGATCAGCTCGTCCGATTCGCTGTCGCTCAGGACCGAAAAGGCGCGGGCCATGAGGTCGTCGGTCGTCTCCTCCACGGCGGCGCGCCGCTCGACCACGTCGGGACCGGGCTGCGGGTAGGGCTCAGGCCAGGTGAAGAACCGGGCGATCTGCTCCCCCCTCGTGCGCCCGAGCGGGGTCGAGTCGTGGGCGGCGGCCAGCGTCGCCTCCAGAGGGTCGAGGCCCGCCGCGATCACGGCGTTGGCGTGCAGGCCGCCGCGCAGCTCGCGTACGACGTGCATGAGCTGGACGGCACGCGCCGGCGGGTCGTCGGCCAGCGGCACCGCCCGCCAGCCCGCGAACAGCGGCGCGCCGACGGGCGAGGCCTCCTCGACGACCCGCTGGAGCAGCTCGGCGATCCTGGCGCAGCCGTCGTGGCCGCCCAGCTTGCGCCGCCCCCAGGCCCTGCACACCTCGGCGTAGAGCTCGACGGCCTGCTCGGCGGCCACCTTGCGGCCGCCGTTCCAGCTCTCTTCGACGTGCTCGGGCGGGAAGAAGACGACGACCGCGCTGACCACGTCGGCGTCGCACTCGCCGAGCACGCCGCAGCGGCCGCGGAAGTACAGCTCACGAGGGCCGAGGGCGTACTCGTCGCAGACGGCCTTGGCCTCTCTGGAGATCGTGAAGCCGCCGCCGAACTGGCCGATCGGGGCCCTGACCTGTGTCGCGGTGGTGCGTGGGTCCGCCATGTCCACCTCTCAGTTCGCGAAGTGAACCCAGCATTCCTCGGAAGAACATCATTCTGCAAGCATCAGTTCGCCACTCGCCACGATGACCGCGGGACCGGAAAGGTAGCTGGTGTCCTCGTCGAGGATGACGGTCAGCGTGCCGCCGACCACCTCGACCGTCCAGGTGCCCGTGCTGTCGCCCGACAGGCTCGCGGCGGCGACGGCCGTGGCCACCGCCCCGGTGCCGCACGACCGGGTCTCGCCGGAGCCGCGCTCGAAGACGCGCATCACCGCGCGGCTGGTGCCCACCGGGTTGAACAGCTCGATGTTGACGCCGCCGGGGAAGACCCCCGTGTCGAAGCCCGGCTGGTGGGCGAGGTCGAGCTGCGCGACGGGATCGCCGATGGCGCAGGCCAGATGCGGGTTGCCCATGTCGATGCACAAACCGGTGTACTCGTGTGAGCCGACGGTGGCCACGCTCTCGCCGTGGACGACGGGCCGGCCCATGTCGACCGTGACGTCGCCGTTCGGCTCGACGCGGACCTTGCGCAGGCCGCCACGGGTGGCCACCGCGAACTCCGCGTGCTCCGCCAGCCCGGCGTCGATCAGGTAGCGGACGAACACGCGCACGCCGTTGCCGCACATCTCCGCCACGCCGCCGTCGGCGTTGCGGTAGTCCATGAACCATTCGGCCGCCGACGCCTGCTCGGCCACCTCGTGGCTCAGCTTGGTGCGCGCGACCCTGAGCACACCGTCGGCCCCGATGCCTGTCCTCCTGTCGCAGATCTTCGCGACGAGCGAGGCTGAGACGTCCAGCTCGCCGTCGGGATCAGGCAGGATGACGAAGTCGTTCTCGGTGCCGTGCCCCTTGAGAAAGCGCATTCTGAAAGTCTATGCACACCGGCTCGCCGCGATCCGATCGAGGGATCGCTCAAGCAGATCCGGGGCGTCGTAGGGCAACCAGCACACCCGCGGATCACGGCGGAACCACGACTCCTGGCGACGCGCGAAGCGCCTGGTCAGCCGGACGGTCTCCGCGATCGCCCGCTCCTCGCTCCACTCGCCCTCCAGGAAGCGGATGACCTGGGCGTACCCGAGGGCGCGGCTCGCCGTACGGCCCTCGGCCAGCCCTTCGCCGAGCAGCCCTCGAACCTCGTCGACCAGGCCCGCCCGCCACATGCGCCCGACCCTGACCGCGATCCGCTCGTCCAGCTCCGCCCTCGGCACCTCGAGACCGAGCTGCACGCTCGGGTAGACCGCTTCGTAGGCGGGCATCGTGGCCGAGAACGGGCGCCCCGAATGCTCGATCACCTCAAGGGCGCGGACGATGCGGCGGCCGTTGCTGGGCAGGATCGCCGACGCGGCGGCCGGGTCCAGGCCCCGCAGCCGTTCGTACAGCCGGGCGGTGCCGAACTCGGCCAGCTCCGCCTCCAGCCTCGCCCTGATCTCCGGGTCGGTGCCGGGGAACTCCAGCTCGTCGATGGCCGCCCGCACGTAGAGCCCGCTGCCGCCGACCAGGACCGGCACGTCGACGCGGTCGAAGACGGCCCTCGCCAGCTTCTGGTATTCGGCCACGCTGGCCGTGACCGTGACGTCCCAGACGTCCAGCAGGTGGTGGGGAACCCCGCGCTGCTCGGCCGGGGTCAGCTTGGCCGTGCCGATGTCCATCCCCCGGTAGAGCTGCATGGAGTCGGCGTTGACGCACTCGCCCCCCAACCGGAGCGCGAGGCCGACGGCGAGATCGGACTTTCCCGCCGCGGTGGGGCCGACGACGGCGATGACGGGCTGCTGGCTCACGCTGACCAGTCTGCTAGAGGTCGAGCAGCGTCGGTTGCAGATAGCCCTCATGGGTCAGCAGCCGGCGCTTGGTCTCCACGCCCTCGCCGCCGCTGAAGCCGCCCAGGCCGGTGCCCGCGACCACGCGGTGACAGGGCACGAAGATCGGGATCGGGTTGGAGCCCATGATCGAGCCGATGCCGCGGGCCGGCACGCTGGAGCCGCTGCGCCGGGCCAGCTCGCCGTAGGTGACGGCGGTGCCGTACGGGACCTGGTGGAGTGCCTGGAGCACCCGCAGCCGCGAGCCGGACATCAGGCGCCAGTCGATCGGCGTCTCGAAGACCTTCAGGTCGCCGGCGAAGTAGGCGTTCAGCTCCGCGACCGCGAAGGCCGTACGATCCGCATCATGAACCTCAGGCAGGCCGAGCCGGTCGGAAAGGCGCGCACGCGACCCGTGCGCCGACGCCCAGCCCGACGCCACGAGGCCGGTCTCGGTGACGGCCAGCACGAACAGGCCGACCGGCGTCGGCACCTCGGCGAAGGCGGCGGTCTCTGCGGCGGCGGGCATCATGTCCTCACGTGAGCTCGTGGTGCTGGGCACCTCCAGCGCGGTTCCTACCCGACACCGTAACCACAATGGCTACCTCCTGCGCTGGGACGGTCAGGGCTTCCTGTTCGACCCGGGCGAGGGCACGCAGCGGCAGATGCTGCACGCCGGAGTCAGCGCGCACGACGTGCACTGGCTCTGCGTCACGCACTTCCACGGCGACCACTGCCTGGGCGTGCCGGGCGTGGTGCAGCGCATCGCCCGCGACAAGGTCAGGCACCCGGTGCGGGCGCTCTTCCCCGGTTCCGGCGAACCCTACTGGCGCAGGCTCCGCCACGCCGCCGTCTTCGCCGACACGTCCGTCATCTCCGAACATCCCCTCGACGGCGACCTCACCGCCGTCGGCCCGCTGACTGCGCGCCGCCTCTCCCATCCGGTCGAGTCCTACGGCTACCGCCTCCAGGAGCCGGACGGCCGCCGCATGCTGCCTGAGCGGCTGGCCGCCCACGGCATCCGCGGCCCCGAGGTCGGCGAGCTGCAGCGCACCGGCTCCGTTCGCGGCGTCACGCTCGACCGGTGCAGCGAGCCCAGGCCGGGGCAGAGCGCGGCCTTCGTGATGGACACCCGGCTCTGCGACGCCGTCTTCGAGCTGGCGTCGGGGGCCGACCTGCTGGTGATCGAGTCGACGTTCCTGTCGTCGGAGAGCGCGCTGGCCAAGGAGTACGGGCACCTGACGGCGTTCGAGGCGGGGATGGTGGCGGCGGACGCGGGGGTGCGCAGGCTGGTGCTCACGCACTTCTCCGAGCGGTACGGCTTCGCCGAGGAGCCGGCCTTCGCCGCCGAGGCGCGGCGCAGCTTCGACGGCGAGGTGGTGCTCGCCCGCGACCTGATGAGGATCCCCGTGCCGCGCCGCCGTCAGTAGGGGCTCCGGCCCTCCTTGACCTTCGCCAGCAGCCCGCGCGTGTAGTCGGCGGACGCGCGGTGCAGGCCGCTGCCGAAGCTGATCCTGGCCACCCCCAGCTCGGCCAGGCGCGCCGGCGAAGGGCCTCCCGGCCGGAACAGGATGTTGACCATCCCGCCCAGCTCGCCGGCCAGCGCCCGGATCTCCTCCTCGTCCGCCAGGCCGATCGGGTAGACGCAGTCGGCTCCCGCCTCCAGATAGCGCCGTGCGCGCTCGACGGCCGCGGCACGGTCGCCGCTTCCGTACAGGTACAGGTCGATCCTGGCGTTGATCACCAGGCCCGGGCCCGCGGCGGCGCGCACCTCGGCGAGGAAGTCCGCCTGGACGCCTGTCTCCACCATCTCGCCGGTGCCGGGGAGCGAGTCCTCCAGGTTGCACCCGACGGCTCCGGCGCCCGCCAGCGCCTCGGCGAGGGCGGCCGGTTCGAGCGCGTACCCGCGCTCGACGTCGGCGGTGACGGGCACGTCGACCGCTCTGGCCACGCGCGCCACGGCCGCCATCATCTCGTCGGCAGGGGTGCCCTCGCCGTCCTCGTAGCCCAGCACGCGCGCGACGGCGGCGCTGCCGGTGGCGACCGCGGGGAAACCGGCGTCCTGTACGGCCCGCGCCGACGCGACGTCCCAGACGTTGGGCAGGACCAGCGGAGTGCCCGGCACGTGAAGGGCTCGCAGCGCGTCCGCCTTGTCAGCAGTCATGCGGCGACCTTACGGAGCACCCCGGCGCCGCCGAAGGTCCAATACCGGCGAATTACGGCAAGCCACTTCACCGGCGCCGCACGAGCGCGAGGGGGACGCGAGCACCCGGGCGCTCAATGGCGAGCGGCCCCCGGCCTCCCTGACGCCTTCGATGGGCGAGTGGCCCTTCGTGACACCTTCAGCAGCCGGCCTTGGCGCACTGGCCGTTGACCAGGCCCCCCGGGCCGTCGGCCGGGGTGTCGGCCTCGTCCTGCGCGGGCTTGCTCGGGGACGTCGTCGCGGGCTTCTTGCCGGTGTTGGTCTGCTTGGTGCCATCGGACGGGTTGGAGCCCGTCGAGCCCGTGTCGTGGTTGCCCGGGCCGCCCTCGCCGTCGTTGTCCGTCCCGGCGTCGCCCATGCTGCCGTCGTCCTCGCCGGTCGGCAGGTTGTCGTCAGGGGCGTCGGTCCTGGCGTCACCCATGGTCGCGTCGTCGTCACCCTGGAGTTCTTCGTCGCCGGCCGCGCTCTGCGAGGGCGCCGGCTGGGAGGCGCCTCCGGGCCGTGCGGGATCGGCGGGGTCTCCCGCCAGGAAGTAGCCGCCGCCGGCCGCCGCCACCAGTGCGACCGCCACCGAGGCGACGATCATGGCGATCTTCTTGTTGTTCTTCGAGGACTTGTGCCCTGGCGGCGCATTCCTCGAAGCCAGGCGGGTGTCCCCAGGCCCCTCCAGGATCTCCTGATGATCCGGCTCACGCGAACCTTGCATGGTGTTGCAGCTCCCTGCGGTCGTATCGGGAAAGCTCACCGGCTTCCGCGGGTGATGGACCACACTAGCCGCAACACCGGAATGCTCGCAGAACAATCACGAAGGAATCACGACTTGTCCCCCCTTAGATCCATAAGACCAGGTAGCCGCGCCAACCTGGCACCGCTGGCCGGAACAGCCGGGGTACTCGTCACCGCGACCCTGGGAATTTTCCTGGCATTCACCGACTCCTCAGAACCGTCTCCGCAAAGCTCCGCCGAATTCGATCAGGAATCTCCGCATTCCTCAAGATCGATAACGCCTTCGCCGCCACTCTGGGCGTCGAACATGACACAAAGGGCGACCGCCTCCCGAACTTCCGGGCCATTTCCTGGAACGTTCCCGCAACCGCCCTCACAGACCGTGGACGCCGTGATGGGGCCGTTGGCGCCGCCGTGGATCCAGCCCGTCCCGCCGCCCTGGGACATCACGGGAACGCCGCCCTGGGGCACCCGAACGCCTCCCCGGGACGCCCCGGCACCGCCCTGGGGCACGCACGAACCCGTCCGCCCCTCACCTGCCACGGGCCCGCCGGCCGCGACCGCGCCCCCGGGGTCACCGGCGCCCTTTCCCGGACGCACGGCCGCGCCTCCACCGCCCTTCCGCGACCGGTCGGCGGCTCCCGGGCCACCCGTGCAGGTACGGTCCGCGGCGCCCGGCCCGGCGGGCTCGCCCTCTCCGCAGTCGCCCCCTCAGCCGCCTCCCCGCGACCCAGCGCCGACCAGGCGCCCGGCCGTCCCCGCGCCTCCGGCACGCGGCATCGACCCCTGCGCCACGTTCGACGACTTCCGCCGGCAGCCCTGCTACAGCTTCCTCGACCGCCTCACTCGCTGACGCTTGGCCATCGGGATGCGGCCGTGAGAGCGCCTGTCCGGCGCCCGGGCACCGGACAGGCGGGCCAGAGAGCAGGGGAGACAGGTGGGCAGGTGGTGTGCCGGGTATCTGGGGACGTCGCGCCACCGATCCGGCCGAGCCCTGATCCGGGAACGAAGCGGGCTTCCCGGCCGGGGAGCGTCTGCCTGGCGGCCTCGGCGAGCGCGGCGAAGGGAGGCGTCAGCCCTCGGGCGGAGGGCTGCGCCTTGGTCAGTGGGCTGAGCAGGCGCCCGACGGGGCGGTGGTGGGAGCGGGGCGGCCGACGGTGGGCATGCCGAGCAGCACCCCCGGCCCCGTGGAAGGACCGGCCTGGCGGGACTCCCAGGCGTCGCCCGCCCGCGTCCGCCTGACCGCGTACGCCGGCCCGTCCGCCACCAGGTGGTGCGGGGCCGCGTACGTCACCTCGACCGTCACCATGTCACCCGGCCGGGGAGCTTCCGAGCCCACGGCGAAGTGCACGAGCCGGTTGTCGGGCGCGCGGCCGGACAGCCGGCGGGTGGCGTCGTCCTTGCGCCCCTCGCCCTCGGCGACCAGCACCTCGAGCGTCCGGCCCACCTGCTTCTTGTTCTCCTCCCACGAGATCTCCTCCTGGAGGGCCACCAGCCGCTCGTAGCGTTCCTGGACGACCTCCTTGGGGATCTGGTCGTCCATGGTGGCCGCCGGCGTGCCGGGACGGATGGAGTACTGGAAGGTGAAGGCGTTGGCGAAGCGGCTCTGCCTGACGACGTCGAGCGTGGCCTGGAAGTCCTCCTCGGTCTCGCCGGGGAAGCCGACGATGATGTCGGTCGAGATGGCAGCGTCCGGCATGGCGGCGCGCACGCGTTCGATGATGCCGAGGTAGCGCTCGGCGCGGTAGGAGCGGCGCATCGCGCGCAGCACCCGGTCGGAGCCCGACTGCAGCGGCATGTGCAACTGGTGCATGACGTTGGGCGTCTCGGCCATGGCGGCGATCACGTCGTCGGTGAACGCGGCGGGGTGGGGCGAGGTGAAGCGGACCCGCTCCAGGCCCTCGATGGAGCCGCACGAGCGCAGCAGCTTGCCGAAGGCCAGCCGGTCGCCGAACTCCACGCCGTAGGTGTTGACGTTCTGGCCCAGCAGCGTGACCTCGAGGACGCCCTGGCCGACGAGGGTCTCGACCTCGGCCAGGATCTCGCCGGGCCGGCGGTCCTTCTCCTTGCCGCGCAGGGAGGGGACGATGCAGAACGTGCAGGTGTTGTTGCAGCCGACCGAGACGGCCACCCAGGCGGCGTAGGCGGACTCGCGCCTGGTGGGCAGCGTCGAGGGGAAGACCTCGAGCGACTCCTTCAGCTCGACCTGCGCCTCGCCCTCGATGCGGGCGCGCTCCAGCAGCACCGGCAGCGAGCCGATGTTGTGGGTGCCGAAGACCACGTCGACCCATGGCGCCTTGCGGACGATCTCGCCCTGGTCCTTCTGGGCGAGGCAGCCGCCCACGGCGATCTGCATGCGCGGGTTGCTCACCTTGGCGGGCCGCAGGTGGCCGAGGTTGCCGTAGAGGCGGTTGTCGGCGTTCTCCCGCACGGCACACGTGTTGAACACGACCACGTCGGCGGTCTCGCCGTCGGGGGCGGGCACGTAGCCGGCATCCTCCAGCAGGCCGGAGAGGCGTTCGGAGTCGTGGACGTTCATCTGGCACCCATATGTGCGCACTTCATAGGTGCGGGCGCTTTCCTGGGTCACAGTCATGGCGCTTTCCAGGGTAGTCGTTGTCAGGCTTGAGACGGCCCGTACCGATCTAAAAGACCAGCTTGACGGCACGATGTGATCGGATCGGTACCACCCGGTTAGTGACCAGCGTCTTAATGCCCTCTACCGTTTGGGTGCATGACGGAGAACGGCGACGGCGCTCCACTGGTTCGGTTGGAGAACGTCAACAAGCACTTCGGGGCGCTGCATGTCCTGAAGAACATCAACTTGACCGTCTCTCGTGGCGAGGTTCTGGTCGTCATCGGCCCGTCGGGCGGCGGGAAGTCCACGCTCTGCCGCGCGATCAACCGGCTGGAGACGATCAGTGACGGGCAGATCATATTTGACGGCCAGGTGCTGCCCGAGGAGGGCAAGGCCCTGGCGAGGCTCCGTTCCGACGTCGGCATGGTCTTCCAGTCGTTCAATCTGTTCGCTCACAAGACCATCCGGGAGAACGTCACGCTCGGCCCGATCAAGGTGCGCGGGATCGCGCGCGATGCGGCCAACAAGCGTGCGATGGAGCTTCTCGAACGGGTAGGTATCGCAGCACAGGCGGACAAGTATCCGGCCCAGCTGTCGGGTGGCCAGCAGCAGCGGGTCGCCATCGCCAGGGCACTGGCGATGGACCCGAAGATGATCCTGTTCGACGAGCCGACCTCGGCACTGGACCCCGAGATGGTGCAGGAGGTGCTCGATGTCATGGTCGGGCTGGCCCGTGACGGGATGACCATGGTGGTCGTCACGCACGAGATGGGTTTCGCCCGCCGCGCCGCCAACCGCGTCGTGTTCATGGCAGACGGGCAGATCGTCGAGGAGAACACCCCCGACGAGTTCTTCACCAACGCGCAGACCGACCGGGCGCGCGACTTCCTTTCGAAGATCCTCACGCACTGAGATTGAGGCAGGTACACATGCACATGCGTCGAACGGGAGCGGTGCTCTCGGTAGCGGCTCTGGCCGCCGGCCTGACGGCTTGTGGTGGCGGCGAGCAGACGTACGCCACCGTGCTGGAGAAGGTCCAGGGCGCCAACACGATCGTGGTCGGCACCAAGTGGGACCAGCCGAGCCTGGGCCTGAAGATGGGCGCCGAGCCCGAGGGATTCGACGTTGACGTGGCCAAGGCCCTGGTGAAGGAGCTGGCCGGCGGCAAGGAGGTCGAGATCGAGTGGAAGGAGTCGGCCTCGTCCAACCGTGAGCCGTTCCTCCAGAACGGCACGGTCGACATGGTCGTCGCCACCTACTCCATCACCGAGGAGCGCAAGGGCAAGGTCACCTTCGGCGGCCCCTACGTGATCGCCCACCAGGACGTCATGGTCCGCAAGGACGACACGTCGATCAACAGCCCGCAGGAGCTCAAGGGCAAGAAGATCTGCAAGGCAGCCGGCTCCAACTCCTACAAGCGCATCACCGAAGGGCCGCCGGACGGCGAGCTCGACATCGACGCCACGACCGTCGACGCGGCCAACTACTCCGAGTGCGTGCAGAAGCTGACCGGCAGCAACCTCGACGCCGTCACCACCGACGACCTGATCCTGGCGGGCTTCGCCAAGCAGGCGGGCGGCAACTTCAAGGTGCTGGGCCAGGGCTTCACCGACGAGAAGTACGGCGTCGGCCTGAAGAAGGGCGACACGAAGACGTGCGAGGCCGTCAACGCCGCGGTGAAGAAGCTGTGGGACAACGGCACCATGAAGCAGCTGCTGGACAAGTGGTTCGGCGGCATCCAGGGCCTGAAGCTGTCGGAGGCCGCGCCGCCGGCCGAGGGCTGCAGCTGATCACGTCGGCGACGGCGGCCGGCCCCCCGGCCGCCTTTCGCCCCTGCGGTGGAGCACGATGGACGAACTAATCACGTACGCCCCCGACCTCGCGTTGGGATTCCTGGAGAACGTCAAGCTCGCGCTCGTGGCCCTGGTCGCATCGCTGATCCTCGGCACGATCCTGGTCGCGATGCGGGTCTCCCCCACGCCGGTGTTGCGCGCGGCGGGCACGATCTACGTCAACGTTGTCCGTAACACCCCCCTGACACTGGTGCTGGCGTTCTCGGCGCTGGGCCTGAGCGACCAGCTGGGCCTGATCTTCTCCGACGAGCCGCGGTCCAACTCGTTCTGGCTCGTCGCGATGGGCCTGTCGCTCTACACGGCGGCCTTCGTGTGCGAGGCGCTGCGCTCGGGTGTCAACACGGTGCCGATGGGGCAGGCCGAGGCCGCCAGGGCGATCGGCCTGACGTTCAGCCAGTCACTCACGATGATCATCCTGCCGCAGGCGTTCCGCGCCGTGGTCGCCCCGCTGGGCAGCGTGATCATCGCCATGATCAAGAACACCACGGTCGCCACCGCCGGCGGGTTCCTCGCCGATGCGGCGGCCGTGATGAAGGAGACGTTCGACCAGACCGGCGCGTCGATCCCCATCTTTCTCGGCATCGTCGTCGCCTTCATGGTGCTGACCATGCCGATCGGGTTCTTCACCGGCTGGTTGTCGCGGCGCCTGGCGGTGGTCCGATGAGCACTTCTGTCCTGTTCGACGCCCCCGGGCCGCGCGGGCGGGTGCGCAACCACGCCCTCACCGTCGTCAGCGTCATCGCCGTCGGGGCGGTCGTCTACGGCGTCTACAAGGGGTTCGACGCCAAGGGCCAGTGGGAAGGCAAGATCTGGCAGCCGTTCCTGCAGTGGGAGACGTGGGAGTTCTACATCATCCCGGGTCTCATCGGCACCCTGAAGGCGGCGGCCGTGGCCGCGGTGCTCGCGCTCGCCTTCGGCGCGATCTTCGGCCTGGCCCGGCTCTCGGACCATGCCTGGATCAGGGTCCCGGCCGGCGTGGTGGTGGAGGTCTTCAGGGCCATCCCCCTGCTGCTGCTGATCTTCTTCATCTTCTACCTGGCCCCGTTGCTGCTGGGCGGCGGCGACTACGCGTTCATGGCGGTGGTCGTCGGCCTGATGCTCTACAACGGCTCGGTGCTCGCCGAAGTCGTCAGGGCCGGCGTGCAGGCCGTCCCCAAGGGGCAGTCGGAGGCCGCCTACGCGGTGGGCATGCGGAAGAACCAGGTCATGCGGCTGGTGTTGTTGCCGCAGGCCGTCACGGCGATGATGCCGGCGATCGTCAGCCAGCTCGTGGTGCTGCTGAAGGACACCGCGCTCGGCTACATCATCGCCTACGTCGACCTGCTCAACACCGGCTTCAAGATCCTTCCTGCCCGGTTCTTCGGCTCGTTGATCCCGGCGGCGATCGTCATCGGCATCATCTACGTCGCGCTCAACATGGCCCTGAGCTACCTGGCCACCTGGCTGGAGGGGCGGAGCAGGCGCAGCCGCAAGACGGCCGCCAAGCCGGTCACGCCGGCCGTGGGCATGGGCGAAGGCGCCGCCTGACGGTGTACGGGCGGTGAACGCGCCGCCCGTACACCGATAAATCCCCAAGAAAGTCCCACTTCTCCGTTGGAGGCGTTGAAACACCGGCCTGCGCGCGTTATTCAGCCGACAAGCTCCTCTTACAGGAGATGATCGGGGTGACCATGCGTGGGGCGGCGCTCGCAGGGGCGGCCATGGCCGTGTGCCTGGCGGCGTGCGGCGGAAACGGCTCATTCTCCACCGTCGCGGAGAAGATCAGAGAAGGCGGCACGGTCACGGTCGGCACCAAGTGGGACCAGCCGGGCGTGGGCCTCAAGACCGGGCCCGGCGCCCCCGAGGGTTTCGACATCGACGTCGCCCGCTACATCGTCCGCCACCTCGCGGGCGGCGAGAACGTGCACATCACGTGGCGCGAGGCCCCCTCCTCAGCCCGCGAGGCGCTGCTCCAGAACGGCACCGTCGACATGGTCGTCGCCTCCTACTCCATCACCATGTCGCGCAAGCCCAGGGTGACGTTCGCGGGCCCGTACGTGACGGCCTACCAGGACACGATGGTCCGCCGCGACGACACCTCCATCCAGAAGACCAGCGACCTGGCGGGCCAGCGCATCTGCCTGGCCAAGGGGTCCAACTCCTACCGGCGCATCGTCGACCCGCCGCCGGACGGCAAGCTGGACCTGCCGGCCATCCTCGTGCCCGCGGCCAACTACTCCGAGTGCGTACGCAAGCTCCTCGACCGCCAACTCGACGCGGTGAGCACCGAGAACCTGTCCCTGGCCGGGTACGTCGAGCAGGACCCCAAGAAGCTCAGGCTGCTCAACGACCCGATCAGCGAGGAGCAGTGGGCCGTCGGCCTCAAGGAGGGCGAGATCGCCACGTGCGAGGCCGTCGACGAGGCGATCACCATGATGTGGGCGGACGGCACGGCCGCCCGGCTGCTGCAGAAGTGGTTCGGCAGGACAGGGCTCGACCTGCCCACGGCGCCACCACCGCCCGCGGGCTGCCCCTGATCCAAGATCCGGCCAGCACGCTCGCCGATCTTCCGGCAGGATGCGGGTATGCCTTTCTGGCCCTCCCCCATCACGACCAGAGACGTGGCGAGCGCAGGCGTGCGTCCGAGCTGGCCCACGATTCGGGGCGGCCGGGTGTGGTGGACCGAGGACCGCCCCGAGGAGGGCGGACGCACCACGATCGTGTGCCGCGCCGCCGACGGCACCCACCGCGAGCTGCTGCGGGCCCCGTGGTGCGCGCGCACCCGCGTGCACGAGTACGGCGGCAGGCCCTACACCGTGGCCCCCGGCGGCGAGGTGGTCTTCGCCAACCTCGACGACCAGCGCCTGTACATCCTGGCGGACGGCGGTGAGCCCGAGCCGCTCACCGGCGACGGCTGCCGCTACGCCGACCTGGTCGTGCACGACGGCCAGGTGTGGGCCGTGCGCGAGCGGCACGGCGACGACGGCAAGGTGACCCGGGCCATCGTGTCCGTCCCGCTGGACGGCGGCGACCCTCGCACCTGGGTCACGGGCTGCGATTTCTACGCCTCCCCCGCCGTCTCCCCTGACGGGCGGCACCTGGCTTACCTCTGCTGGAACCACCCGCTCATGCCCTGGGACGGCACCGAGCTGCGGGTCGTCCGCCTCTCCAGCGGCGAGGAGTGGACCGTGCGCGGCGGGCCCGCCGAATCCGTGCTCGCCCCCGCCTGGAAGGACGACGCCCACCTCTACCTGATCTCTGACTCCTCAGGATGGTGGAACCTCCACGAGACCGGTCTGGGGGGCGCGGATACGCGGGCGGTCCATCCCGCCGAGGAGGAGTTCGCGGCGCCGCCGTGGCAGCTGGGCGGATGGCCGTACACCGTGCTCGGCGACGGGCGCATCGCGATCCTGCACGGGCGCGGCGACCTGCGGATGGGCGTGCTCGACCCCGAGTCGGGCACCCTGACCGACCTCGACGTGCCCCGTTCGGGGTGGGACGCGGCGCTGGCGGCCGAGGGCACGTCCGTGGTCGGGGTCGGCTACTCCGCCACGCTCCCCCGGTCGGTCGTCCAGGTGGACACGGCGGCGGGCACGCACGTCGCGCTCGGCCAGGACGTCGCGCGCCTGCCCGACCCCGCCTGCCTGCCGCTTCCCCGGGCGGTGGAGACGCCGGCCCCCGCGTTCCTCTATCCGCCGCACGGACCGGCGACCACCGGCGTCCCCCCATACGTGATCTTCGTGCACGGCGGGCCGACGGCCTGCGCCGACAGCGCGCTCGACCTGGAGAAGGCGTTCCTGACCTCGCGCGGCATCGGCGTGCTCGACGTCAACTACGGCGGCTCCACCGGCTACGGCAGGCCCTACCGCGACCGGCTGAAAGGGCAGTGGGGCCTGGTTGACGTCGCCGACACGATCGCCGCCGCACGATGGCTGGCCGCCGAAGGCCTGGCCGACCCCGCCAAGATCGCGGTACGCGGCAGCAGCGCGGGCGGCTGGACCGTGCTGGCCGCGTGCTGCCGGTCCGACGTGTTCGCGGGCGGCGTCTCCTACTACGGCATCAGCGCGCTCGCGCCCCTCTCCGAGCACACCCACGACTTCGAGTCACGCTACGTGGAGTGGCTGGTGGGGCCGGAAGACCCGCAGGTCTACGCCGCCCGCGAGCCGCTGGGCCTCGTCGACGACGTGACCTGCCCCATGCTGCTCCTGCAGGGGCTCGACGACCCCGTGGTGCCGCCCCAGCAGTCGGTGGCCTTCGCCGACGCGCTCTCCGAACGCGGCATCCCGTGCACCTATCTCTCCTTCGACGGGGAGTCACACGGCTTCCGCCGCGCCGAGACGCGGGCCGCGGCGCTCGCCGCAGAGCTCGCCTTCTACCAGCAGATCTTCGCCTAACGGGCGAACTCGGTGGCCCTCGACTCCCTGACCACGCTGATGCGGATCTGCCCCGGGTAGGTCAGCTCCTCCTCCACCTGCTTGGCCACGTCGCGGGCGATCACCTGCGCCTGGATGTCGTCGACCGCGTCGGGTTTGACCATGACGCGGATCTCCCGGCCGGCCTGCATGGCGAAGACCTTCTCCACCCCGTCGTACGACTGCGCGATCTCCTCCAGCCGCTCCAACCGCTTGACGTAGGCCTCCAGGGACTCACGGCGGGCCCCTGGACGGCTGCCGCTGATCGCGTCGGCGGCCTGCGTGAGCACCGCCTCGACGGTGCGGACCTCGACCTCGTTGTGGTGCGCCTCGATGGCGTGCACCACGTCCTCCTCCTCGCCGTAGCGTCGGGCGATCTCCGCGCCGATCAGCGCGTGACTGCCCTCGACCTCGTGCGTGAGAGCCTTGCCGATGTCGTGGAGCAGGGCGCAACGCTTCATCAGCCGCTGGTTCAGCTTCAGCTCGGCGGCCATGATGCCCGCGATGTGCGCGGACTCGATCAGGTGCTTGAGGACGTTCTGTCCATAAGAGGTGCGGTAGCGCAACTGCCCGAGCAGCAGCGTCAGCTCGGGATGCATGTCGGTGATGCCCAGCTCGACCAGGGCGTCCTCGCCGGCCCGGGCGCACAGGTCCTGGACCTCCTGGCGGCTGCGGTCATGGGCCTCCTCGATGCGCTGCGGATGGATGCGGCCGTCCAGCACCAGCTTCTCCAGCGTCAGCCTGGCGGTCTCCCTCCGCACCGGGTCGAAGCACGACAGCAACACCGCCTCAGGCGTGTCGTCGATGATCAGGTTGACCCCGGTGGTGGACTCGAAGGCGCGGATGTTACGCCCCTCGCGCCCGATGATCCGGCCCTTCATCTCGTCGCCCGGCAGGTGCAACACGCTGACGACCGACTCCGCCGTCTGCTCCGCCGCCACCCGCTGCACGGCCAGCGTCACGATCTTGGTGGCCCGCTTCTCGCCCTCCTTGCGAGCGGCCCCCTCGATCTCCCTGACGATCAGGGCGGCCTCGCGCTTGGCTTGGTTCTCGATCTCCCTGACCAGCTCCGCCTTGGCCTGCGCGCCGGTCAGCCCGGCGACCCGCTCCAGGATGACCTGCCGCTCCTGCTCGACCTGGAGCAGCTCCTCGCGCCGGTCGGCCAGCTCGACTTCCGTCTCGGCGAGCTTCCTGTCACGCTCGGACTGCCGTCTGGCCTCCTCGTCCAGCCGCTGCTCGCGCTCGGCCAGCCTGGCCTCCCTGCGCTCCAGGTCGGTCCGTAGCTCTTTGAGCTCGGACTTGAGGATCCGGGCCTCCTCCTCGACCTCCCGCCGCATCTGCGCCGCGCTCTCGGCAGCGCTCTCCGACCTGCGCAGGATCTCCTCGGCGTCCGTCTCCGCCTTGTGGCGGATCTCCTGCGCCTCCTCACGCGCCTGCTCGAGCTCCTCGTGAACGGCCTGCATCTGCTCGGAGCTCGGCTTGCCGGAACGTGGCAGAGGGCCGGAGGTGCGGCGTATGACAACGAGGAGCGCGACGATCATCCCGAACGCGAGCACGAGCACCGCCACCATCAGCACCACGACCAGCGGCCCCATGTGCGCCCCGCCCTCCTCGCGTCGTCAACACCTCATAACGCGGCCACAAAACGGGAGGGGTCACAAGCACGCCACGGACAGCCCGGTCATCACCTGGGTCGATGCCCAGCCAAGGCTGACCGGGCGTCGGCTCGGAAAGCCGACACCTCGCCTGCCTCGATCGCCCAAGCTCGCTCGTCCGTCGTTCACCGGTATGGCAATCCGCACTGCGCGGAGTAACTCCCTCACTGCCGTCGAGGTTATGCGTCGAACAGGTCACGAGCAAGCAAACGCGTCTCCAAGCGTGTCTTACGGACCCGCATCGCCACATCCACCACAAGATCCGCCATTGCCCTGGGAAACCGCCGGGATCCGGCACGCTCCCCGTGCCGGACGCGGACATCCTTCAGGCGGCCGCGTTGAATGCGCCAGGCATCCACCAGGCTGACGGCGGGTCAGACTCTCCGGCGAAACGTCCGCTCCCAGCGAGTCAGACTCTCCGGAGGAACGTCCATTCCCAGCGAGGCGAGCTCGCCGGGCCGGACGTCGGCCCTCCCGAGAGGTTGAGTTCCGGGCGGGGTGCTCGTCGAAGGAGAGCGACCATCCCCTTTGAAGCCAGGGGCAGACGTCCCGTCAGGGGTCCCGTCAGGGGAAGTCTTCTTCCATGTCGATGCCCTCCTGTTCCAGGGCCTCGCGGATGACGCGGAAGGCCAGGCCCGACGGGTAGCCCTTGCGGGCGAGCATGCCGGCGAGGCGGCGGGTGCGGGCGCGCGGGTCGAGGGAGCGGGTCGCGGCCAGCTTGCGCTCCACCAGCCGGCGAGCGGTCTCCGCCTCCTGGTCGGGATCGAGGCGGTCGACGGCTTCCTTGACCGTGTCGGTGTCGACGCCCCGATGGCGCAGCTCGGCGGCCAGGGCGCGCTTGGCCAGGCCGCGACCGTGGTGCCTGGAGTCGACCCAGGCCGTGGCGAAGGCCTCGTCGTCGATCAGCCCCAGCTCAGAGAACCGGCTGAGCACCGCCTCCGCGGCGTCGTCCGGCACCTCCCGCTTGCGCAGAGCTTCGGCGAGCTGGGCTCGCGTCTTGGGAGCCATGGTGAGAAGGCGCAGGCAGATGGCCCGGGCCACCGACTCCGGGTCGGCGGCCGGAGCGGCCCCGGCCGGGCTGTCGGCGTCAGGCCCTTCCGGCAACCATCCCCGCGGGCCCTTTCCTGCGCGCCTGCTGGACCGACCGGACCGGCGCCCTCTGCCCGATCGCCTCGCACCGTCCTCACCCCACTCGCCCGCCGGGCTCCCGCTGCCTTCGTCCTGCCCGCCTGAGGCGTTCTCGCCGCCTCCGGCCCACTTGTCAGCTCGGCTCCTGCCTTCAGTGCCCTTCCCGCGGCCCCTGGCATGGTCTTTGCCGAACCAACTGTCCCCGGCCAGCACCTCGGAATGCCATCCGCCGTCTCCGTCGCCGGAAGACCTGTCAGCCGGCCCGCCATCGCGCACGCGGGAGCCGTCGGCCTCCGGAGGCGGGGAGCCGGTGGCTCCTTGCTCCAGCTCTGCCGGGACACCGGGGGCACGCTGTCCATCACGCCCCGAACCATCGCGGTCCAGGCGGGGGCGGCCCGGCGTCGGAGGCGGGCAACCGGGCACGCCGGGACCTTCTGCCGGGCTGCCGGAATCCGTGGCGCCGCCGGGCTCGGGATCGGGGGTGCGAGGACGGTTGCGCCACTCGTCGAGTGATGGCCAGCCGTCCGCCGCCGAGAGAGCGAGGTCACGGCCCCGCGGCGAGGTGGACTTCGGCCAGGCGCCCCGATTGTGTGGCTGGGGCGCCTGTGGCCGCTCGGGGTTGCTCATAGGGTCAGCGATCAGACGTCACCCGGCTTGGGGGTGGACTTGGAACCCCGGCCGGAAGGAGCGGCCGCCGGGGCCGGAGCGGCGGGCTCGGCCGGGGTGTCGAGGCGTGGGCCGACACCCAGCTTGTCCTTGATCTTCTTCTCGATCTCGTTGGCCATGTCGGGGTGGTTGCGCAGGAAGTTGCGCGCGTTCTCCTTGCCCTGGCCGAGCTGGTCGCCCTCGTAGGTGTACCAGGCGCCGGACTTGCGCACGAAGCCGTGCTCCACACCCATGTCGATGAGGCCGCCCTCGCGGGAGATGCCCACACCGTAGAGGATGTCGAAGTCGGCGACGCGGAAGGGCGGCGCCATCTTGTTCTTGACGACCTTGACCCTGGTGCGGTTGCCGACCGCCTCCGTGCCGTCCTTGAGCGTCTCGATGCGGCGGATGTCCATCCGGACCGAGGCGTAGAACTTGAGCGCCTTGCCACCCGTCGTCGTCTCGGGGCTGTTGTGGACCATGACACCGTCGACGAAGTAGTTGTGCGTCCCCTCGATCTCGAGGTCGAACTTCCTCATGGAGCGGGCCTTCGGCTTGATGCGAATGTCAAGGATCCGTGAGGGCACGAGCCGCGGCTCGGGGTCGGCGAACTCCGGCTCGACCGCGAACTGGCCGCGATAGCGAGGCAGGAGCTTGTAGGCCATAGAGGGGTGGACGTAGGGCGCCACCAGCTTCTGGAACGTGGCCGACGATGCCGTGTCGAACTGCAGGACGGCCACGCCCCGGGCCCCGCGATGCTGAACCTGCACGTTGAGGCCATAGGTGTCACACAGGTAGTCGCGAAGACGCTCCTGGGAGCCCTGGCTCATCGCCTCGACGCAGATCTCGATGCGACCGGAACCGCCTTCGGTGCGCTGCTGCAACCCTTTCGAACGGAGCGTGAACGAGCCATCGTCCATGTACCACACCGCCAGAGCCAGAGGTGTCAGCGCCTTGAGGTATTCCGAGGTGATGTGCTTCTTGCCGCCACCGAGGTAGACCACCTGGCGCAGCTCTTCGAGCTCGGGAAGAGGAGTGAAGTCGGCGAAGACCGCGCCCTTGGAGTTGGTGCTGCGGCTGTGGGTGATGTTGCCGAGCATCGAGCACTTCCAGGACAGGTAGTCCTCCTGCTTGGCGCCATGCCCCATGCGGAAGCGAACGCCGGTGCGGCCACGGCGATTGGGCGACAGGTTTCCATCTCCCATCAGCGACCCCAGGATGACCTGCCACTGCTTGTCGCTCAAGCGGTGGGTCTCCGTGAGCATGACGCGATCTCCCGCGATCAGCTCACCGGCGTCACGCCAGCCGCCCGGGGTGCGGATCTGGTGGTTCTCCGTCGCAGCGAACTGGGCCTTTCCGTTTCCGCCCGACTTGGCCACAGTGAACTGCAGGAACCGCTCGGCGTTGCCGTTGTCGAACCAGTTGACAATGCGGCGGGGAACGAGCTTGTCGGTCTCCGGGTCGTAGGAGAGAACCTCGACGTCCATCTTCTGATTGACGATCTTGCCGATTTTCTCCTGTGTGCCGTCGGCGAGCGTGACGCGCGTGCCGTACGACATGCAGCCGAACATCACACCGATCTTCTCGCGGAGCTGGTTGATGAAGATGGCGGTGGTGCCGGTGCTGCTCAGGGCACCGGCGATCTTGCGCAGCGCCTGGGACATGAGGCGGGCCTGGAGGCCGACGTGGCTGTCGCCCATCTCACCCTCGATCTCGGCCTTGGGCACGAGCGCTGCCACCGAGTCGATGACGATGATGTCGACGGCGCCGGACCTGATGAGCATGTCGGCGATCTCGAGCGCCTGCTCACCGGTGTCGGGCTGGGAGACCAGCAGGGCGTCGGTGTCGACGCCGAGCTTCTTGGCGTATTCGGGGTCGAGGGCGTGCTCGGCGTCGACGAACGCCGCGATGCCGCCGGCCCGCTGGGCGTTGGCCACCGCGTGCAGGGCGATGGTCGTCTTGCCCGAGGACTCAGGGCCGTAGACCTCGACGATGCGGCCACGCGGCAGGCCGCCGATGCCGAGGGCCACGTCGAGGGAGATCGACCCGGTGGGGACCACCTCGATGGGAGCTCGGGCGTCGTCGCCCAGGCGCATCACTGAGCCCTTGCCGAACTGCCGCTCGATCTGGGCGAGTGCGGTCTCGAGGGCCTTCTCGCGGTCGTTGATAGCCATGGAACTCCCCCTGGAGGATCGTGGTCCGGTCAGTCGAGTGAAAGCTACGGCCTGCCACCGACATTTTCTGGGACTGCCGGGGAAGACGTGGCTCGGCGCGCTTCCATCGTAGCCGAACGGCTGTTCGAGCACAGCGGGAACACGCCACGAGCCGTGCCCCGCCCTGAAGCCGATCAGCGCAGGTGACTTAAGGTACGCCAGGACGTCCCGGCGGTGGCAGGGTTTCCGGCATCGCCGCCGGGAGTCCACCAGGACCGGATCCTCGAAGAGGCCCCTCGGCTCTGCCCACCCGGATCCTCATGGATCCGGAACACTGGAAGCCCGCGCTCCGCGTAATTCCTCGATCTCGCCACGTGATGTTCACGAGGGTCGGCCCCGGCGTGTTGTGATGCGCGGTGAGCTGGGGAGACTCACTGCAGGGCGAAAGCTTGGAGGCGGCGACGTGGCGAGCGGCTTCACCGGGGAACGGCGCGTCCATCTGGAGTCGCTCGCCGAACTGCTGCCCGACGTGGGACTGGTCAGCCGGTTGGTCGGCGAGGACGATCCGGTGTTGTGGGTGTGGCATCCGCGCACCGGCCGCCAGACGATCATCTTCGCGACGCCGTCCGGCCAGGGCTGGCTCTTCCTTTGGTCTGCGGGAGGGCAGGGCAGCGCCGACGATCTGGAGAGCACGGCCGCGGCGCTGCGCCGGGCGCTGGACGCGGCCCAGCCCTAGCCGCTTCAGCGCAGCTTGGGCGAGACGTCCTCCACCTGGCACACGGCGCGCCAGACGGTCTTGGCGCTCTCACCGTCGGCCAGCGCCTGCGTCACCGTCCGCCCGCCGAGCGGGGCGAGCACGTAGTCGCGCGCCCATGACTCGGCGTAGGTCTCACCGAAGTGAGCGTTCATCCGTCTCCAGAACTCGGTCAGGCGCATGCACTCAAGTATGGAAGCCCGCCGCGGGTGGGTAGGACATCCCCATGCCAAAGACCCCCAAGTCTTCACCCCCGAAGTCAGCCGTCGCCAGGGCCAACAGGGCCAGGCGCCGCCGGTTGCGGCTCGCGCTGCGCCTCGCCGTGCGGAAGGAGAAGGAGGAGCGTGCCGAGCGGCACGCGGGCATCAGGCGGTTACCGCGTACGGGCAGGCCGCGAACGCGCAGGGCGTCGCGCCGCTAGGTCACATCACCCGCGCGCCGTACATCTCACCGAGATGGTCGGCGAGCAGTTCCAGGCGGGCGCCGTCGGGGTCCTTGAAGTAGATGGAGGCGCCGCTCTCGATCTGGTGCGGCACGCCGGCCATCTCCAGCTTCCCGCGCAGTCGTTCCCACGTGGCGGGGTCGACGGAGATCGCGATGTGGTGCAGCCCGCCGAGCACTTCCTGGTACGGCCCGAGGTCGAGGCCGGGGAAGTCGAAGAAGGCGAGCAGGTTGCCGTTGCCGATGTCGAAGAAGAAGTGGCTGGAGCCCTTGTAGTCGCGGTTTTCGATGATCTCGGTGAGCGGGAACTCCAGGAGTTCCTGGTAGAACGTTATGGTCCGTTCCACGTCGGACGACAGCAGGGCCACGTGGTGCAGGCCCCGCGCGCTGCTGGACGGCCGGTGCGGTAAGACGTGACGCCGCCTGAGCTCCGCACGGCGGGCTTCGATGGACGCGTAGTCAATGGTCACGGTCGCTGTATGTCCGCCATGGCGCCCGCTCAATCACGCGCCGTCGTGCGAATGCGGTTTCTGTCGGTGACGCGAGGCAGTATGTGCTGGTGAGCTCGCTAGACCACTTCAGCCAGATGACCAGGCAATGGTTCACCGGAGCATTCCAGGAGCCCACCGCCGCCCAGGAGGGGGCGTGGGAGTCGATCGCGCGCGGCGACAACACCCTGGTCGTCGCGCCCACCGGGTCGGGCAAGACGCTGGCGGCGTTCCTGTGGTCCCTCGACCGGCTCGCCGCGACGCCGGTCGATGAGCGGGTCCAGGAGCGGCCCCCGAGACGGCCCGGGGGCCGGGCCCAGGGGCAGGCCGGGCGCAGGGGCACGCGCGTGCTCTACGTGTCGCCGCTCAAGGCGCTCGCCGTCGACGTCGAGCGCAACCTGCGCGCGCCGCTGGCGGGCATCAAGCAGACGGCGCGGCGGCTGGGGCTGCCGGTGCCGGAGATCTCGGTCGCGATCCGCTCGGGCGACACCCCGGCGGAGGACCGCAGGCGGTTCGCCGCCAGGCCGTCCGACATTCTGATCACGACGCCCGAGTCGCTGTTCCTGCTGCTCACCAGCCAGGCACGCGAGGCGTTGCGCGAGGTCGAGACGGTGATCGTCGACGAGGTGCACGCGGTCGCGGCCACCAAGCGGGGCGCGCATCTGGCGCTCACCCTGGAGCGGCTCGACGCCCTGCTCGAACGGCCGGCGCAGCGCATCGGGTTGTCGGCGACCGTGCGCCCGGTGAGCGAGGTGGCGACGTTCCTGGGCGGGGTTCGCCCGGCCACCGTGGTGCAGCCGCCGTCGGAGAAGCAGATCGAGATCGAGGTCGTCGTCCCGGTCGAGGACATGACGGAGATGGAGGGCGGCAAGCCGCAGGAGGGCGAGGAGTTCGCGCCCGAGCCGAGCGGCAGGTCGATCTGGCCGCATGTCGAAGACCGGCTCTTCGACCTGATCGGGGCGCACAGCTCGACGATCGTCTTCGCCAACTCGCGGCGGCTGGCCGAGCGGCTGTGCACCCGGCTCAACGAGCTGGCATATGAGCGCGAGCACGGCACGGAGGCCGTCGATCCGTCGATCTGGGAGACGGGTCCGCCCGATCAGGGCCGCGCCGCCGAGCCTCCCCGGCGCACGCCCGCCGAGATGATGGCGCAGGCGGGATCCGCCAAGGGGGTCGTGACGGAGATCGTACGCGCTCACCACGGCTCGGTCTCCAAGGAGGAGCGGGCGCAGATCGAGGAGGCGCTCAAGTCGGGCAGGCTGCCCGCCGTGGTCGCCACCTCCAGCCTGGAGCTGGGCATCGACATGGGCGCGGTCGACCTGGTCGCGTGCGTGGAGGCGCCGCCGAGCGTGGCCAGCGGGCTGCAGCGCATCGGCCGGGCGGGCCACCAGGTGGGGGCGGTGTCCAAAGGGGTGATCTTCCCGAAATACCGCGGCGATCTGGTGCAGACGGCCGTGGTGGCCGAGCGCATGAAGAGCGGCGAGATCGAGGAGCTGCGCTATCCGCGCAATCCGCTCGACGTGCTGGCCCAGCAGATCGTCGCCATGACGGCGCTCGACGAGTGGACGGTCGACGAGCTGGAGTCCGTGGTCAAGCGGTCCGCCCCCTACGCCACGCTGCCGCGTGGCGCGCTGGAGGCCACGCTCGACATGCTGGCCGGCCGCTATCCGAGCGAGGAGTTCGCCGAGCTGCGCCCCCGCATCGTGTGGGATCGCGTGACCGGCACCCTGCAGGGGCGTCCAGGGGCGCAGCGGCTCGCGGTCACCAACGGCGGCACCATCCCCGACCGCGGCCTGTTCGGGGTGTTCCTGGTGGGCGAGCGCTCCTCCAGGGTGGGCGAGCTCGACGAGGAGATGGTCTACGAGTCGCGGGTGGGCGACGTGTTCGTGCTGGGCGCGACGTCCTGGCGGATCGAGGACATCACGGCCGACCGGGTGCTCGTCTCACCGGCGCCGGGGCAGCCGGGCAAGCTGCCGTTCTGGCACGGCGACGCGCCCGGCCGTCCGGCCGAGCTGGGCCGGGCGATCGGGCGGTTCCTGCGCGAGCAGGCCCAGCAGGGCTCGACCGACCGGATGCGGGCGGCGGGCCTGGACGCCTACGCCTCGGGCAACCTGCTGGCCTACCTCAACGAGCAGCGCGAGGCCACCGGCTACGTCCCCGACGACCGCACGTTGCTGGTGGAGCGTTTCCACGACGAGCTGGGCGACTGGCGGGTGGTGATCCACTCCCCCTACGGCGCGCGGGTGCACGCGCCATGGGCGCTGGCCGTCAACCGGCGGCTGCGCGAGCGTTACGGCGTCGACGTGCAGGCCGTGCACTCCGACGACGGCATCGTGCTGCGCATCCCCGACACGCTGGCCGAGCCTCCCACCGACGTGGCGGCGTTCGACGCCGAGGAGGTCGAGCAGATCGTCACCGAGGAGCTGGGCGGGTCGGCCATGTTCGCCTCCCGGTTCAGGGAGTGCGCGGGGCGGGCGCTGCTGCTGCCGCGCCGCACGCCGGGCAGGCGCAGCCCGCTGTGGCAGCAGCGCCAGCGGGCCGCCCACCTGCTGGGCGTGGCCTCCCGATACGCCTCGTTCCCGATCGTGCTGGAGACGATGCGCGAGTGCCTGCAGGACGTCTTCGACGTGCCCGGCCTCGTCCGGCTCATGCGCGACATCGCGGCGCGCAGGGTGCGGCTGGTGGAGGTGGAGACCTCGCAGGCCTCCCCGTTCGCGGCGTCGTTGTTGTTCCACTACGTGGGCGCGTTCATGTACGAAGGCGACGCGCCGCTGGCCGAGCGGCGGGCGCAGGCCCTGGCCCTCGACACCACGCTGCTGTCCGAGCTGCTCGGGCAGGCCGACCTGCGCGAGCTTCTCGAACCCGACGTGATCTCCGACAGCGAGCGCGAGCTGGCCCGGCTCGACCGGCCGCTGCGCGACGCGGAAGACCTCGCCGACCTGCTGCGCTCGCACGGCCCGCTGCTGGCGCCCGACGTGAGCGTGCGCGGCGGCGACCCGGCCTGGCTGCAGGAGCTGGAGCGCGCGCGGCGGGCGATCAAAGTACGCGTCGCGGGCGAGGAGCAGTGGGCCGCCATCGAGGACGCGGCGCGGTTGCGTGACGCGCTCGGCGTGCCCCTGCCGGTGGGGGTGCCGCACGTGTTCCTGGAGCCGGTCGCCGACCCGCTGTCCGACCTGGTGGCGCGGCACGCCCGCACGCGCGGGCCCTTCCACGCCGGCACGGCCGCGGCGAGGTTCGGGCTGGGCGTCGCCGTGGTGACGGACGCGCTGCGGCGGCTGGCGGTGACCGGGCGGGTCGTCAGCGGCGAGTTCCGGCCCGGCGGGCGGGGCGAGGAGTGGTGCGACGCCGGGGTGCTGCGGATGTTGCGCCGCCGGTCGCTGGCAAGGCTCCGCAAGGAGGTCGAGCCGGTCGCGCCGGAGACGCTGGCCCTGTTTCTCCCGGCCTGGCACGGCATCACCGGCTCGGGGCCGGCCTCGGCGGGGCGGGCGGGGGCGGCCAGGGCGATGGACTCCCTGGTCCGCTCCATCGAGCAGCTCCAGGGGGCGGCCGTGCCCGCGTCCGCGCTGGAGACGCTGGTCCTGCCCGCGCGGGTGCCCGGCTACCATCCGGCGCTGCTCGACGAGCTGACGTCGTCCGGCGAGGTGATGTGGGCGGGGCAGGGCTCACTGCCCGGCGGTGACGGCTGGGTGTCCCTCTACTTCGCCGACACCGCGCCGCTGCTGCTGCCCGAGCCCGCCGAGATCACCATGACGCCGGTGCACGACAGCGTGCTGGAACTGCTGGGCGGGGGTGGCGCGCTGTTCTTCCGCGGGATCTCCGACCAGCTCGGCTCGCTCGACGACACGACGCTCGTCGCCGCGCTGTGGGACCTGGCGTGGGCGGGGCGGGTGTCAGGTGACACGCTCGCGCCGCTGCGGGCCACCCTCGGCACCGGACGGCCCGCGCACCGGCCCGCCACCACGCGGCGGCGCCGGGCGGTGCTGCCGAGCAGGAGCGGGCCGCCCACGGTGGCCGGGCGGTGGTGGTTGCTGCCCGGCCCCGCGCCCGACGCGACGCAGCGGGCCAACGCCCAGGCCGAAACGCTGCTCGAACGGCACGGGGTGGTGACGCGCGGGGCGGTGACCTCGGAGCGCCTGCCCGGTGGGTTCACGCCGGTCTACCAGGTGTTGCGGGCGTACGAAGAGAGCGGGCGCTGCCGGCGGGGCTACTTCGTCGAAGGGCTCGGCGGTGCCCAGTTCGCGCTGCCCGGGGCGGTCGACCGGATGCGCGCCATGGCACCGGGCATCGCCCCGGGCGCGTCCGGCTTCGCGCCGGAAACCGGGCTCGGACCGGGTACCGAACCGGGGCCGGGGGCCGGATTCGAGCCGGGCGCCGGGCTCGCGCCGGGGACCGGATTCGGGGGCGTTTCCGCGGGCTCCGGGCGGTCGGGCGGCTCAAGGCGGGCGGTGGTGCTCGCCGCCGCCGACCCGGCCAGCCCGTACGGCGCCGCGCTCCCCTGGCCGCAGCATCCCGGCGACGTCGGGCACAAGCCGGGCAGGAAGGCCGGGTCCCTGGTGGTCCTGGTCGACGGCCACCTGGTGCTCTACGTCGAGCGGGGTGGCAAGACCCTGCTGTCGTTCACCGACGACGCGCGCCTGCAGCCGGCCGTCGACGCCCTCGCCCTGGCCGTACGCGACGGCGCGCTGGGCAAGCTGACCGTGGAGCGGGCCGACGGGGCCTCCATCGTCGACTCACCGCTGGCGGCCGCTCTTGAGGCGGCGGGGTTCCACCCGACGCCCCGCGGCCTGCGCCTGCGCGCCTGACCGAGCTCCGGCGTCCTTCGGGCACGACGCCCCGGGCAGGCTCCAGGCGACACTCGAGTTGAATGACCGTTTAGAATTCTGATCATGCCGTCAGAAAGTCGCACGTTCATTGAGCAGGCGCGCCGGGCCCAGATCATCGCGTGCGCCATCGAGGTGCTCGCCGACCAGGGGTACGCCCACACGACCCTGGCCAGGATCGCCGAGCAGGCAAAGATCAGCACCGGCGTGATCTCGTACCACTTCGGCGGCAAGAAGCAGCTCATCGATGCGGTCGTCGCGGAGGTCGCCAGGATGGCGACCGACCTGATGGTCCACCGCATCCTCGGCCAGTCCACGGCGAGCGACGGCCTGCGCGCCTACATCGAGAGCAACATGGAGTTCATGCGGCTGCGCCGCAAGCCCCTGCTGGCGCTGATGGAGGTGATCACGCACACTCCGGGCGAGGAGGGCGGCCCCGGGCCGTACGCGGTGCAGGCCGAGGTGGCGATCGCCGACCTGGAGAAGCTGCTCGGCTGGGGCAAACGGACGGGCGAGTTCCGCGACTTCGACCAGCGCAGCATGGCCGTCAGCATTCGCGGCGCGATCGACGCGGTGCCCGGCCACCTCCTGCATGATCCGGACTTCGACCTCGACCTGCACACCCGCGAACTCGTCACCTTGTTCACCATCGCCACCAGGAGAGACCCATGACAGCCGCATTGGAGATCAAGGGGTTGGCCAAGACGTTCGGCGAGAACGTCGCCGTCGACCACATCGACATGACCGTTCCCCAGGGGTCGTTCTACGGCCTCGTCGGGCAGAACGGCGCGGGCAAGACCACCACGTTGTCCATGGCGGTCGGCCTGCTCAGGCCGGACGCGGGAACGGCGCGGATCTTCGGCGCCGACGTGTGGTCCGATCCCGGCCGGGCCAAGCAGCTGGTGGGCGTGCTGCCCGACGGAATGGCCATGCCGGAGCGGCTCACCGGCCGCGAGGTTCTCACCTACCTCGGGCTGCTGCGCGGGCTGGGCAAGGAGGTGGTGGCCGAGCGGGCCGAGGAGTTGCTGTCGGTGCTGGAGCTGGACGGGGCCGAGAAGACTCTGGTGATCGAATACTCGACCGGCATGCGTAAGAAGATCGGCCTGGCCACGGCTTTGTTGCACGCGCCCAAGCTGCTGGTGCTGGATGAGCCGTTCGAGGCAGTGGACCCGGTGTCGGCTGCCACGATCAAGATGATCCTGCGCGGGTTCGTGGCGGGCGGCGGTTCGATCGTGTTGTCGAGCCATGTGATGGCGCTGGTCGAGCAGCTCTGCGACCACGTGGGCGTGATCGACAAGGGCCGGGTGGCGGCGGCGGGCCCGCTGCAGGAGGTGCGCGGCGCGGCGACGCTGGAGGACCGGTTCGTGGAGCTGGTCGGCGCGGGCTCCACCGGCACCAGGGGATTGTCATGGCTGTAGCCGTCACTCTGGTCCGGATGAAGGTCGCGATCCTCCGCCATTCGGTCACGGGACAGCGCGGCGGCACGATGGCCACGGGCGGCGTGCTCGGGCTGGTGCTCGCGGCGGGCACGATCTACCTGACCCTCCTTGACGGCGACTGGGCGGCCGCCGCCTACGCCGTGTGGATGCTCGGCTGGATCATCGGCCCCGTCTTCTCCGGCGGCGGCGACGAGACGTTGCGACCCGAGTTCTTCGCGCTGGTGGGGTTGCCGCCGGCGCGGCTGGCGGGCGGGCTGTTGGTCTCGGCGTTCGTGGGCGTCGCGCCGGCGGTCAGCCTGATCGCCCTGTCGGGGCTCGTGGTGGCGGGCGCGCGGGAGAGCGCCGTGGCGGCGCTGGTCGCGGTGCCCGCGATGGTGTTGCAGCTGGCGGTGTTCGTGCTGCTGTCGAAGGTGGCAGTGGGACTGCTGGGCATCGCGCTGCGCTCGCGCGTGGGGGCGATCGGCGCCGGGGTGATCAACGGTGTGGTGCTGGCGTTCCTGGGGCAGGCGTGGGTTTTCGCGGTGGCGTTCGGGCAGGGCGGGCGGATTCCCGAGTTCGTGCGGTACCTGCCGTCGGGGTGGGGGTTGCTGGCGGTGCGGGGCGGCTATTGGGCCCTGGCCGCGATGGCGGTGCTGATCGTGCTGCTGCTCGGCGCGTGGGCGGCGCTGCTGACCCGGCGGGCGGGCGCGTCCCGGCCGTCGGCGCGTGGCCGCCGGCCGATGCGGGCGGGCACGGCGGGCACGGCCGTGGTCGCCAAGGAACTGCGTACGTGGTCGCGCGACCTCGTGCGCAACCATCAGCTGACGTTCGCGCTGGCGTACGGGCTGTTCTTCGCGGGGGCGCCGCTCGTGCTCGGCTGGGCGGGGCTGCTGCCGTGGGCGGGGCCGATGTTCATCGTCATGGCGGCCGCCATGACGTCCAACCTCTACGGCACCGACGGCACCGCGCTCTGGTTGTCGCTGATGACGCCGGGCGCGTCCGACGTGCGCGGCCGGCAGCGGGCCTGGCTGGTGATCGTGGGCCCGGTGGCGGTCGTGCTCGGGGTGGCGCTCGCCCTGGTCGTGGAGGGCACGATGCCGCTGATCCTGGCGGCCACGGTCGCGCTGCTCGGCGGCGCGGCCGGGCTGGTGCCGCTCATCTCTGTGTTCGCGCTGGTGCCCGGCACCGACCCCCAGAAGCGCGGCGGCAACCCCCTGCGGACGAGCGAGGACGACGGCTCGCTGACCGGCCTGGCGTACCTGGTGCTGGTCCTCGTCGCGCTGACGGGCGCGCCCGCCATCGTGGTGGCGGTGCTGTACGGCTGGTGGGGCGTGGCGGCCGGGGTGGGCACCGGCGTCCTGTGCTACTGGGGGCTGGGGCTGCTGGCCGAGCGGCGGCTGGCCGCCCGGGGCCCCGAGCTGCTGCACATGATGCGTACGGGCCGCCGCCCCGACGGAGGAGCCGGCACGGCGTTCAAGATGCCGGACATGCCCAAGGTCCAGCGGGTGATCGTCATGACCTGCTGGTCGCTCGGCGCCATCCCGCTGTTCCCGCAGGGGATCGTGGCCGGCATCTTCGTGAACAACGGCATGCTGGAGCACTCGTGGTTCCTGGCCACGTACATGGAGCCGGGGCTGCGCGCGCCGACCGTCGCGGTCATGATCGTCCTCGGCGTGGCCATGTACGGCACGGGCCTGTGGCTCACCTATCGCGCCAAGCGCCGCGCGGGCGCGGCCACCGGGTGAAGCGGCTTCCGTCCGGCTCGTGCGGACCGCGAAGGTGATCTACCTGACGGCACGACCGGCCTGGTCGAGGAGCCTGCAGAAGTGCCTGGTCCGTGGCGGAGCGGTCGAGGTCCTGCTGATCGACCCGCAGGGCACGGTGCCGGAGGAGGCGATGACGACGGGAGAGTTCGGGCGCATGTGGGAGGTCAGCCGGGTGGCGGAGGAGGCGGGCCGGAGTCCACGCGGGGAAGCCTGACCCGCAATGGAGCTGTATACGATAAGTCATCAAATGAGTGGCATGACGCTGGGCGCGGCCCATCAGACATTACGCGACGAGGTCACCGAGGAGCTGCGGCGCCGCATACTCTCCGGCGAGCTCGCCCAGGGCGAACGGCTGGTCGAGGACCGGCTGGCCGCCGCGCTCGGCGTCTCGCGCAATCCGGTACGCGAGTCCATCCGGGTGCTGGCCGCCGAGGGCTTCATCGAGGTCGTCCCCCGGCTCGGCGCCACGGTCGCCCGCCTGTCCGCCGAAGAGGGCGAGGAGCTCTTCGACGTGCGCATGGCGATCGAGGGGCTCGCGGCCCGGCTGGCGGCGCGCAGGCGTGATCCGGCCGCCGCCGAGCGGCTCCGGCAGGTGCTCGAGCAGGCCAGGCAGGCGGTGGAAGCCGGGCGCCTGGAGCGGGTGGCCGACCTCAACACCGCCTTCCACCTGGCCGTGGGCGAGGCTGCGGGCAACTCCTACCTGAGCCTGATGATGAAGCCGATGCTCCAGCGGGCGCAGTGGGTCTTCAGCCAGACCGCCGCCGCGCGCGGCCCGCACTCCTGGTCAGAACACGTGAGCCTGTACGAGGCCATCGCCGCGGGCGACGAGGACGAGGCGCAGGCCAGGGCGGTCGCGCACGTGGCCGCGGCCAGGAGATCGTTCCTGGTGGCCGTGGGCCGTACAACAAAACACCCGAACGATTAGAAAACGGTCAGATAACAACACAGCGTTATGAAACACTTATGAAATGTCAGGTCTTGTATACAGTCTCCTAAAAGGTTCTACGGAGGCCCCATGAGACCGTCCCCCAGGCTCTTCGCGGCGCTCGCCGTTCTCCCCGTGGCCCTGGCGGCATGCGGCGGAGGCGGATCCACCGGCACGCCCGCCGCACCTCCATCCATCGCCGACGCCACCACCGACAACCGGCCGGTCAAAGCGGGCGGCACGCTCAACATCGCGCTCAACGCCGACCCCGACGCACTCGACCCGAGCTCCGCGACCACGCTGGTGGGTCGCGAGGTCTTCGCGAACATGTGCGAGAAGCTCTACGACATCGACGCGGCGTCGGCTCTGGTGCCGCAACTGGCCGCCGCCCTGCCGGAGGTCTCCGACGACGGCAAGGAGGTGACGATCAAGCTGCGCGAGGGCGTGAAGTTCAACGACGGGACACCGCTCGACGCCGAGGCCGTCAAGAAGTCGCTCGACCGGCACCGCACCTGGAAGAAGTCGGCGCGCCAGGCCGACCTCGCCCCGGTCGACAAGGTCACCGTGGTCGACCCCGCCACGGTCAGGCTCACGCTCTCGCAGGCGTTCACCCCGCTGACCGCGCAGCTCGCCGACCGCGCCGGCATGATCATGTCGCCCAAGGCGCTGGACGAGGCGGGCGACAACTTCGGCGCGAGCCCCGTGTGCGTGGGACCGTTCGCGTTCGCCGGCCGCACCTCCGGCAGCCAGATCGTGCTGGAGAAGGCGCCCGACTACTACGACGCGGCCAAGGTCAAGCTCGACAAGCTCGTCTACAAGATCATTATCGACCCCAACGTACGGGCCGCCAACCTGAAGTCCGGCGACGTTCAGGTGGCCGACCAGCTCGCCACCACCACGGTCAAGGGCGTGCAGGCCGACCCCAACCTGAAGGTCGTGGCGGGCGGCGGCCTCGGCTACTACGGCGTCACGATCAACGTCGGCAACGCCGACGGGGCCACGGAGAAGGCCGGCGCGGTGGACACGGCGCTGGGCAAGAACCCGCAGCTGCGCGAGGCGTTCGAGCTGTCCCTCGACCGCGAGCTGATCAACAAGACCGTCTACAACGGCCTGTACGAGGCCGACTGCTCGCCCCTGCCGCTGGACAGCCCCTACCGGGCGCAGGACCTGCAGTGCTCGAAGCGCGACGTCGCCAAGGCCAAGCAGCTCGTCCAGGCCTCCGGCGTGCCGACGCCGATCCCCGTCAGCCTCAACACGCCCAACGACGCCACCAACATCCGCCTGGCGCAGGTCATCCAGCAGATGGCCAAGGAGGCGGGCTTCAACGTGAGCGTGAAGACGGGCGAGTTCGTCAGCAACCTGGAGCAGGGCAAGGCCGGCGACTTCGACGCCATGCTGGTCGGCTGGTCGGGCCGGGTGGACCCGGACGGCAACCTCACCGGCATGGTCACCAGCCGCGGCGCCAACAACTACAGCGGCATGTCCGACCCGGGCATCGACGACCCGGTCAAGGAGGCGGCCGCAGAGTCGGACACCGCCAAGCGGGCGGAGCTCTACAGCAGCGCGACGAAGAAGATCGCCGAGCTGCGCGGGATCGTGTACCTCTACCACAACAAGTACTACCTGGGCATGAACAAGAACGTCGCCGGAGTCCAGTACTTCAAGGACGGCCTGCCGCGCTTCGTCACCGCCGGGTTCACCTCCTGATGCTCTGGTTCATCCTCCGGCGCTGCGGATCCGCGGTGATCGTCATGTTCCTGGGCAGTGTCCTGATCTTCCTGGGGATCAGGGCGCTGCCCGGCGACCCGGCCACCGTCATGGCGGGACAGGAGGCCTCGCCCGAGGTGGTCGAGGCCATCCGGCAGGAGTTCGGCCTGGACAAACCACTGCCCGCACAGTACGTCGACTACATCGGCCAGACCCTGACCGGCAACCTCGGCCGCTCCACGCAGGACCAGCTCCCGGTGATCGACATCATCGCCGAGCGGCTGCCGGTGACGCTGGAACTGTCCGCCCTCGCCATGCTGGTCGCGATCGTCATCGGCGTGGGCGCGGGCATCGTGGCGGCGGTGCGCCGCGGCAAGGTCGCCGACTACGTCGCCACCGGGTTCGGCCTGGCCGGGTTGTCGGTGCCGCACTTCTGGCTGGGCCTGCTCGCCATCCTGCTGTTCGCGGTCACCTGGCGGGTGCTGCCCGCCTCCGGATACGTGCCGTTCACCCAGGACCCGGCCGAGAACCTGCAGCGCATGATCCTGCCCGCCCTCGTGCTCGGGACCGGCTTCGCGGCCATCCTGATGCGGCAGACCCGCTCGGCCATGCTGGGCGCGCTGTCGGCCGACTACGTCAGGACCGCGCGGTCCAAGGGCCTGTCGGAGGCCAAGGTCGTGGGCGCGCACGCGCTGCGCAACAGCCTGACGACCGTCGTCACCGTGCTCGGCCTCCAGCTCGGCGCCCTGATCAGCGGCGCCGTGGTGACGGAGCAGATCTTCGTGATCCCCGGGTTCGGCAAGCTGACCGTGGACGCGGTGCTGACCAGGAACTACCCCGTCATCCAGGCCGTGGTGCTGATCACCGTGATCGGCTACGTCGTCGTCAACCTCCTGGTCGACATCGCCTACGCCTTCCTCAACCCGCGGATCAGGCTGTCAGGGGGCTCCCATGACTGAACAGGCCGTCGCGGCGGGCCGGGCCGCCCGCAGGCGCAGGTTGTGGCGGCGCTTCCGGCGGCGGCCGATGCCGATGGCCGGGCTGGTGCTGGTCGCGGGTTTCGTCCTGCTGGCCCTGGCGGGGCCGCTGGTGACCGGCGACCCGGCCGCGCAGGACTACCTGGCCACGCTGGCACCGCCGTCGCCCGCGCACCTGATGGGCACCGACGACCTGGGCAGGGACGCGTTCGCCAGGATCGCGCACGGCGCGCAGGTGTCGCTCCAGGCCGGGGTGCTGTCGACCCTGCTCGCGATGGCGGTGGGCATCCCGATCGGGCTGGTCGCCGGGTTCTACCGGCGCTGGCTCGACCCGGTCGTGATGCGGCTGGTGGACGTGACGCTGGCCTTCCCCTTCCTGGTGTTCGCGGTGGGCCTGGCGGCGATCATCGGGCCGTCACTGAAGGGCGTGGTGCTGGCGCTGGGCTTCTCCCAGCTGCCCGCCGTCGTCCGCATCACCCGGGGCGAGGTGCTGGCGGTCAGGGAGATGGACTACGTGGCGGCGGCCGTCGCCGACGGCGCCGGCGACGGGCACATCATCTTCAGGTACGTGCTGCCCAACTGCGCCAGCCCGCTCATCGTGCAGGCCACGGTGGCGATCCCGGCGGCCATCATCGGCGAGTCCACGCTGTCGTTCCTCGGGCTCGGCGTGCAACCGCCGACGGCCTCGTGGGGAGTGATGCTGACCACCGCGCAGCAGTACCTGAGCGACGCGCCGTGGCTGGCCATCTGGCCCGGCCTGATGATCGCCCTGGCCACGCTCGGCTTCAACCTGCTCGGTGACGGGCTGCGCGACGTACTGGACCCGAGGAGCGGCCGATGAGCCTGCTGGAGATCACCGACCTGACCGTCGGGTTCGACACCGAGGACGGCCTGGTGCAGGCGGTCAGGGACATCTCGCTCACCCTGGACGAGGGCGAGATCCTGGCGTTGTGCGGCGAGTCCGGCTGCGGCAAGTCGGTCACCGCGATGTCGGTGCCCCGGCTGCTGCCGCCCGACACGACCCGGTTGTCCGGCTCGGTGCGGCTGGACGGCCGCGAGCTCACCACGCTGCCCGAGCCGGACCTGCGGCACGTACGCGGCAAGGACGTCTCGGTCGTCTTCCAGGAGCCGATGACCTCGCTCAACCCGTCGTTCAGCGTCGGCTACCAGATCACCGAGGTGCTGCGCAGGCACGAGGGCCTGTCTCGGCGGGCGGCCGGCGACCGCGCGGTCGAGCTGCTGGAGCTGGTCGGCATCCCGGCGGCGGCGCGCAGGATGAAGGAGTATCCGCACCAGCTGTCCGGAGGCATGCGGCAACGCGTGATGATCGCGATCGCGGTGGCCTGCTCTCCCCGGGTCCTGATCGCCGACGAGCCCACCACGGCGCTCGACGTGACGATCCAGGCGGGCGTGCTGGACGTCTTCCGCGACCTGCGCGACCGGCTCGGCACCGCGATCATCCTGATCACGCACGACCTGGGCGTGGTGGCCGACATCGCCGACCGGGCCGTGGTCATGTACGCGGGCCGCGCCGTGGAGCAGGCCACGGTGACCGAGCTGTTCGCGAACCCGCGCCACCCGTACACGCTGGGGTTGATGCAGGCCCTGCCCACCGCCGCGGTCGGCGGGCGGCTGGCCGAGATCCCCGGCATGGTGCCCTCGCCGCTGTCCGACCCCGACGAGTGCGCCTTCCACGACCGCTGCCCGCGCGTCCAGGCCGACTGCCGCCTCTCGCGGCCCTCGCTCGTACGCCAGGCGGAAGGCCATCTGGCGGCCTGCTTTCACCCGGGAGGCACGGAGTGATCCTGCGCATCGACGACCTGGTCAAGCACTACGGCCAGGTGCGCGCCGTGGACGGCCTGTCGCTGGAGATCGGCCAGGGCGAGGTGCTCGGCCTGGTCGGCGAGTCCGGCAGCGGCAAGTCCACGGTGGGCAAGTGCGTGCTGCGCCTGACCGACCCGACCGCGGGCACGATCGAGCTGGCCGGCCGCGACATCACCCGCCTGTCGCGCCGGGCCATGCGCCCGCTGCGCCGGGACATGCACATGGTCTTCCAGGACCCCTTCTCCTCGCTCAACCCGCGCTTCACGATCGAGCAGATCGTCGGCGAGCCGCTGCTGCGGCACAAGGTGGCCGACCGCCGGGGCGCCTCCGAGCGGGTGTCGGCCATGCTGGAGAAGGTCGGGCTGCGGCAGGAGATGCGCTCGCGGTTCCCGCACGAGCTGTCCGGCGGGCAGCGCCAGCGGGTGGGGCTGGCCAGGGCGCTGGTCCTGGAGCCGAAGCTGGTCGTGGCGGACGAGCCGGTGTCGGCGCTCGACGTGTCCGTGCAGGCGTCCGTGCTCAACCTGATCACGGATCTGCAGCGGGACATGGGCTTCTCCTGCCTGTTCATCACGCATGACCTGTCGGTCGTGGAGTTCCTGGCCGACCGGATCGCCGTCATGTACCTGGGCAAGATCGTGGAGTCGGGCCCGAAGGCCGAGATCTTCGCCGCGCCGCGGCACCCGTACACGCAGGCGCTGCTGTCGGCGGCCCCGGTGGCCGATCCGGTGCGGCAGCGCGAGCGGCGCAGGATCGTGCTCGGCGGCGACGTGCCGAGCCCGGTCGATCCGCCCTCCGGGTGCCGGTTCCACACGCGGTGCCCGCTGGCGTACGACGCCTGCCGCACCGACGAGCCCCCCTTGACCGACGCGCGGGGCAACGGGCATCCGGCCGCGTGTCACCTCGTCACGGCGGACCGCATCCCCGACGCGGCCGCTCATCGCTAGAAGGAGAATGGTTTGTTCACCACCAGGCCCGAGCTCTCAGGCGACTTCGGCATGGTCGCCAGCACGCACTGGCTGGCGTCAGCCGCCGGCATGGGCGTGCTGGAACGCGGCGGCAACGCCTTCGACGCGGCCGTTGCCGCCGGGTTCGTGCTGCAGGTCGCCGAGCCCCATCTGAACGGCCCTGGCGGTGAGGTGCCGATCCTGCTGTGGAGCGAGGCCGACCAGAAGGTGTCGGTGGTGTGCGGCCAGGGCGTGGCGCCCGCCGCGGCCACGATCGAGCACTACACCGGGCTGGGCCTGGACGTGGTGCCCGGCACGGGGCTGCTGGCGGCGACCGTGCCGGGGGCGTTCGGCGGCTGGATGCTCATGCTGGAGCGCTGGGGCACCTGGTCGCTGGCCGACGTGCTGGCCCCCGCGATCCACTACGCCGAGCACGGCGTGCCGGTGCTGGAGCGGATCTCCGCCACGATCGAGTCGGTCGCGGGGCTGTTCACCGGCGACTGGCCGACGTCGGCGGCGACGTGGCTGCCCGGCGGCGCGGCGCCGGCGCCGGGGTCGAAGCTGGCCAACCCGGTGCTGGCCGCCACCTACCGGCGGCTGGTGGCGGAGGCCGAGTCGGCTTCGAGCACCCGCGAGGGTCAGCTCGCCGCCGCCAGGAAGGCCTGGTACGAAGGCTTCGTCGCGGAGGCGATCGCCGAGTTCAGCGCCAAGACGGCCTGGCGCGACAGCTCCGGCGAGGTGCACGGCGGGCTGCTGACCGGCGACGACCTGGCCGGCTGGGCGGCCTCCGTCGAGGATCCCGTGACCTTCGACTACCGCGGGCACACCGTGTGCAAGACGGGGCCGTGGGGGCAGGGCCCGGTGTTCCTGCAGCAGCTCGCGCTGCTGTCCGGGTTCGACCTGGACGCGATGGGATATCTCAGCGCCGACTACGTGCACACGGTGACGGAGGCCGCCAAGCTCGCCTTCGCCGACCGCGAGGCCTGGTACGGCGACGCCGACGTGCCCATGTCCGATCTGCTGGGCGAGGCGTACAACGCGGGGCGGCGCGCCCTCGTCGGCCCCGAGGCCAGCATGGAGCTGCGGCCGGGAGCGCCCGGCGGCCGGACGCCCAGGCTGCCCGTCCTCCCCGCGCCCGGCACCTCCAGCAGCGCCCCCGGCGTCTCCGGCGCGCGCGCCCCGCAGGGTGTCGGCGAGCCCACGGTCGCCAAGAGCGCGGGCGGCGTGGAGGTGACCGCCCCCGACGGCACGGTCAGGGGCGACACCTGCCACGTCGACGTGGTCGACCGGCACGGCAACATGGTCTCGGCCACGCCCAGCGGCGGCTGGCTGCAGAGCTCGCCCACCATTCCCGCGCTGGGCTTCTGCCTGGGGACGCGGGCGCAGATGTTCTGGCTGCAGGAGGGCCTGCCGGCGTCGTTGCGGCCCGGGGGGGGGGGGGGGGCGGGGGGGGGGGGGGCGGCGGGGGGGGGGGGGGGGAGGCGGGGGCTGGGGGTGGCGAGA
>NZ_JBVJHP010000001.1:783354-1025026 GCF_055586745.1 Nonomuraea sp. NPDC049378
TGCTGCAGGACATGGCCATCCTCACCGGCGGCCATGTCGTCAGCGATCCCCTCCCCCCCCCCCCCTCCCCCCCCCCTCCCCCCCTCCTCCCCCCCCCCCCCCCCCCCCCCCTCCCCCCCCCCCCCCCCCCCCCCCCCCCACCACGCTGTCGCCCTCGTTCGCGCTCAGGGACGGCCGGCCGTGGCTGGCGTTCGGCACCCCGGGCGGCGACCAGCAGGACCAGTGGAGCCCGAACTTCTTCCTCTCCGTCGTGCACGGCGGGCTGAACCTGCAGGAGGCCATCGACGCCCCCATGTTCCACTCCGAGCACTTCCCCAGCTCGTTCTTCCCGCGCGGCTCGCGCCCCGGCGTCCTGCACGTCGAGGACCGCCTCGACCCGGGCGTCGTCGCGGAGCTGCGGCGGCGCGGGCACGAGGTGGAGGCGCAGGGTCCGTGGGCGCTGGGCCGGCTCAGCGCGGTCGCCCGTGACGGCGCCTTCCTCAAGGCCGCCGCCAACCCGCGGGGCGCGCAGGGTTACGCCGTCGGCCGGTGACGCCGGTCGATGAGCCGAGCGGCGTGACCGTCGCTCGGGGAAGCCGCGCCGAGGGCCGGTTGCCGGGTGATCACCTGACACCGGCACGGTGCGCGCCCCCGTAGAGTGGCGGCCTTCGCCCAGCACGGCGGCGCGCGGGACGCGAGGCCGCCGCCGTGCTCCCGACCCGAGGAGTGACCAACCCAGGTGTGCGCTTTCGCCAAGCCGGTGTCCGCGGCCATGTCGGTGTTCGCCGCCGTCGGCCTCTGGCCCGTGAACGCTCACGCGTCGGCCGCTGTCCTCCGGCTCGATTACGAGAACGGCGCGAGCAGCTCGGGGCAGCCGGCGCTGGGGTTCAACGAGTGCTGCAAGCATTCGATCCAGGTCGACGATCTGCCGCGGACCGGCAAGTACGCGATCCGCAGCATCCTGAAGTACGGCGACGCGGCGGTCGCCGGGGGCAGCCGGGCCGAGAGCCATTCGATGAAGGTCAAGGACAGCCACTTCAGGTCCGGCAGGACCGTCTACTACGGGTTCAGCATCTACCTGGCGAGCAGTTGGCAGAGCGACTCCAGGGAGGACATCCTCTTCCAGTGGAAGCCCTGGCGTGACAAGTGCGAGGCCGACAAAGCCCCCAGCGCCTTCCTCACCGTGCAGCCCTCGGGGAAATGGCGGCTCAGGGTCAACTCCGACGGCAACGCCTGCTCGACCCCGGACTCCGTGAAGAAGGTGAGCTTCGACCTCGCCGAGGTGCGGCCGGGGCAGTGGCACGACTTCGTCTTCAGGTTCGCGTGGAGCCACGGCAGTCAGGGCGCCGTCGACGGCTGGTACCAGACCCACAAGAGCCCCGGCTGGCGCAAGGTCGTGACCGCCACCGGGCCCAACACCTTCAACGACGACGCCACGACCCAGGGCTACCTGAAGTGGGGCATCTACAAGCCGGCCTGGAACAGCGGGCCGACCGACGTCACCAGCCGCACGGTCTTCCACGACAACATCGCCGTGGGCAGGTCCTTCGCCGAGGTCGACCCGGCGAAGGGTTAGCACCCCGGTGACCACGGTCCTGGTCTAGGCGACCGTCGCCTCGATCAGGTCGTCCACCACCTCGGCCAGGTCGTTGCCCCTGGAGTGCACCCGGCGCTGGCGCATGGCTCCCGAGCCCTGGCGCAGCAGCCGGTCCAGACCCTCCTGGACGAACGTCAGGTCGCCCGCCTCCGACAGCGCGGGGCGTACGTGCTCGAGGAGGCGCCCGGCCATCACCGGGGCGGGCACGAGCGTGCCGTGCCGCACGTCCATGCTGTCGCCCAGCAGCCCGTCGCGGGCGGCCCGCCAGTAGGCGGCGCGCAGCACCTCGGCGGGGACCGGCAGCCCTCGGTCGCCGCGCCCGACGGCCTCCAGGGAGGTCACGACCAGGGCGCGGATGAGGCCGATCAGGGTGAGGCTGTCGGCCACGTCGAGGGGCACGTCGGCCACCCTGATCTCCACGGTCGGCAACCGCGGCGACGGTCGGGAGTCCCAGAAGACGGTCCTGGAGTCGAGCAGCACGCCCGACTCCGCCAGCGAGCGCAGCGCGAGCTCGTAGTCGCGGTACGACGGGAAGTAGGGGGGCGCGCCGGAGACCGGCCAGCGGCCCCAGCTGATCACCCGCCAGGACGCGTACCCGGTGTCGCGCCCCACGAAGAACGGCGAGTTGGCGGCCAGCGCGATCAGCGTGGGCAACCACGGCCGCAGGTGGTTGCCGACATAGACGGCGTGCTCCTCGTCGGGGACGTCCACGTGCACGTGCAGGGCGCAGATGCTGATCTCGTCCTGCAGCGCGCGGTAGAGCACCCTGCCCTGGTGGTAACGGTCGTCGTCGGTGAGCGGCGGCTGCATGACGTTCCCCAGGACGGGGATGCCGCTCGCGACGACGGCCAGCCCGCACCTGCGGGCCGCGTCCGCCACTTCCTTGCGCACGGTGCGCAGCCGCGAGCCCAGCTCGCTCAGGTCGGCGGACGGCGGCGTGCGTGCCTCCACCTGGAATCGGGTGATTTCTTGCACCACGTCCAGCACGTCCGTGGCCGCGGCCAGGACTTCGGCCGCTCGGGGAGCCACGTGGCGGGTGCGGGGATCGACGACGAGGTATTCCTCTTCGATCCCGATCAACGGAACCATGCCCACACCTCGTTGGGGAGTCCAAAAGCCTCCGTACGAAGTTGTGCCCGTACCGTGCCCTGGGGGAAACCCGTCCGACAGGTGCTTGTCAGATGGGTCCGTAGAGGGCGTAAGAGGCGCGTGTGGCCATGGCCCAGTAGCGGTCGCCGTAGGACCAGTGCCACCACTCCGTGGGATAGTTGACCAGCCCGACGGGCTCCAGCGCGGCGGCGAGGAGCTTGCGGTGGGCGCGGGCGTCGTCGGAGATGGTGGGGGCGGCGGTGTAGCAGGCGCCGTCGCTCTGCTCGGGGTTGTCGTTGACCTGGGTGCCCATGTCATATTCGGTGCCGTTGGGGGCGCACAGGGTCAGGTCGACGGCGGCGCCTGCGGTGTGGGGGGCGACCTCGACGGGAGACACGTAACGGCTCGCCGCGACATAAGACTCGTCGGGCGACATGTCGGGGAACGCCGCCTCCAGCTCCGCCCGGTATTCGTCGAAGATCCGCCGCTGCGTCGCGATGGGGCGGTAGCCCTCGACGATCAGCAGGTGATAGCCGTCGGGCAGCAGGGCTTCCGCCTTCTCCAGGCGGTCGAGCAGGCCGGATCGCAGGTGGGCGTACGCGCCGTCGGCGTCGGCCATGCGCGTGTCCACGCGCAGCCGCCCGCGTACGTCGGTCAGCGGTTCGCCGCACTCCTGCACCGGGACGGAGGCGACACGGGGGTCCGAGATGAGCACGACATCGTTCGGGGACTGCCACATGGGCAGAAATTCTCACACAGTGTCGGAGAAAACCTGTTCCCGGGCCTGTTCCAGCGCCGCCACCAGGGCGCCGCGCAACACCGGGTTGCCGGCGACCCCGGTGGTGACCACGGTGGGCCGGCTGGGGCACACGCGCGCCACCGCCTCCTGCACCTTGGCGGCCAGCCGCGCGCCGCCCGCCCTGCCGACGTCGCCGCTCAGCACGATCAGCCCGGGGTCGAGCACGACCGTCACGGCGGCCGCGCCCACGGCCAGCCGCCGCGCCACCTCGTCCAGATAGCCCTCGTCGCCGCTGCGCACGAGGTCGGGCACCGTGTTGCCGGTCAGCCCGCGCCGCTCGGCCAGGCCGCGCAGGGCGTCGTGTCCCACCAGGCGCTGGAACGAGCCCGACTGCGGCTGGGAGACGTCGGCGGGCAGCGGCTCGCCCGGCACCGGGAGCCAGCCGATCTCGCCCGCTCCCCCGGTGATGCCGCGGTGCAGCCTGCCGCCCAGCATGACGCCGAGCCCCTGGCCGACGCCCGCCCAGATCACCACGAAGTCGTCGTGCCCGGCGGCCGCTCCGTGCTCGTGCTCGGCGAGGGCGACCAGGTTGACGTCGTTCTCGATCGTCACCGAGGCGCCGAGCGTCTCGCGCAGGCTGGCCAGCACGCCGACGTGCCAGGCCGGCAGGTCGTACGACCAGCGCACGTCCCCGCTGACCGGGTCGACCACGCCTCGGGTGCCGATGACGAAGGAGCGCAACCGTGACAGGTCGATGTTCGCCGCGTCGCAGGCCCGCCGCACGGCCGCGTGCACCGCCTCGACCGGATCCCGGCCGTCCGAGGGGTTGAGTGTGATCTCGACCACGGTCCTGCCTGTGATGTCCGCCACACCGACGCGGAGGCTGTCGGGCAGGACCTCGAGCCCGGCGACGTAGGCGCAGGAGGGCACCACGGCGTAAAGGGCGGCGTGTGGCCCCCTGCCGCCTGCCCGCTCCCCCGTGACCTCGACGAGCCCCCGCTCTTCGAGCCTGACGAGGAGCTGACCTGCGGTGACCTTGGACAGCCCGGTCCGTTCCCCGAGCTGGGCGCGGGTGAGGGGGCCGTCTCCGATGAGCAGTTCGAGCGCCGCCCGGTCGTTCAGCCGGCGCAACAACCGAGGGGTTCCCGGGTCTCGGCTCATCGACGTGGCCCCTCTCGTCACGATCGGCTAACGGGCGTTTTATTAAGGAAAGTTTCTTGTTAGTTTATCAGCATCGTTCGGCATTGACGATCAGCCTGGTGCGGACCGTAGGCCGGCACCCGGGAAGGGAGAACCCTGTGAGGATCGCGAAGATCACAGCCACTACGGTCACCACGGCCGCCCTGGCCCTGGGCCTGGCAGCCTGCGGGTCCGGCGAGACGCCTGAGTCCTCACCGAGCGCGGCCGCCGCGAGCGGGCCCAAGTACGCCGGCAAGACCCTGACCTTCTGGCGCCTGGGCGACACCAACCCCGACGCCCAGAAGTACACCGACGAGCTGGTCGCCGAGTTCGAGAAGCAGACCGGCGCCAAGGTGAAGGTCGAGTGGATTCCATGGGCCCAGGTCAACGACAAGTTCACGGCCGCGGCGGCGGGCGGCGCCGGCCCCGACGTCACCGAGATCGGCAACGACCAGGTCCCGCTCTGGCAGAGCCAGGAGGCGCTGGAGCCGGTCACCGACATCGTGGCCTCGGGCGACCAGGCCCAGATCCCGAAGAACCTGATGGGCCTGGAGACCATCGACGGCGAGACGTACGCCGTGCCGTGGGGCGGCGGCACCCGGGCGGTGCTCTACCGCGCCGACTGGTTCAAGGAGCTCAAGATCGAGGTGCCCAAGACCTGGGACGAGCTCGTCGCCGCCGCCAAGAAGATCCAGGCCGAGAAGGGCTCCGACGTCGACGGCTTCGCCTTCAACGGCGGCTCCGACGCCAACCACCTGCTCGGCGCCCTCTCCTGGACCGCCGGCGGCGAGTACGCCGTCAAGGAGGGGGACAAGTGGGTCGGCAAGCTGACCGAGCCGGGCTTCAAGACCGGCTTCGCGCAGTACACCGGCCTGGTCACCGACGGCCTGTCCAGCAAGTCACGCCTCAACCAGAACACCAGCGAGATCCGCACCCGCTTCGCCAACCACAAGGTCGGCATGTACCTCACCGCCGCGTGGGACCTCGCCGGAATCGAGGAGGACAGCAAGGGCAAGCTCAAGGGCGACAAGCTCGCCTTCTTCGCCCTCCCGTCCCAGTCGGGCGGCGAGGCGCAGGCCTTCCTCGGCGGCAACGACATCGCCGTCTGGGGCACCTCGGAGGAGAAGGACGCGGCCAAGGAGTTCGTGAAGCTGGCATCCGGCAAGGAATGGGGCGTCAAGTACGCCACCGACGGCGGCCTGCTCCCCGTCTATCCCGAGGCCCTCGCCAAGCTGGCCGAAGACCCGGTGCAGGCGCCGTTCGCCGCCGCCTTCGCCAAGGCCAAGGCCTTCCCCGCCGATCCGCAGTGGACCGAGGCCAACGAGACCAAGGCGGTGCTGCAGAACGCCGCCCGCAAGGTCATCGAGGGCAAGGCGTCCGCCGACGAGGCGCTGGCCGCGGCCAACAAGGAACTCGAAGACATCCTCAACGCCTCCTGAGCCTATGACGAACACGTCAACGCTTTCCCGGGGCGGAGGCCGCTCCTCCGGCCCGGGACCGCGCCGCCCGAGCCCGCCGCGCAAGGCCAGCGGGCTGCCCGCGTGGTCCATCCCCTACGTCCTGCTCGTCCCCGGCCTGCTGGTCATCGGCGCGCTGCTGCTCTACCCGCTGATCCAGATGGCGATCATCGCCTTCCAGAAGGTGGGCCTGGTCCAGATCTCCGGCAAGAAGCCGGCCACCTGGGTCGGGCTGGACAACTTCACCGCCTTCGTCGACAACGACATCTTCTGGTCCTCGCTCCGCAACACGGTGGTGTTCGCCGTGATCGCGGTGCCGCTCACCCTCGTGCTCGGCACCGCCGTCGGCGTGCTGCTGCACCGGCTCGGCAAGAAGATGTCGCTGTTCGTCATCATCGGCATCATGTTCGCCTGGGCGGTGCCGCCGGTGGCGCAGGGCGTGATCTGGCGCTGGTTGTTCGACGCCGAGGCCGGCATCGTCAACTGGGCGCTCAACCTGCTGCCCGACTGGCTCTCCACCGCCCTGTTCGGCCGGGCCGACTGGACCGGCGAGCCCTGGCTCAACGACGCCTGGTCCATCTACATGGTGCTGGTCATCTGCGTGGTCTGGGCAGGCTTCCCGTTCGTCGCCGTCTCGGTGCTGGCCGGGCTCAAGGGGGTCCCCGCCGAGCTCTACGAGGCCGCCAGGGTCGACGGCGCCGCCCCGTGGCGGACGTTCTGGAGGATCACGTTCCCGCTGCTGAAGCCGGTGTTCGCGGTGCTGACCGTGCTCTCGATCATCTGGGACTTCAAGGTCTTCTCCCAGCTCTACGTGCTGGCCGGCACGAACAACCGGGAGGCCTACAACCTGTCGATGTACGCGGTGACCGAGGCGTTCAAGGCCCCGCCGAAGATGGGCTCGGGCGCGGCCATCGCCCTCGTGCTGACCGTGATCCTGCTGATCGTCACGGCGGCCTACATCCGGCAGATGTTCAAGCAGGAGGACACGTGATGACCCCGCTGGCCCGCAGACGCCTGGGCAAGGTCACGCTCAACACGCTGGGCGTGCTGGTCTTCGTGGTGGCCACCTTCCCCGTCTACTGGATGGTCTCCACCGCCTTCAAGGCCAACGACCAGATCTTCACCACCGACTTCATCCCGTTCCCGACGCACTTCACCTTCGAGCACGTGCAGCGCGTGCTCTCCGAGGGCGTGGCCGGGCACTCCATCTGGCTCTACATGCGCAACAGCGCCATCGTCGCGCTCGGCACGATCCTGATCGGAGCCGTCTTCGCGCTGCTGTCGGCCACGGCGGTGGCCCGCTTCAGGTTCAAGGGCCGCACGCCGTTCCTCGCGCTGCTGCTCGTCGTGCAGATGATCCCCGCCGAGGCGCTGGTCATCCCGCTGTTCCTGAGCGTCAAGCGGCTGGGCCTCTACGACCAGCTGCTCGGCCTGATCGTCACGCAGGTGGCGCTGACCCTGCCGTTCGGGATCTGGATGCTCCGCACGTTCGTCGCCGCGGTGCCCAAGTCGCTGGAGGAGGCGGCCTGGATCGACGGGGCAGGCCGGTTCACCACCTTCTGGAAGGTGCTCTTCCCGCTGGTGGCCCCCGGGCTCGTCGCGACCAGCATCTTCTCGTTCATCACCGCGTGGAACGAGCTCATCATGTCGCTGTACCTGATCAGCGACCCGACCAAGTACACCATGCCCGTCGCCCTGCAGTACTTCTTCGGCCAGAAGGGCACCGACTGGGGCGCCATCATGGCCACCTCCACGATGATGACCATCCCCGTCGTCATCTTCTTCCTCGTCGTCCAGCGCCGCATGGTCTCCGGCCTGGTCGCCGGGGCCGTGAAGGGCTGACGTCCGCATCCGTACGGCACGCCGTGCCGTACTCCGCCCTGCCGGAAAACGGCCGGCCCGCTCCCCGCGGACGATCCGGGAGATCCCGGCCTGGACCCTTCCACTTCGCGGGACGTTTCGCCCGGACCGCACCCGTCGATCCACGCACCGCTGCAGGCGGTTCGCTTCCGCCCCGAGGCACGTGCCCGGGGTCTCCAACGAAAGGAAGGTCCGATGAGCCAGAGTGATCGGGGGCTGCGCCGCCTCGCGGCCGGCACGCTGCTCGCCGCTTTCCAGGGCACCACGGCGCCCGAATGGGTGCTGCGCGAGCTCGAGCACGGTCTCGGCGGTGTCACACTCTTCGGCTTCAACGTGGCCGAGCCCGGCCAGGTGCGCGACCTGACCACCACGCTGCGCGCCGCCGGTGAGCCCGTCATCTCGCTCGACGAGGAGGGCGGGGACGTGACGCGGCTGGCGTACCACGTCGGCAGCCCGTACCCGGGGAACGCGGCGCTCGGCGCGGTGGACGACGTCGAGCTGACCCACCGCGTGCACCAGGCGATCGCCGCCGAGCTGGCCGCCTGCGGCGTGAACCTGAACATGGCGCCGAGCGCGGACGTCAACACCGAGGCGGACAACCCGGTGATCGGCACCAGGTCGTTCGGCACGGACGCGGAGCTGGTCGCCAGGCACACGGTGGCGGCCGTACGGGGTCTGCAGGCGGGCGGCGTGGCCGCCTGCGTCAAGCACTTCCCGGGCCACGGCGCCACCCGGGTGGACTCCCACCTCGCGGTACCGGTCGTGGACGTCGGCCTGGACGTGCTGCGGGAGCGCGAGCTGGCCCCGTTCCGCGCGGCGATCGGCGCCGGGGCCAAGTCGGTGATGACCGCGCACGTGGCGGTGCCGGCGGTGACGGGCGACGCCCCCGCCACGCTGTCCGGACCCGCGCTGACCGGGCTCTTGAGGGGCGAGCTCGGCTACGACGGCGTGGTCGTCACCGACGCGCTCGACATGCACGCCATCACCAAGAGCGTGGGCCTGGCCGGGGGCGCGGTGCTGACGCTCGCCTCCGGCGCCGACCTGCTCTGCCTCGGCCCGCTGCCCACCTACGACGACATCCAGGCGATCATCGCGGCGATCGTCACCGCCGTGCGCGAGGACCGGCTGCCGCTGGAGCGGCTGGAACAGGCCGCGGAGCGGGTGGCGGCGCTGCGCGCCTGGTTCGGCGGGCCCCACGTGGCGGCGGCGGAGCAGAACGGCGTCGGCCTGCACGCCGCCCGCCGCGCCGTACGGCTGACCGGCGCCCCGGAACCTCTGGTCGAGCCCCTGGTGATCGAGGTGGACACGCCGCCGACGATCGCCGTGGGCGACGTGCCCTGGGGCGTGGGCCCGTGGCTGCCCGAAGCGGAGATCGTCAGGGTCGGGCCCGCGGCCGCGGACGTCCCCGTGCTGCTGGCCAAGGCCGCGAACCGGTCGCTGGTCGTGGTGGTCAAGGACGCGCACCGCCACCAGGCCAGCCAGGACCTGGTCTCCGCGCTGCTGGCGGCCCGCCGCGACACCACGGTCATCGAGATGGGGCTGCCCGTGTGGCAGCCTGGCGGCGCCGCCTACATCGCGACGTACGGGGCCGCCAGGCCCAACGCCCAGGCCGCCGTCGAACTGCTCGGCGGACGCTAGACGGCCGCGGCCGGCCCCGTCCGGCTTCGGGCGGGTCGGGCCTAGGAGGCGAGCAGGGCCTCGCGGGCCTGGTCGAGCGCGGCCAGGACGGCGCCGCGCAGCACCGGGTTCTGGCCGGTCACCATGGTGGTGACGACCTGGGGGCGCACCGGGCAGATGCGGGCCACCGCCTCCTCCACCCGGGACGTGAGGGCGGCGCCGCCCGCGTGGCCGACCACGCCGCCCAGCACCACCAGGCCGGGGTCGAGGATCACGCACACCGCGGCCACGCCCAGGGCGAGCCGGTCGGCGATCTCGGAGAGCAGCGGCTCGCCCTCGGCGCCCGCCGCCACCGCGACCTGGACGCACTCGCCCGCGCTGCCGGCCGCGAAACCGTGGCCACGAGCCAGCTCGGTCACCGCCTCGGCGCTGACCAGCGACTGCAGGCCGCCCGCCAGCGACGGCAGGCGCCCCGGCATGGTGCGGATGTCCTCGGGCAGCGGGACGCCGGGCACCGGCAGGTAGCCGATCTCGCCGGCGCTGCCGGCCCGCCCCCGGTGCAGCTTGCCGCCGAGCATGACCGCGAGACCGAGCCCGCGGCTCGCCCACAGCAGCACGAAGTCGTCGATCCCCTGCGCCGCGCCGTCGACGCGCTCGGCGATGGCGGCGAGGTTGACGTCGTTCTCGATGGTCACCTCCCGCCGCAGGTCATCGGCGAGGGCTTCGTGGATGCCCTCGTGCCAGCCGGGCAGGTCGAACGAGAAGCGCACGTCGCCGCTGCGCGGGTCGACCACGCCGGGGGTGCCGATCACGACGCCGCGCAGCCTGGCCAGGCTGACCTTGGCGCTGCGGCAGGCCTTGGCGATCGCGTCGTGCACCACGGAGACCGGGTCGTCGTCGCCCTGGGGATCGACGGTGACCTCGGCGATGGTGCGGCCGTGGATGTCGGCGACCGCGGCGGAGATCAGCTCGGGCCCGACCTCCAGGCCGGCGACGTACGCGCTGGAGGGGATCACGGAGTAGAGGGCGGCGTTGGGGCCGCGCCCGCCGGCCTGGGTGCCGACCACCTCGACCAGGCCGCGCTCCTCCAGCCTGGCCAGCGTCTGCGAGGCCGTGACCTTGGACAGGCCGGTCAGGTCGCCGATCTGCCCGCGGGTCATGGGGCCGGTGGCCAGCAACAGCTCCAGCGCGGCCCGGTCGTTGATCTCCCTCAGCAGCCTGGGCACACCAGGGCGTCGCTCCACGCGGAATTCCCCACCCGTCAATCGAAAAGGTTGTTAGAAGTTTAGCGCCGGGCGCCCGTTCTGACGGCCTTGCGACCTACCAGTCTTGACCAGGAGGGATAATCAAGAACATGCGCCTTTCCGCTCGTGTCGACTACGCCCTCCGCGCCGCCGCCGAACTCGCCGCAGCCGGTGCCGGCCCGACTACTGTGGGCGAGCTCGCCAAAGAGCAGGACATGCCCCCCAAATATCTGGAGAACATCCTGCTGCAGATGCGCCGCGCCGGGTTGGTGCGCGGGCAGCGGGGGCCGGAGGGCGGTTACGTGCTGGCCCGCGCCGCCGCCGAGATCTCCCTGGCCGACGTGATCAGGGCGGTGGACGGCCCGCTCGCCAACGTGCGCGGCGAGCGGCCCGAGCATGTCGGCTACCGAGGGCCCGCCGAATCGCTGCAGCAGGTGTGGATCGCGCTGCGGGCCACCGAACGCTCCATCCTGGAGGAGGTCACGCTGGAGCAGGTCGCCTCCGGCACGCTGCCCGAGCGCATCCGGCTGCTCGCCTCCGACCCCGCGGCCTGGGACTGAGCGCCCGCCCACCCCCGACCCGCCGCCTCGACCTGACCGCCCGCGTCAGGCGCGCAGCCGGCTCGCCGTCCAGAACAGCGCGAGCGCGGCCAGTTCGGCCACGGCCGCGGCGGCGGGCAGCCAGCCGCTGCCGTGGGCGTCGAGCACGAGCCCGCCGAGCGCCCCGCCACCCGACACCCCGACATAGACGGCGCTGCTGTTGAGCGCGAGCGCCTGCGGCGCGGCGGGGCCCGCCATCGCGAGCAGCCGGGTCTGCGCGGGCGGCGGGATCCACCACGACACGGCCGCCCACAGCGCCAGCAAGGGCAGGAGCGCGAGCAGCGTCATCGGCCGCAGGAGCCAGCAGGCGGTGAAGGCCGCCATCACCGCCGTGAACCCGGCGATCCCGGCCATCAGCGCCCGGTCCGCGCCCCACCGGTCGGCGGCGCGCCCCCCGAACTGCCCGCCCACCAGCCCGGCCAGCCCGGCCATGGCGAAGACCCAGCCCAGCTCGGCGGGCCCGGCCCCGGCCAGATCGCGCAGGAACGGCGCGAGGTACGTCATCAGCATCATGCTGCCCAGGACGATGGCCACGATCCCGAGCAGGCCGACCAGCACCCGGGGCCGGGCCAGCGGGGCCAGCCGGCGCCCCATGGGCATGGCCTCCCCCGGCGGCGGCTCGGGCAGCGTGAGCCTGGTCGCCACGAGCGCGGCGAGCCCCAGCAGCCCGCCGGCCACGAACGTGGCCGGCCAGCCGAACGCTCCTCCCACCCAGGTTCCGATGGGCACGCCCAGCATCAGGGAGCCGGTCAGCCCGCCCATCACGAGAGCCAGGTAGCGTCCCTGGCGTCCTTCCGGGGCCATGGAGGTCGCGATGGCGTACGCGGCCGGCACGACGGCCGCCGCGGCGAGCGCCGCCAGCACCCGCAGGCCCATGAGCACGGCGTACGAGCCGGCGAACGCGGCCGCCCAGTTGGCGGCCACGAAGAGCGCCAGGGCGCCGGTGATCAGCCCGCGCCTCGGCCAGGTGGCGGTCACCACGGACGCCACGGGCGCCCCCAGCGCGAAGGCCAGGGAGAACACGGTGACCAGCTGCCCGCCGGCCGCCTCGCTGACGCCGAGATCGGCGGAGATGGCCGGCAGCACGCCCGCGACCACGTAGTCGTCGGTGGCGAAGGCGAACGTGGTGAAGGCCAGCGCGAGCAACCATGCGGGCACGCGGGCACGCTGCCGCACGTCAACGGACATGGGGATCCCCTTGATTAAGGTAACAGTCGTTTCCCGGATAGGGTAACAGTCGTCACCTCAATGACGTCAAAGGAATAATCAGCCCATGGCCAGGACCGCCGACCCCAACCGCCGCGCCGAGCTGCTCGACCGGATCGTCGACTATCTGGCGGGACACGGCCTCTCGACGCTCTCGATGCGGCCGCTGGCCGAGCATCTGGGCAAGTCCACGCGCGTGCTGACGCACCACTTCGCCGACAAGGACGAGCTTCTCTCGGCCACCATGGAGCGCCTCGACGAACGGCACCGCGCCTGGTTGCGCTCGCTGCCCGGCTGGGCGGGCTCCGACAGCGTGGGCACGATCATCCGCCGCACCTGGGACTGGCAGTCCTCGGAGGACAACCTGCCCATCGCGCGGCTCGTCCACGAGATCGAAGGGCTGGCCGCGGGCGGGCGTCTGCGCGGCCACGTCCCGCGGCTGCTGGCGGACCGGTCGGAGTTCGTGGCAGGGCTGCTGCGCGAGCGGGGCGTGCCCGAGGCCGACGCGCTGCGCATCTCCACGCTGGCCAACTCGGCCTACACCGGGCTGCAGATCGATCTGCTCACCACCGGCGACAGGGGGCGCGTCGAGGAGGCACTCGACCAGCTCTGCGCCCTGGTGGACGAGTGGGTCGCCACACACCGGAGGTGAAGGCGACACGGATGAGCGCCCTCTGGCGGAGGTCCGGCAAGCCCGCTCTCCGGAGCGGCGCAGGCCGACGAGGCGCCACGCGACCTTGTCCGGGCCGGAACGGAATCTCCGGGATTCGTGACCCCGTTGCCGATCTCCGAAATCACCGTACGCGATCAGGGCGAATCGATGAGAGCAGAGATGAGTCCCGGGATCGACCGACGTGGTGGGTCTCGTGTGGCTGGATCCGCAGTCTGCCCGAGAGGTGCCCGAGCTGGCCAGGCGGGCCCGCGACCGCCCTCGGGCGGGCATCGAATCGACGGCCGGCCGGATCATCCACCGCACGGGCATCCGCCGCAGCAGCCACAAGAGCATCCGCGCCACCCCCATAGGTCACTGCCTGGCCACCGCGATCAACCTCATCCGCCTCGACGCCTGGCGACAGGACCACCGACCCGAGCCGACCCGTGTTACTCACCGGCTTCTCCAGCCCACCCCTATGAAAGATCGGCAACGGGTCATTCGTCACGGGGATTTACGGGTGAACCAGAGCGCGACGTCGTCCAGCTCGGCGGCCGGGCCGTCGGCCAGCGTGCGGACGGGCCGGCCCGTGGCGTCCATCAGGACGACGTCGGTGTTCCCGCCGCCGGGCACGGTCGCCAGGAAGTGCCGCCCGTCCATCCAGCCGTTGAAGCTCCCGCCCTCCGGCAGCCGGGCGACGCCCTTCCTGTCGCCGCTCGCTTCATCCCAGAAGCAAATATTTCGCGTATTGTCCGGGCACTTCGTGGCAAACACCGCCCCGAGGCTCGTACGCGCCACTCCGCCCGCCGCCACCTCGCCCACGTCGGGAAAGGCCCGCAGCTCCTTGCCGTCCAGGGCCAGCACCTTCACGACCCCGCCCGGCGCCCCGTACACCACGCTCCTGGCGTCCGCGCCCCACGCGTACCTCGGCTGACCCGCGACCGCCACCCGCGTGACCCTGACCGTGCCGGCCACCGGGTCCACGACCGCGAACCCCACGGCCCTGGCCGGCTCGCCCGGCTCGACGACGGTCGCGAGCAGCCGCCGCCCGTCAGGGGACCAGGCCGGCCAGAACAGCGTGGCGGGCTTGTCGACGGTGCGCAGGTCACGGTCGCGGCCGGTGGCCACCTCGCGCAGCCGGATGGTCTCGAAGTCCGTCCGCTGGAGCCGTATCGAGGACAGGGAGGCCACGTAGCCGCCGCCCGGCGAGACGATCGGCTCCTCCAGGCTGCCGAAGAAGGCGAAGCGCCGCGTGGCCGGATCGCGCACGTACGACCCCGTCCGCCCCTTGCGATGGTCGTGGTAGGAGGAGACCCACACGGGATCGGCGGGGTTCTCGTGAACGGTGATGCCGGTGTCCGGGAGCTCGAGCTCCGACACCGAGGTGAGCGGCATCGGCCCGGACCTCGGCGCCGGCGGGAGCCCGGCGGACGTGACGGGAGGGGGTGACGGCCGGGTGAGCAGCACCGCGGCCGTGACAGCGACCGCGACCGCAACTGCGACCGCCACCGTGACCACCGCTGTGACGGGCGGCCGTCCCGGACGGAGGGAGGGCGGCGCCGCCGACTGCCGCCCTTCCGCCAGCAGCCGCCGCTCAGGCACGCGGTGCCCGAGCAGCGTGAGCAGCGCCTGCGTGGCCGTCGGCCGCTCGCCGGGGTCCTTGGCCAGGCATCGCACCGCCAGCTCGCGCAGCGCGCCCTCAAGCTCTCCCAGAGCGGGCTCGGCCCGTGTGATGCGGTGGATGAGCGCCGGCAGCGGGCCCGTGCCGAAGGGCGGGCGTCCCGTCGCGGTGGCCACCATGGTCGAGGCCCAGGCGAACATGTCGGCCGGCGCTCCCGCGGCACCCCCGCCGAACTGCTCCGGAGCCATGTACGGAGGCGTGCCCTCGATGACGTCGCCGTCGTGCTCCAGCTCCTCCACGGCGCGGGAGATGCCGAAGTCGATCACCCGAGGGCCGTCCCTGCTGAGCAGCACGTTGCCGGGCTTGAAGTCGCGGTGCACGACGCCGGCCTGGTGGATGGCGGCCAGCGCGGTCAGCGTCCCGATGGCGAGCCTGCGCAGCTCCGCCCCGCGCAACGGGCCGCGTTCCTGGATCACCTGGGCCAGCGAGGGCCCGTCGACGAACTCGCTGACCACGTACGGCAGGCCACCGCTCTCGCCGCCGGCCAGCACCTGAGCCGTGCAGAACGCCTTGACCCGGCGCGCGTACCCCGCCTCCTGCCGGAAACGATCGAGCGCGCCGGGATCGTCGAGCCCCGGCCCGAGCAGCTTGACCGCGACCCGCCTTCCCTCGGGCGACTCGCCGAGGTAGACCACGCCCTGGCCGCCCTCCCCCAGCCGGCCCACGATGCGGTGACCGCCTACTTCGCGGGGGTCGCCCGCGACCAGCGCCTTCATCGACCGGGGAAGCGGGCGAACCGGAGGAGGCCGCGCCCGGGCTCGACGTCGGCCAGCACGCGCTGGGTCGTGCCGAGGAGGTCCACGACCTTGACGGTGGCGGCCCCCTTCTTGCCCGGCTCCTGGATCAGGAGGTGCTTGTCGGTGAACCAGCCGAGCAGGCTCGATTCCTCGGCCTTGACGGGCACCGTCGCCTGGCGCGCGCCCGTCGCGGAGTTCCACACGCAGATCTCCTTCTCGCTGGGGCAGAAGGTGACGAAGCTCTTGCCGGACGGGGAGAACCAGTCGCGGTCGCGGGGCGCGCCCACCCAGTGCAACGTCTTGGTGACCTGGCCTGACATGTCAAAGTATTCGATGCCGTGACGCTTGCCGTCGCCGTATCCCCTGGCGATCGAGCCGTCCGGCGTGAAGGTGAAGCTGAACGCCGCGTCGTCGAAGTACTCGGTCTCGACGTGCACCGCCTTCCTCGTGGCCAGGTCGACGACCACGAAACCCACAACCCTGCGCGGCTCGCCGGCGTCGATGACCGACATGAGCACCCGGGCGCCGTCTCTGGACCACACGGGAGTCATGGTCTGCAGCGGTTTCTTGACTGTGGTGACGACGAACGACTCACCTGTGGACAACCTGGTCAGCTTGACGTGGTCCATCTCGGAGTTCTGGAACTTCAGAAAGGGGTTGAGCGCCACCCAGTCGCCGCCGGGCGCTAGGGCTGGCTCCTCGGCCGTCCCCACCGCCTTGAAGGCGCCCCCGCGCTCCCTGACGTAGGCCGTGAACTTCCCCTTGGCCTCCAGGTAGGACGCGGCGCGCACCGGATCGCTGGGATGCTCGTGCAGGGTGGCTCCGATGGTCGGCAGCTCGGTGTCGGTCGCCGCCTTCTTCTCGACCTTCTCCAGCGGGGCGACCGTGGCCGACGCGCTGACCGTGGGCTGCGCGGCGGGCCCGCCGGGTGAGCTGGTGGCGGCCACGCCCCGCACGGGCGTGCCGGTGTCCACCAGGGCGTAGACGCCGATCCCCGAGACCAGCGCCCCGGCGGCGAACGCGGCCACCAGCGCGAGCACGCGCGGGCGCGCCTTGGGTGGCTCCGCGACGCCGGCCGCCTCGACCTGCCCGGTGAGGAACGACGTCTGCCCGACCAGGCGCAGCAGCACCTCACTCGCCGCGGGCCTGGCCGCCGGGTCCTTGGCCAGACACGCGACGATCAGCCCGTGCAACTCGCCGAGATCGGGCAGATCAGGCTCGCCCCCGGTGATGCGGTCGACGGTCGCCGCCATCGAACCGCCCTCGAACGGCGACGCCCCCGAGACGGCGAACACCATGGTCGCCGCCCAGGAGAACACGTCGGCGGGCGGACCGCCCTCGGCACCGCGCAGCCGCTCGGGAGCGGTGTAGGCGGGAACCCCGACCGTGCGGGTGGCGGTCGCCGCCTCCGCCAGGGCGCGCTCGAGGCCCAGATTGATCACCCGTGGCCCGTCGGGGCCGAGCCGCACGTTGGCCGGGCTGATGTCCCCGTGGACGAACCCCTCCTGGTGGATCGCGACCAGCGCGGTGATCGTGCCGGCCGCCAGCCGGTGCAGCGCCACGCCGTCGAGCCCGCCGCCGGCCTCCTGCAGCGCCGGGCCGTCGACGAACTCGCTGACGACGTACGCCCGGTCGCCGAGCACTCCCGTCGACAGGACCTGCGCGGTGCTGACCGCGGCGACCCCGCGCAGGGGCTCCATCGCGTGCAGGAAGGGGGTGGGATCCAGCTCCGCCGGCAGCAGCCGGATGAGCACGGCCTCGCCGGTGGGCGCGCGCCCGGCGTAGACGCCGGAGCCCAGCCGTCCGGTCACCCGGTGACCGGCCACCTCGGTGGGGTCGCCATCGCGTAAACCCGAGATCTCTGGCATGCCGCAGTCAGCCTCCTGACACGTCCGCTCCCCCGATCTTCATTATGGTCGCCGAGGGCGCGGAACGAACGCTTCCTAGACTGGAAGGATGCCTGAAGGAGATGCCGTCCATCGTACGGCCGGCCGCCTGCGAGGCGCCCTGGACGGGCACGTGCTCACCAGGTCGGACTTCCGCGTGCCCAGGCACGCCACCGCCGACCTGACCGGGCGCGCCGTCGTCACCACGGTGTCGCGGGGCAAGCACCTGCTCACCCGTGTGGAGGGCGACCTGACCGTGCACACCCACCTGAGGATGGACGGGAGCTGGGTGGTGACACCGGCGGGGCGGCGCACCCCGCCCGGCGACCTGGTCAGGCTGGTTCTGGCCAACGAGCGCTGGCAGGCTGTGGGGCTCAGGCTCGGCATGGTGGATCTCGTCAGGACGGATGAGGAGGCACGTCTGGTCGGGCACCTCGGCCCGGACCTGCTGGGGCCCGACTGGGATCCGGATGAGGCCGCACGGAGACTGCGAGCGGAGCCCGGCAGACCCATCGGGGAGGCGCTGCTCGATCAGCGCAACCTGGCCGGGATAGGCACGATCTATCGAGCCGAGACCCTGTTCCTGCGCGGGATCTGGCCGTGGCGAACGGTCGGGGAGGTCGAGGATCTGGAAGGGCTCGTGTCACTGGCGCAGCGGATCATGGCCGCCAACGCGCATCATCGATCTCCTGCGGGCACGGTGACCACAGGCGACCGCCGCCCGGCGTACCGGACATGGGTCTACGGCAGGGCGGGGAGGCCCTGTCGCCGATGCGGCACCCGCATCAGCCGCGGGGAAATGGGGACAGGCCCACAGGAACGGCTGATCCTGTGGTGTGCCGGCTGCCAACCGCGTTAGGCGGCCACCATGTCCTTGACTTCGGGGAACACGGACTCGGGGATCGATCCGGGGACCGACTCCGACAGGGGCAGACGCTCGTGCTCGGGCACGTCGGCAAGCACGGGGGCAGCCTGGAGCTCCGCCAGCGCGAACTGATCGGAAACTTCACGCAACACCTGCGAAAGGGGCACGCCGAGTGCGCCGCAAATGGATGCGAGCAGCTCGGACGAGGCCTCCTTCTGCCCGCGCTCCACCTCGGACAAGTAGCCGAGCGAAACACGTGCGAGGGTGGACACCTCGCGCAGCGTGCGTCCCTGCCGCACCCGCAACCGCCTCAGCACGTCGCCGAGCAGCTGACGCAGCAGAATCATCTGTCGCTCCCTCCCCGGCGCGGATGTCTTCACCACGCCCCGCGCGATCGGTTCGTGCCGAACATTGGTCTTCTTCGCTTCGTACATACTCCTCGCCGTCATCACTGGGCGCGGCCGGCCAGGGACCGCCGCTCGTGGCGCGTCGCTCGACTCATCGGGCCCGCCTGCCGGGCGCTCGGTGCTTGCAGTTGGCTCACGGACCTCACTCACAGCTCCACCGTACCCGTATCCACCGACACAGCGTCAGACCGTGCGTCGGATGTTCGCTCGGGACGTAACACAGTAATCACCCGGAATGTTCCCCTATGTTCGCCTTCAGCACACCTGCCAGGAGATCAACCGCCTCGTCCACCGTCTCTACCCTGATACGTTCGCGCGACCCCCGCAGAGTCAACGTCCGGGCCGAAATCTGCCCGCCGGGCCCGCACACGGCCACGTGGACGGTGCCGACGGGCCGCCCGTCCTGGGGCTCGGGCCCCGCCACCCCGGTCACCGCCACCCCGTACGTGGCCCCGCACACCCTCGCGACCCCCGCCGCCATAGCCGCTGCCACCTCCGGATGCACGGCCCCCTCACGGCGCAGCAGATCGCCGGGCACGCCCAGCAACTCCCGCTTGAGATCGGTGGCGTAGGAGATCACCCCGCCCACGAACGCCTCTGAGGCGCCCGAGACGGCCGTGATGGTGGCCCCGATGAGCCCGCCGGTCAGCGACTCGGCCACGGCGACCGTGGCATTCTGGGCCACCAGCAATCTCAGGACCTCGGCCGCGTCCGCCATCGGTCGATCACTCCCCGCGCGCTCGCTCGGCCACCGTGCGCAGCCGGATCGCCCTGACGACATAGTCGACGCCCGTGCCCACCGTGACGACCACCGCCGCCCCCATCACCACCCATCGGACGGGATCGGGCACGAACGGCAGCAGATAGAGCACGATGGCGGCGATCTGCAGCACGGTCTTGACCTTGCCACCGTAGCTGGCCGGGATGACGGCGTGCCGCAGCAGCACGAACCTGAGCGCCGTGATGCCCAGCTCCCTACCGAGGATCACGACCGTGACCCACCACGGCAGCTCGCCGAGGATCGACAGGCACACCAGGGCCGCGCCGGTGAGCGCCTTGTCGGCGATCGGGTCGGCGATCTTGCCGAAGTCGGTGATGAGACCGTAGCGCCGGGCCAGCTCGCCGTCGAGATGGTCGGTGATCGAAGCGACCGCGAAGACCGCCAGCGCGGCGATCCGCCAGCCCGTGCCCGGCAGGAACAGGCAGACGACGAAGAAGGGGACGAGCACCAACCGGAGGACCGTGAGGACGTTGGCGATGTTCCACGGGCTTACCACGCGGCGCTCGTCCCTTTTCATGGACTGGCCTTGATGCGCGCGATCAGATCGACCCCCTCGGCGTCGACCACGACCGCGCGCACGATCTCTCCCCGGACCAGGCCGATGCCCTGCACCGTGACCGAGCCGTCGACCTCGGGGCCCTGGTGGGCGGCCCGGCCCTCGTAGCCGCCGTCGCCGAGGTCGTCGTCGATCAGCACGTCGACCTCGGTGCCGATGCGCTCCTCGGCGCGTTGCGCGGTCAGCTCCTCGGCCAGCTCGGTGAGCGCCCGCACGCGCTCGTCGACGACCTCCTGGGGAAGCTTGCCCGGCAGCTCGGCCGCCTCGGTGCCGTCTTCGTCGGAATAGCCGAACACGCCGATCACGTCGAGCCTGGCGGCCTCCAGGAAGGCGACCAGCTCGCCGAACTCCTCCTCGGTCTCGCCGGGGAAGCCCACGATGAAGTTGGAGCGCACACCCGCCTCAGGGGCGCGCTCACGGATGGTCTCCAGCAGCCCGAGGAAGCGCTGGGGATCGCCGAAGCGGCGCATGCGGCGCAGGACGGAGCCGCTGGCGTGCTGGAAGGACAGGTCGAAGTAGGCGGCGACGCCGTCGGTGCCGGTGATCACGTCGATCAGGCCGGGACGGAGCTCCGCCGGCTGGAGATAGCTGACCCGCACCCGCTCGACGCCCTCGACGGCCGCGAGCTCGGGCAGCAGCTTCTCCAGCGCCCGCAGGTCGCCCAGATCCTTGCCGTAGGACGTGGAGTTCTCGCTGACCAGGACGAGCTCGCGCACGCCCCGGTGGGCCAGCCAGTCGGCCTCGGCCAGCAGGTCCTCCGGCTTGCGCGAGACGTAGGAGCCGCGGAAGGCGGGGATGGCGCAGAACGTGCAGCGCCGGTCACAACCGGAGGCCAGCTTGAGCGAGCCGACAGGGCTCTCGTCGAGCCGCTTGCGCAGCACGCGCGGGCCGCTCGCGGGCGCCAGGCCCGCGGGCAGGTCGCCGTGGCCGGGGATGTTGGCCCTGGGCGCGCTGGCACGGTCCACCGGCGAGATGGGTAGCAGGGTGCGGCGGTCGCGTGGTGTGTGCGGCTTGAGCGACCGGCCGGCGACCACGTCGTCGAGGCGGTCGCCGATCTCGGCGTAGTCGTCGAAAGAGATCACCGCGCTGGCCTCGGGCAGCGCGTCGGCCAGCTCGCCTCCGTAGCGCTCGGCCATGCAGCCCGCCGCCACCACCTTCGCACCGGAGTCGGCGGCGGCCAGCAGCGTGTCGATGGAGTCTTTCTTGGCCGACTCGATGAAGCCACAGGTGTTGACGACGACGACGTCGGGGTCGTCGTCGCCCAGCTGCCAACCGGCAGCCTCGAGTCGCGCGGCCAGCTCCTCGGAGTCGACCTCGTTGCGCGCGCAGCCCAGAGTGATCAGCGATGCGGTTCGGCGGGATGACATGGTGAACACTACGGTATCGGGAGTTGGCCACCACCCGATGCACTGGCTCCCCCAGGTGACTCACGCGTGACTATCGCGCCTGGGTTTTCGGCGGGCCGAACGAACGCCGCACCGTCTCCCCCGTGTCGCCGAGCCCTGTCACTTTCTTGCCGTTGACCTGCACCGACACGGCCCCCGCGTCGGCGATCAGCACGTTCACCTTGCCCTCGGACCGCCAGGTCGACGTCTTTCCTGCTTTCAGCGTCCCCGCGAACAGCTTGCGGCCCTCGGCGTCGCGCACGTTCACGTACGACGACCGAATGGCTTTGATCCGGAGCGTCACCATGCCCTTCTTGGCGGCCCTGACGCGCGGCGTCTCGGTGATGGGCGTGTTGGGCGGAACGCTGGGCTTGGCCGACGCCGCGCGCACGTCGGCCGTGCGCACCTGGTCGCTCGCGTCCCCCAGCACCCGCATCAGGCCGAACACCATCACGATCGCCAGCGCCACCCCCAGCGCCGCCGTCCAGTTGGGCCCCCGCCGCTCCGGCAGGTTGATCTTGCGGTCGGCCTGGAACACGGCCGACGCGGCCACCGGCTCGGGCGCGCCGCCGTGCTGCTGGTCGAAGAGGTGGACGGTGGACTCGGGGTCGAGCCCGACCGCCTGGGCCACGGCCCTGATGTGCCCCCTGGCGTAGAAGTCACCGCCGCATTGGCCGTAGTCATCCTGCTCCATGCGATGGATGATCGTCTCGCGAATATTGGTGGCCGCGCTGACCTGCGCGACCGTCAACCCAGCTGACTGCCTTGCGGCCGTCAGCACGGCCCCGATGCTCTGATCCTGCACAGCGAACGCCTCCCCATGGCGCCTGGACTAACCACCACGACGTTGCGTAGTGGTTCATATTCAACCAGTTACCGCTGGGCATGCACGCATTGGGGTCATTCGCCACGCAGGTCGGCCAGCAATCCCGGCAGATCATCCGGTTTCACCAGCACTTCCCGCGCCTTGGATCCTTCGCTCGGGCCGACCACGTTGCGGCTCTCGAGCAGGTCCATCAGCCGCCCGGCCTTGGCGAACCCGACGCGCAGCTTGCGCTGCAACATCGAGGTGGAGCCGAACTGGGTGGTGACGATCAGCTCGGCGGCCTGGATCAGCAGGTCGAGGTCGTCGCCGATGTCCTCGTCTATCTCCCGCTTGACCGGCGCCGCGGCGACGTCCTCGCGGTATTCGGCCTGCATCTGCGCCTTGCAGTACGCGACGACCTCGGCGATCTCCTTCTCCGAGACGAACGCGTTCTGGATGCGGATCGGCTTGCTCGCGCCCATCGGCAGGAACAGCGCGTCACCCTGGCCGACCAGCTTGTCGGCGCCGGGCTGGTCGAGGATGACCCGCGAGTCGGTGAGGCTCGACACCGCGAACGCCAGCCTGGACGGCACGTTCGCCTTGATGAGGCCGGTGACCACGTCGACCGACGGCCGCTGCGTGGCGATCACCAGGTGGATGCCCGCCGCGCGGGCGAGCTGGGTGATGCGCACGATCGAGTCCTCGACGTCGCGCGGGGCCACCATCATCAGGTCGGCCAGCTCGTCCACGATCACCAGCAGGTACGGGTAGGGCTGGTAGACCCGCTCGCTCCCCGGAGGCGGCTGCAACTTGCCCGCCCGCACGGCCTTGTTGAACTCGTCGACGTGCCGGAACCCCGACGCGGCCAGGTCGTCGTAGCGCCGGTCCATCTCGCCGACCACCCATTCGAGGGCTTCGGCGGCCTTCTTCGGGTTGGTGATGATCGGCGTGATGAGGTGAGGGATGCCCTCGTAGACGCTCAGCTCGACCCGCTTGGGGTCGACCAGCACCATGCGCACCTCGTCGGGCGTGGCCCGCATCAGGACGCTGGTGATCAGCCCGTTGACGCAGACCGACTTGCCGGCGCCGGTCGCGCCCGCGATGAGCAGGTGGGGCATCTTGGCGAGGTTGGCGACGATGGTACGGCCCTCGACGTCTTTGCCCAGGCCGACGATCATCGGGTGGTGGTCGGCCTGCGCCACCTGCGAGCGCAGCACGTCGCCCAGCGCCACCAGGTCCTTGTCGGCGTTCGGGATCTCCACCCCGATCGCCGACTTGCCGGGGATAGGGGACAAAATCCTGACATCTGCAGATTTAACGGCGTACGCGATGTTCTTGGTGAGCGCCGTGACCTTCTCCACCTTGACCGCGGGCCCCAGCTCGATCTCGTAGCGGGTCACGGTCGGCCCCCGGGTGAACCCGATGACCTGCGCGTCGATGCCGAACTGCTCCAGCACGCTGGTCAACGCGTTGACCACGGTCGTGTTGGCCTTGGTCTGCGGTTTCGGCGCCGTGCCCGGCTTGAGGTGCTGCAGGTCGGGCAGGCTGTAAGGACCCGCCTGCGGCGACAGCACGAGCTGCTCCACCTTGCGCGGCGCCGGCGTCGGCTCGGGAGGCTCCGGCTTGCGTTCCAGGTCGGGCGCGGGCGCCGGCTCCTCATCCGTCAGGCCCGGCACGATCTCCGGGGAGTGGTCGGTGTGCTTGTCCTTCTCGGCCAGCACGGGCGTGTCGTACGGCTTGACGAGGTCGCCCTCGCCGTCCTCCGCCTTCTTGGGCTTGGACCGCTTCCTGGCGGGCGTCCTGGACGTGGAACCCTTGGGCTCGGCGTCGGCCTGCCGCTCGAACAGCAGGTGTTTGAGCTCGGCCAGCCGCTCGGGAACGCGGTGCACGGGGGTGGCGGTGATCACCAGCACGCCGAACCCCGACAGGATCAGCAGCAGCGGGATCGTGATCCACGGCGGCAGGATGCTCATCGGCGGCGCCGCCACGATGAACCCGACCATGCCCCCGGCCTGCGACACCTTGTCCATGCCCTGGCCCTCGCCCGCCGGGTAGGGGGTGCCGTTGGCCACGTGGATGACGCCGAGCACGCCGATCAGGAGGGCGGCCCACCCGATCACCATGCGCCCGGTGTCGGCGTTCTGGTCGGGATGGCGCAGGTAGCGCCAGGCCAGCAGGCCGAGCAGCAGCGGCAGCGCCCAGGCCAGCGAGCCGAACACGCCGCGCGCGGCCGCGTTCACCACGCCGGAGACCGCGCCGTCGGAGTTGCGCCACGTCATGGCCGCGACCACGATGGCGGCCGCGAGCACCGCCAGCCCCACCCCGTCGCGCCGGTGCGCCGGATCGAGCTCGCGGGCGTTCTTGCCCAGCGCGCGGGCGGTGCTGCCGATGCCGTTGGCGACCAGCATCCACAACCCGACGATCAGCTTGCCGATCATCGTGAAGACCCAGCTGATCGGGTCCTGGTGGGTCGCGGAAGGCTTGCGGCCGGTGGCGGATCCCTTAGCCCTGGACCGTCCCGCCGACGAGCCCCCGCGCTTGGCGGAGGTCGAGCGAGACGAGGTCGACCGCTTCGCCGGCCCCTTCGATGCGCTTTTCGGCGTACGGGTGGCCATGATGCCAAAGGTACGTCGGAGACACCGCGGAACGCGCGGAGACGCGCCGGTGTCGTGACATTCCGGCACCTCAAAGCCGGCAGAGTCGTTCCCTCGCATGGGGATCATCGACAACCGGAGGTGGCGACGCCTCCGGTCTGCCACTCTGTGAGTGACCAAGGTGCCACATCGAGTGATGTTCTAGGACGCAGAGTGGACACGACCCGGGTGTCGAGCACGGCCTTCGACGGCACGCCCCATGCTCCGGCCCACGCGCGCAAGTTCGTCCGTCAGGTCCTGGGCGAGTGGCAGCTGAGCCACCTCGCCGAGGACGCCGTGCTGCTGACCAGCGAGCTCGTCACCAACGCCGTCGTGCACGCGGGCACCGGGATCGAGCTGACGTGCCGTCTCGACGCGGACACCGGCCCGGCGAAGCTGGAGATCGAAGTCGACGACCATCTGCCCGAGCGGACGATCGACGAGGCCGGCGTCATGCCCGCAGTGACCCTCACGGACGAGGTGCGGCCGTCCGGCCGTGGCCTCGCGCTCGCGGGCATGCTGGCCGACGCCTGGGGCGTCACGTACACGAGGACCGCCAAGCGCGTCTGGGTGCGCCTCGAGCTCGCGGACGGCGGCGACGGGCAGGAGACCGGGACCGGCCCGCCGGTCCCTGCCCCCGCCGCCGTCGACACCCTGCACGTCGGCGTGGTGGTCACCGACGGCGACGGGCTGGTGCGGTCGTGGAACTCCGAGGCCCGGCAGCTGCTCGGCTGGCGTCCCGAGCAGGCGGTCGGCCGCCCGCTGGCCGATCTGGTGGCCTGGCGCGGCCACGGCCCGTACGCGCTGTCGCTGACCGACACGCTCGGCCTGGGCCGCTGGCGGGGCGAGGCGCGCATGCGGCACGCCGACGGCAGGCTGGTGCCCGTCTACGTCTCCCACCTGCGCACCGACGGGCGTGCGCGGGATCGCCGGTCGATCTGGATGGTGGTGGCGGGCGACCACCGCTACGTCCTGACGCCGCCGCCCGCGCCGCGCAGGGAGGCGGGCCGGCGTATCAAGGACCTCCTCGACCAGGACATGCCGTTCCCGGAGCTGCTCGACACGATCGCCGGGATCGTGCAGATGTCCAGCGGCGGCGACGCCGCGTACGTGTTGCTTCCCACGGAGGGCGGCAGCAGGTTCGGCGTGGCGGCGGGCGCGGGCGCGACGGCGGGGCTGGTGGGGGTGCTGGCCACCGGCGTGTTCGGCGCCGAGCGCAAGACGCCCACGATGATCGAGGACCTGCTGGCCGGTGACGTCGAGCTGGCCGACCAGCTGCGCGCCCGCTCGCTGGCGTGCGCGCCGCTGCTCCTCGCCGGCGAGGTGACCGGCTACCTCGCCGTGACGGCGCAGCAGCCCGGCCACTTCGACCAGGAGCTCACGGTGAGCCTGCAGCACATCGCCGACCAGGTCGCGATGCCGGTGCAGCGCGCGCGGCTGGCCGAGCAGGACCGCGCGCACCGGGGCCGGCTGTCTTTCCTGGCCGAGGCGGGCGAGCTGCTGGCGGGCGTGCACGACGAGGAGCTCATCGCGGCGCTGACCGCGCAGCTCGTCGTCCCCAAGATCGCGACCTGGGCGGCCGTCTACCTGACCGACCTCGCGGGCATGACCAGGCTCGCCCACGTCTGGCACAGCGAGGAACGCCACAACGCCGACCTGCGCAAGTCGTTGCCCGCCATCCCCCGCACCGCGCTCGACGAGGTGAGCTGGCCCGCCGGTCCTGAGGCGGTGCTGGCGTTCCCCCTGCTCACCCAGGGCAGGTCGCACGGCGCGCTGGTGATCGGCCGCGCGGAGCCGACGCTGCCGCTGGAGGTGGCCGACCTGCTGGCCGACCTGTGCCGCCTGGTGGCCCTCAACCTGCACACCGCGATGCTCTACGCCCGGCAGGCCACCACGTCGCGGGTGCTGCAGCGCAGCCTGCTGCCGATGCGCGTGGCGCCCATGCCCGGCCTGGAGAGCGCCGTCGTCTACGAGCCCGCCGAAGAGGGCGCGGACGTCGGCGGCGACTTCTACGACCTGTTCACGGTGGGCGACCACTGGTGCTTCGCGCTGGGCGACGTGTGCGGCAGCGGCCCGGAGGCGGCCGCGGTGACCGGTCTGGCCCGCCACGCCGTACGCCTGCTGGCCAAGGAGCACTACACGGTGGCCGACATCTTCGACCGGCTCAACCAGGCGCTGCTGGAGGAGGACGACGAGGGCAGGTTCCTCAGCCTGCTGTGCGGCGAGCTGACCCCGCTCCCGCAGGGCGGCGCGTTGTGCACGATCGCCTCGGCGGGGCATCCGCCGCCGCTGGTGCTGCGCGCGGACGGCGCGGTCGAGACGGTGGCGACCCCCCAGCTGCTGCTGGGCATCGAGGCCGGCGCCAGGTTCTACGTCGAGACGTTCGAGCTGGCGCCCGAGGAGGTGCTCCTGTGCGTGACCGACGGCGTGACCGAGCGGCGCGACGGCTCCCGGCTGCTGGACGACGGCAACGGGCTGGGCGCGCTGCTCGCGCAGTGCCGGGGGTTGAGCGCCCACGCGGTGGCCGAACGGGTGCGGCACGTGGTCGAGACGTTCGCCTCCGAGCCGTCGCAGGACGACGTGGCCCTGCTGGTGATCAGGGCCGGTGAGCAGGGCCGCCGCCGCCCCGCGCCCGGTCAGTCGAACCGGTAGGTGGTGGACGACGTGCGGATCTCGTCCGGCCGCAGCACGGTGGAGGGGAAGCGCGGCTGGTTGGGCGAGTCGGGGAAGTGCTGGGTCTCCAGGCACAACCCGGCGAACGGCCCGTACGGCGTCTCCACGCCGTCCAGCATGCTGCCGCTGTAGAACTGCACGCCGGGCTCCGTGGTGGTGACCTCCATGGTGAGCCCGCCGGCGGTCACCCTGATGTCGCCGTCGAGCACGAAGCAGTGGTCGTACGCGCCGTCGTAGCGCTCCCCCACGGCGTGCGGCTCGCTGAAGTCGAACGGCGTGCCCTTGACCGGCGCGAGCTCCCCCGTGGGGATCTTGCCCTCGTCGACCGGCAGGTAGTGCTCCGCCTCCATCTGGATGACGTGGTCGAGCACGTCGCCGCTGCCCTTGAGGTTGAAGTAGGAGTGATTGGTCAGGTTGACCACGGTCGGCGCGTCGGTCTTCATGGAGTAGTCGATCCGGATCGCGTCGTCGGCCAGCGTGTACGTGACCGTGGCGGTCAGCGTGCCCGGGTAGCCCTGGTCACCGTCGGGGCTCGTCAGCGCGAGCATCACCGACGAGTCGGTGCGGCCGGCGACGGTCCACACCCTGCGGTCGAAGCCGTCGGTGCCGCCGTGCAGGCTGTGGGCGCCGTTGTTGATCGGCAGGTGATGGTCGACGCCGTCCAGGGTGAAGCGTCCGTTCGCGATGCGGTTGCCGTAGCGGCCGACGACGGCGCCGAAGTAGCGACTGCGGGTGAGGTAGTCGTCCAGCGTGTCCAGCCCGAGCACGACGTTCACCCCGGACACCTCCAGGGAACGCAGGATGGCGCCGTAGGTGAGCACCTCGGCGCGCAACCGCCCCGATGACAGCTCCACGCGCTCGACCTGCTCGCCTGACGGCAGCGTTCCGAAAACCATTTTCACTGGGCCCTTCCCGTGGACTCGCGGACGATGAGGGCGGTGTCGAGGGTCACGGTCGCGCCCTCGCCCCCCGATTGGAGCAGCAGATCGACTGCCATCCTCCCGGCCGCCGCCGCCGGCATGGCCACCGTGGTCAGCTTGGGCCTGTTGAGCCGGCCGGGAAGGATGTCGTCGAACCCGATCACACTTACCTGGTCTGGTACCCCTATCTCCATCGCCGACAGTCCCTCGATGAGGCCAAGCGCGACGAGATCGTTGTAGGCCAGCACCGCGGTCGCCCCGCAGGCGGCCACGTCGGCGGCCACGGCCAGGCCGCCGGCCTCCGTCGGCTGGTTGGGGCCGAAGAAGATCAGGTCCAGGCCTGGCGCCTCGGCGGCCACGCCCTGCATCTCGTTGCTGGTCCACGAGCCGATCGGGCCGGACACGAGGGCGATCCTGCGGTGGCCGAGCCCGGTGAGGTGCTCCAGCGCGTGCTTGGCGCCCTGGGCGACGTTCATGAGCACGGCGGTCATGCCCTTGATGCGCCGGTTCACCACCACGAACGGCACGTCCTCGGCCAGGCGCTCGATCATCCGGTTCGACAGCCGGGGGCTGCACAGCAGGACACCGTCCACCTGCTTGGTGAACGTCCTGATCAGTTCCTCCTCGACCCGCGGGTCCTCGTCGGTGTCGGCCACGAACACGTGGTAGTCACGCCCCCTGGCCTGCGCCTGGGCGGCCTTGATGAGCGGGGGGAAGAACGGGTTGGCGATGTCGGCGACAATGAGGCCCATGTTGAACGTGCGGCCGGTGGTCAGCGCCCTGGCCGCGCGGTTGGGCCGGTAGCCGAGGTCGTCGGCGACGGCCAGCACGCGGCTCCGGGTGGCGGGGTTGACCAGGTGGGGCGCGGAGAACGTGCGCGACACGGTGGACACGTGGACGCCGCAGGCGCGGGCCACGTCCTTGATCGTCGCCGCCATCGCCGTCCTCCCTTGCAAACGGTTGCCAGACTAAACCTTGACCTTCGCGCCAGTAGCCGTCAAGGTTCTTGCAACCGGTTGCTGAGGCTGAGCGGGATTCACCAGATGCCGCCGAGTTCGTTGAGCGTGAACACGCCGCCGGCCCGGTCATGCAGCGGCTGCGACAGGTCGGGCTCGCCCTGCTCGGCGACGAGCGCGTCGGCCTGGGCCTCGGAGTCGTCGTGGGAGACGTACCCGATGGCCTTGGCCTCCTCCAGCGACCACCAGCGGCGGGTGTTGTCGGAGACGCCCCAGACCACGTGGTAGCCGGGCGCGGTGAGCCCGGCCTCGACCAGGCGGGTCAGGTCGTCGGGCGAGATCCAGGTGGCCAGCCCGCGCGTGTCGGCCGATGCCTCGTTGCAGGTGCCGAGCCTGATCACGGTCACGTTCATGCCGAACCGGTCGTGGTAGAGGCTTCCCAGCGCCTCCATGACGACCTTGCTCACGCCGTAATAGGTGTCGGGCCGGGGGAAGGCGTAGTCGGGCAGGTCGGCGCCGCCGGCCGGCCTGGTGTGGTATCCCGCCGCGTGGTGGCTGCCCATGAGCACGAGGTGCTCGACGCCCTCGTTGCGCGCCGCCTCCATCAGCACGTGCATGCCCTCGATGTTGGCCCGCACGATGTCGGCCCAGGGCCGCTCCCTGCTCTGGCCCCCCATGTGGAGCACCGCGTCCACACCCTTCACGGCCTCGGCCATGGCGGCCGGGTCGACGAGATCGGCCGCCACCCACTCCTCTCCCGGCCCCGGCTCGACGGGATGCAGGTCGGAGAGCCGCAGCGTGCGTCCCTCGCGGGCGAGTCGCGGGCGGAGCAGCGTGCCGACTTTTCCCGCGGCTCCTGTCATCAGAATGCGCATGTCCCTTGGTGTACACGATTCTGGCAGAAATTCACATCCTTGAATATTGACCGTGAACGGGATGAGTGATTACGGTCACAGGCACATATCCATGTGCACGACTCATGTCCACGTATGTGAACGGGAGGCGGTCTGATGTCACGACGTCTGCTCGGGACCGCGATCATCGCGTCCCTGGCCGTAACGCTGACAGGCTGCGGCTCCGGGGGATCAAGCTCAGAAGACAACACCTTGGAAATCTGGATCAGGCAAGCGGCTGATTCCGACTCTGCCAAGACCGCACAGAAGCTCGCCGACGCATTTACCAAGGCCAGCGGCACGCCCACGAAAGTCGTCGCGATATTCGACGACTTCGAGACCAAGCTGAACCAGCAGGCGGCGCAGAAGCAGCTTCCCGACATCGTCATCAACGACACCGCCCAGATCGGCACCATGCAGTCGCAGGGCTGGCTCCAGGAGGTCGACAAAGCCTCACTCGCCGGCGGCGACCAGGTGTCGGAGCTGGCGTGGAAGGCCGCCACGGCCAGCGACGGCAAGACCTACGCGGCCCCGTTCTCCGGCCAGGCGTTCGCGCTGTTCATCCGCAAGGACTGGCGCGAGAAGGTCGGCATGGAGCCGCCCGAGACGTGGGAGGACCTCGCCGAGCTCGCCACCGCCTTCACCGAGAAGGACCCCGACGGCAACGGCAAGAAGGACACCAGCGGCTTCGTCATCCCCGCCGGCACCAAGCGCGGCTACGCCTCGTGGTACGCCTCCTCGCTCATCTACGCCAACGGCGGCGACTTCGTCAAGGCCAACAGCCCTGGCACGTTCACCGCCACGATGAACGACCCCAAGACCGTCGAAGCCGTCCAGTACCTGCAGGACCAGTTCTGCACGACCAAGACCGTCAACCCCGGCGCGGTCAGCAACGACACGACCGTCACGCACGAGGTCTTCGAGAAGGGACAGGGCGGCATCTACCTGACCGGCCCTTACGTGCTGGCCAGGTTCGTCGAGAGCATCGGCACCGACAAGATCGAGGTCGTCCCGGTGCCCAAGGGCCCGTCCGGCGGCCCCGGCACGCTCGGCGAGGGCGAGAACGTCTACCTCATGGCCGGTTCCGAGAACCAGGAGGCGCAGAAGAAGTTCGCCGAGTTCGCCATCTCCGCCGAAGGCCAGCGGATCGGCATGAACAAGGACGCCAACGGCGCCATCGTCCGGCTGCCCGTCAACACCCAGGTCGACATGGCCGCCGAGCGGCAGGACCCGCGGTGGAAGGTGTTCCAGGAGTCGTACGAGCACGCCGTCTACGCCCCGCCGGTGACCAACTGGGCCCCGATCCGCCAGGACTCCGCCGACTCCATCAACGCCGTCTGGGCCGACTGCGGCGCCGACGTCAAAGCCAAAATGGAGGAGCTGAACACCAAGCTCACCCAGGAACTGCAGAGCCAGAAAGCGTCATGACCTCCACACTCACGCCGGCGCGGAGCTCGGCGGCGCCACCGCACCGCCGCACCAGGGCGGTGCGGTGGCGGGGGCCGGTGATCGCGTGGTTGTTCCTGGCGCCCGCTCTGGTGCTCTTCCTGTACTTCAAGTTCATCCCGATGTTCGTGGGCCTGTGGAAGAGCCTGTTCAAGGTCCAGACGTTCCTCGGTGACGAATGGGTCGGCCTGCAGAACTACCAGACGATCATCTCCGACGACGAGTTCGCCTCGGCCATCTGGCACAGCATCGTGCTGGCGCTCGGCACCACGGTCGGCTCGATCGTGCTGGGGCTCGGTCTCGCGCTGCTCATCGAAGGGCCGGCGCGATACCTCTGGTTCGTCAGGACGGCCGCGTTCCTGCCGGTCGTCACCACGATGGCGGCCGTGGCCGAGGTCTGGCGGATCATGTTCCACCCGGCCGACAGCGGCATGCTCAACATCATCATCGGCTGGGCGGGGGTCGATCCGCAGCCCTGGCTGGCCAGCGAGGACTCCTCGCTCTGGTCGATCATGATCATGAGCATCTGGCGGGGCACGCCGTACGACATGATGATCTTCCTGGCCGGGCTGGTCGGCGTGGACCGCACGCTCTACGAGGCGGCGGCGGTCGACGGGGCCTCCACCTGGCACCGGCTGCGGCACATCACGCTGCCGGCGCTGCGTCCGGTGTTCTGGATCCTCTTCACGCTGGCGGCCATCCGCGGGCTGCGGGTGTTCGTCGAGGTGTACGTGCTCACCAACGGCGGCCCGAACGGCTCCTCCGAGGTGCTCATGACCCTGATCTACAAGCTCGGCTTCCAGAAGAACGAGCTGGGCGTCGCCTCGGCGGGCGGGATCGTGTTGTTCGTCGCCACGCTGGCGCTCACGGTGGTCGTGCAGATGTTGCGCAGGAGGCAGACGACATGAGGTTCGACAGCGCTCTGGGCCTGGAGTCGCGCAAGGGCCCCCTGGCCATCGCCGGAAAGACTCTGATTTATGGCCTTATGGTGGTGGTTTTCACCGGGCCACTGGTCGCGCTGCTGATGAGCTCCTTCAGCAAGACCCTCGACCCGACGTCCTTCTCCCTGTGGCCCGACGAGTTCACCCTGGAGAACTTCGTCCAGGCCGGGGAGAAGAACGTCTATCTCTACCTGCTCAACTCGTTCGTGGTCGTGGGCTTCGGGCTGTTGTTGCAGATGCTGGTCAGCGTCTTCGCCGCCTACGCCCTGGCGCGCAAGAAGTTTCGCGGCATGACGTTCGTGATGCTGCTCATGCTCGCCACGATGATGCTCCCCGAGGAGATCATCGCGATCCCCCTCTCGCTCGTCCTGGCCGACATGCCACTGCTGAACCTCAACCTCATCGGCACCTACGCGGGCATGATCCTGCCCGTCGGCGCCTGGGGCTTCTCCATTCTCGTGATGACGGAGTTCATGAAGGAGGTGCCGGTCGAGCTGGAGGAGGCCGCGCGCATCGACGGCGCGGGCGAGTTGCGCATCTTCGCCACGATCATCGTGCCGCTGTGCCGCCCCGCCCTGGGCGTGATCGGCGTCTTCGGCTTCACCATGATCTGGGACCAGTATCTGCTGCCGCTGATCGTCGCACCGGCGTCCGACATGTGGACACTGCCCATCGCGCTGCGCTCGCTCCGCTCCGACGAGGAGGTGGGGATCGGCGTGCTGCTCGCCGCCTCCCTGCTGGCGCTGCTCCCGTCGATCATCGCGTTCCTGGCTTTCCAGCGGCAGTTCATGCGTGGCCTGACCAGCGGCGCGGTCAAGGGTTAGGCGTCCACATACATGGACGGTATCCCATATCCTGGATGTTTCAAGCCGCCGAAGGATACGAGATGGGATGAGTATGGAGCCCCAGCTGGTCAAGTCCGCCGAGCGGACGGTACGCATCCTCGAAGCCCTGGCCGACTCGCACCACAGCATGACATTGTCGGAGCTCCAGCAGCGCACCGGATTCCCCCGCAGCAGCCTCCACGCCCTCATGCGGACGCTGGTCGAGCTCAACTGGGTGGAGACCGACTCCGCCAGGTCGGCCTTCGGGATCGGGCCGCACGCGCTCCTGACCGGCACCGCGTACCTCGACAAGGACCCCGCGCTGCCCTACGCGCAGGAGACGCTGGAGGACCTCCGGGACGAGATCGGGCAGACCGTGCACTTCGCCCGGCGGGACGGCGCGCACGTGCTCTACCTGGCGACCAGGGAGTCACGCGACGCCGATCACGTGATCCCCCGCGTGGGGCGGCGGCTGCCCGCGCACGTCACGGCGCTCGGACAGGTGCTGATCGCCCAGCTCACCGACGACGAGGTCATGACACTCCTGCCGGAGCCGCTGGTGGGGCTGACCCACCAGACAATCACCGACATGACCAAACTGACCGGCGAACTCGACCAGGTTCGCACGCGGGGCTGGTCGTACGAACGCGAGCAGGGCACGCCCGGCGTGGCCTGCGTGGCCGTCGCGGTCGACTACCGCATCCCGGCCACCGACGCGATCAGCTGCTCCATGCCCGCCGAACTCGGACCCGCCGACGTCGACCAGATCATCGACGCGGTGATCAAACACACCCGCAAGCTGGCTGCCACCCTTCGCAGGGAGGGCATCCGCTAGAAAGGACCGTTGATGCGGCTAGATGGTGTTCTCTTCTTCCCGGTGACTCCCTTCGGCGCCGACGGCGACCTCGCCGAGCCCGCGCTGGCCCGGCACGTCGCCGCCGGGGTCGCGGCCGGGGCGGGAGGAGTGTTCACCGCGTGCGGCACCGGCGAGTTCAGCGCGCTCGACCTCGACGAGTACACCAGGGTCATGGCCGTTTCCGTCAGGGCCGCCGAGGGGCGCGTGCCCGTCTTCGGCGGCGCCGGCGGCCCCCTGCCCGCCGCCAAGGCCATCGCCCGGGCTGCGGCCGCCCAGGGCGCCGACGGGCTGCTGCTCATGCCTCCCTACCTGGTCACCGGTCCCGCGGGCGGCCTGGTCCGGTACGCCCGCGAGGTCGCCGAGGCCGGCGACCTCCCCGTGATCATCTACCAGCGCGGCACCGCCCGCTTCACCCCCGAGGCCGTCGCCGAACTGGCCCAGGTGCCCCACGTCATCGGTTTCAAGGACGGGCTAGGCGACTTCGACCTGCTCCAGCGAATCATCCTGACCGTGCGGAAATCGACCGACAAGCCCTTCACGTTCTTCAACGGGCTGCCGACCGCCGAGCTGACCGTGCCCGCCTATCGAGGGCTCGGGGTGAACCTGTACTCGAGCGCCGTGTTCGCCTTCGCGCCCGAGATCTCGCTGGCCTTCTACAAGGCGGTGACGGGCGGGGACGAGGTGCTGGTGCAGCGGCTGCTCACCCACTTCTACCTGCCGCTGGTCGAGCTGCGCGACCTCGTGCCCGGCTATGCGGTCTCGCTGGTCAAGGCGGGTGTGCGGATCCGGGGCCTGGAGGCCGGAGGCGTACGGCCGCCGCTGGTGGATCCCTCGCCCGAGCATGTGGCGACGCTGGAGCGCCTCATCACGACCGGCCTGCACATCGCCGGCGCCTGACCACCCGCGTCCCCCTGCCTCTGGGGGCGTCTTCGCGCTCGACACTTGCCCGCTCGACCTCTCACGCCCCGCATGCCCGCCACAACCAGCACACGCCCGCCCGACCCGAAACGCCCCAACCAGCACGCGCCAGCCCGACTCGAACCGCCACAGGCCCGCGCACGCCCGCCCCATCGGAATCCGCGATCCGAATCGCCACGCCCGCGCATACCCGCACCACCGAACCGCCACGCCCGCGCATACCCGCACCACCGAACCGCAGCCGAGCCCGCACCCGATCGGAGCCCGCACCCGATCCCTCGCACACTCAACCCGAGCCCGCACCCGATCCCTCGCACACTCAACCCGAGCCCGCACCCGATCCGTGGGGCACCCGGTCCCTCGCGCACCCCACCTCCAGCCGCGGCCCGCCGTCCACGAGGCCGAAGTGCCGGCCGAGCGGGTAGGGCGCGGCGAGGTCAACGGGCCCTCGCCCCGACGTCATCGCGTTGCCCTTCGAGGGCTTGCCGAGCCCGAAAGCCGGCCGAGGGCAGGGGCTCCCCGGCGTGAGGCGGTCCCGCGACGACCAGCGGCCGCCCCACGTCCTGGGTCACCTCCGAGGGCTCACCCCTGCAGCCGACCGTCCACCCGGCGTGGAATGGACAGCGGGTTGGCGTCCTTGAGCTCGTCCGGCAGCAGCGCCTCCGGCCAGTCCTGGTACGCCGTGGGCGCCAGCCACCGATCGATGGCCGTGGCGCCGACGGACGTGAACGCCGACGTCGACGCGGGCCACGGACCACCGTGATGCATCGCCCAGCACACGGCCACCCCGGTCGGCCACCCGTTCCAGATGAGCCGGCCCGCCTTCTTGCCGAGCACCTCGGCGACGTCACCCGCCTCGGCGGGATCGGTGCTGTGAACGGTCGCGGTCAGCGACCCTTCGAGCCGCTCGATCACCGGCGGCAGATCGGAGACGTCCCGGTAGGTCACCACGATCGCCGCCGGCCCGAAGCACTCCTCGGCGATGTGCGGGAGCTTCTGCGCGAACGTGTCGAGATCGGTGGTGAACACCTTGGGCGTGACCGCCCAATGCCCCTCACCGGGCTTGCCCTCGGCCAGCAGCCGCAGCTCGCCCAGCCGCTCGGCCCCGCCGAGATAACCGTCCCTGATGCGCTCGGCCAGCATGGTCCCGCCGCTGGTCCCCTCAACGGCCTCCACGAGGGCCTGCCGCAGCTCGTCGTCGTCCGGCACGAACATGAGCCCGGGATTCGTACAGAACTGTCCGACGCCCAGCGTCAGCGACCCGGCGAATCCCGTGGCCACCTCCTTGGCGGGCGCCGACGGCAGCACGACCACGGGATTGACGCTTCCCAGCTCGCCGTAGAACGGGATCGGCACCTGCCGCTCGTCGATCAGTTTCTGGATCGCCTTGCCCCCGGCCACCGACCCGGTGAATCCGGCCGCGACCACCTCGGGGTGCTTGACCAGGTCGACGCCCGCCTGCATGCCCTGCACCAGCCCCAGCAGGTCGGGGTTCGGCAGCGCCTCGCGGACGATCTTCGCGACCCTCTCGGAGGTGTTCGGGTGCCCGGGGTGCGCCTTGACGACCACCGGACATCCGGCGGCCAGGGCGGACGCGGTGTCGCCCCCGGCCACCGAGAACGCGAACGGGAAGTTGCTGGCCGAGAAGACGGCGACGACGCCCTGCAGCGCGTGCTTCATCCGGCGTACGTCGGGCCTCGGCGGCGTCAGGGAGCCATCGGCGTGGTCGATGACGGCCTCCAGGTAGCCGCCGTCTCTGATCACCTGGGCGAACAGCCGGAACTGCCCGGCCGCACGTGCCACCTCACCGCGTAGCCGTCCCTCTCCGAGTGCGGTCTCCTGGTCGGCGAGTTGCCACAGCTCGTCCACGTGCGCGGTGAGCGCGTCGGAGACGGCCTCGAGCGCGCGCGCCCGCTCCTCCGCGGAGGCCGCCCGCCAGGCGGCGCCGGCGGCGGCCGCGGCGGAGACGGCCACGTCGACCCCGGCGCTGTCGGTCTCGGGCAGTGCGGTACCCACGGTCTCGCCTGTCCTGGGGTCGTGTCCGTAGATCATCGAATGGCCCTTCGGAGTCTTGACACTTCTTCAGCCTGATTCTTACAGTTGCGGCGACTTGTCCACAAATCTGGCTATTGTTCACATATATGGACGGCGGTCGTAATGATCATTAGGCAGATCCGCATAACGCCTGTCGCCTTCCGGGATCCGCCCCTTCTGAACGCCGCTGGAGTCCACGAGCCGTGGGCCCTCCGTACCATTGTCGAGGTCGTCACCGACGAAGGTCTGACCGGGTTGGGAGAGACCTATGGGGACTCCGGCCACCTCGGTAAGGTGCGCGAGTGCGCGCAGGCCCTGGTCGGCCTCGACGTGCACGACACCAACACGATGTACGCCCGGATCAGCGCGATCACCGGCGACGTCGTCAGCGACATGCACGGCCTGACCGGTGTCGCCACGAAGGAGAAGAGCATCGACCGGGTCTTCTCTCCCTTCGAAGTGGCCTGCCTGGACATCCGCGGCAAGGCCGCCGGCGTGCCGGTTGTGGATCTGCTCGGCGGCAGGGTCAGAGACGCCGTCCCCTACAGCGCGTACCTCTTCTACAAGTGGGCGGGCCACCCGGACGAGGAGCCGGACCGCTTCGGGGCGGCCCTGGACGAAGCGGGTGTCGTCGAGCAGGCCAGGCTGCTCATCAAGGAGTACGGCTTCGCGTCCGTCAAGCTCAAAGGGGGTGTCTACCCCCCGGACCAGGAGATCGCCGCCATCCGCGCCCTGCATGAGGCGTTCCCCGGGGTGCCGTTGCGCCTGGACCCCAACGCCGCCTGGACGGTGGAGACCTCGATCCGCGTGGGGCGGGAACTCGAAGGCACCCTCCAGTACCTCGAAGACCCCACTCCCGGCATTCCCGGCATGGCCGAGGTGGCCGCCGCCGTCCCCATGCCGCTCGCCACGAACATGTGCGTGGTGACCCCCGAACACCTCCCGCCCGCCATCGCCTCCCGCGCGATCGGCGTGCTCCTGCTCGACCACCACTACTGGGGCGGCCTGGTCCGTTCCTCGCACATCGCCTCCCTCTGCGACACGTTCGGACTGGAACTGTCCATGCACTCCAACTCCCACCTCGGGATCAGCCTGGCCGCCATGACCCATCTGGCCGCCGCCACCCCGAACCTCACCTTCGCCTGCGACACCCACACCCCCTGGCAGAACGGCCAGGACGTGGTCGCACCAGGCGCCCTGCGCTTCACCGCCGGAGCCGTCCCCGTGCCCGCGGGCCCGGGCCTGGGCGTCGAACTGGACCGCGACGCCCTGGCCCTCATGAGCGAGCAGTACGAGAAATGCGGGATCCGCGCCCGCGACGACACGACATACATGCGGCGCTTCGAGCCCGCCTTCAACGCGAGGAGGCCCCGATGGTGAACGTGGCCTACGCCTACCCGTGGGACGTCGTCGGCGACCCCTCCGCCCCCGAACGCCTCGCCGGCCTGGGCGTGGAGGCGGTCGCGCTGGCGGCCAGCTACCACTCCACCAGGGCCGCGACGCCGTACCACCCCGCACACCGCGTCCTGGACGTGCCCCACTCCGCCTTCTATCTCCCGGTACGCCCGTCATCGTGGTCCCGTCTCGTTCCCGCCTCTCCCACCTGGACTCCCGAGGACGCCTACCTCCGGGCGCGGGACACCCTGAAGGCAGCCGGCCTGCAGGTGCACGCCTGGACCGTGCTGACTCACAACTCCCACCTGGGAACTGCCCATCCGGACCTGACCGTCCGTAACGCCTTCGGCGACCCCTACCCGTACGCCCTGTGCCCCGCACACCAGGACGTCATCGAATACTGCGAGCGCCTGGTCCAGGAGATCCTCACCGTGGGCGAGCCCGACGGGCTGATCCTGGAAGCCTGCGGCCCGATGGGCTTCGGCCACCAGAGCGTCCACGAGAAGACATCCGGCGCCGACTGGACCCCCGCGGACATCGACCTGCTGTCACTCTGCTTCTGCACCGCCTGCGCCGACCGCTATCCCCCGAACACCCGGGACCGGGTCCGCGCCGCCATCGACCGCACCCTTCCTGCCGAGACCTCGCACAGGACCATCGACGAGGCTCTGGACCGGCTGACCGACGAGGTGCGCGCCGTCCGGACCGAGCTGTCCGCCTCCCTGCGCGAACGGCTCATCACCGTCGCGAGGAGCGCCTCCCCCGCCGTCACCATCACCCTGCACGCCAACCCGGACCCCTGGGCCGCCGGCGCCTTCGCCCCCCTTCCCTCAGGCGAGCCGGGAGCGGACGTGCTGGTGGCCAACTGCTGGGGCGACCCTGCCACGGACGCCGCCCGGCTCACCCGCCTCACGGAGCTGTCCGGCCCCGGTCAGCGGGTGGGCGCCTACGTCCTCGCCCTCCCACCCCGCCCAGGCGACGCGGAGGCACTGGCCGACCAGCTCAGCGCGTACGCCAAGGCAGGAGCGTCCGAGTTTCACCTCTACCACGCCGGTCTGGCCTCTCCGCAACGCCTGAAAGCCATGAGAGAAGCCCTGCGTCTCCATCGCTAGTGCGCTCGCTCGCGGGTGGCGTCCCGCAGAGCGAGGTGGTTTCTCACCTGCCCGGCCATGTCCGGCAGGTAGGCGACGCCATGCGACGTTCTCACCTGCCCAGCTATGTCCGGCAGGTAGGTGACACATCACGTGAACGTCGATCCACCACTCGTCAGGGACATCACCCGGTGTCCCTGACCTGCCGGACGCGGGCTTCCGCGACACCCACACGGCTTCCGCCACCCTCCACCCACAGCCCTCCGCAACGCGCAGACGTCCCCCGGCCCCGCTGCACACGGCCTTCGCGACTCACTGGACATCAAGGCTTTTCACGCGCCGCCCGGCCATGCTCGCCCTCCCCGACCACGCCGCCTGCCCCCTGACTCCACAGCGTTCCGGCGGAGGTTCGTGCCTGCGCCACAACGCCCTGCCGGGCCGCTACCAGCGGACGAGCCGGACCAGGGGAGGGTCCGAGCGCCGCCGCCCGGCGGCAGATAGGTTTCCCTCTATGACTGATGTTCGAGTCGTGTTTCGGAAGTACGGCGGAGCATTGCACTGGAACCACCCGGGCCGCGTGCTCGGGGAGGACGAGCACGGGGTCTGGGTGGAGGTGCCCGGCGGCACGGTCGCCCGCAAGGGCGTAGGGCCACCCGTCACGTGGGAGTCCACCGCGATCATGCTGTTTCCCCGAAACGACTGGTGGACGGCGTCGTTCAACAGCCCTCCCCACAGAAGCGAAATCTATGTCGATGTCACCACCATCCCGGAGTGGAGGGACGGTGAGGTGACCATGCTGGATCTTGACCTGGACGTGATCCGTCTGCGTGACGGCCGGCTCATCCTCGATGACGAGGATGAGTTCGCCGAGCACCAGATGCTCCTGAACTATCCACCTGAGTTGATCTCGCAAGCGGAGGCAACCGCGCTCTGGCTCCTCGATGCGGTACGCGAGAGAAAGGGCCCGTTCGGTGGCGCACACATGCAATGGCTGACCATAAGCTGATCTCAGCGAAATGGGAGAAACCGACGTCGGCGCATATCGTCGCTTGACCGTAAATCTCTGAAATTCCCTGCTGCTCACTTCGCGAGCGGGCACGCCCAGTATATAGGGCGCGCCGCCTCTCGACCACTTCCCGGCCGACCTGAGATCAGCTTTCACCGAACGACAGCAAGACCTGGCGACAAGTAAGTTTCGGTCAGAGATTCGTCTCGTGGTCCAATGATACCGCGGACTTCGAGGTCCGGCGGCTGGGGTGAGCGGGTGAGACTGCCATGATCCGCCGCCGGCACATCGTCATGCCCGGGCACGTCAGGATGGGGCAGGTCACGTGGCGGTGCTGCTGCCCGACTCATCAACTTTCTACGCTTTCTATCACCGCTTTGTCCCGGCATCGGGGACAAAGACCTTTTCGGCACCGATCCGCCGCATGCGTTCGGTGCCCCATTCTCCCAACTGGCTCAGAGCCGCATTGAGCGAAACGCCGTGCTCCGTCAGGGAGTACTCGACCTTCGGTGGCACCTCTCGGTAAACCTCACGATGCACGAGCCCGTCTTCTTCCATCTCCCGCAGATGTTGGATCAACATTTTCTCGCTGACGCCCGGCAGGCCACGCCGAAGCTCAGCGAACCTGCGAGTTCCGTAGTGGTGCAACTCCCAGAGGATCAACGACTTCCACTTGCCGGCGACGACGTCCATAGCCGCGTCGATGCCGCAGAAGTAGGGACCACGTCGTGCTGCCCTTGCCACCCGCCCCTCCCATACGTACTTACCCACGAGTGAGTACCTGACTAAATAGTCCGTACTGGTCAAACCTACCGGCAGCCGAGAGGATTCAGCCGAACGACGAACGAACACGAGGGAACCCAGTAATGACAACGAACAGCAGCGTCCAGGTAAGTGTTCTCGGCCTGGGAGCGATGGGCAGCGTCCTCGCGGGCGCCCTGGTGAAGGCTGGATACGCGACAACCGTCTGGAACCGTTCACCGAAGAAGGCGGACGACCTCGTCGCACAGGGCGCGGAGGCCGCCTCGACGGCCGGCGACGCCGTCCGGGCCAGCCGGTTGGTGATCGTATGCCTGCTCGACCACGCGTCGGTCCATGAGGTGCTCGATCTCCTCTCCCATGACTTGGCCGGACGAACGTTGATCAACGTAACCACGACGTCACCGGCTCAGTCGCGGGAACTGGCCGCCTGGGCAGCCCATGCCGGGATCGCGTATCTGGACGGCGGCATCATGGCCGTACCGCACATGATCGGCCAGCCTGGGTCATCCATCCTCTACAGCGGATCGGCCGATGTCTTCCATCAGCACAAGCCGCTGCTCGACCTGTGGGGAAGCAGCACCTATCTCGGTGCGGATGCTGGGCTGGCATCGCTGTACGACCTTGCTCTACTCGCGGGGATGTACGTCATGTTCGCCGGATTCATGCACGGCGCCGCCATGGTCGCGCCGGCCGGCGTGACGGCGGGCGAGTTCGCTGCTCTGGCCACACCTTGGCTGACCGCCATGACCGGCGGCTTCCAGGAATTCGCCGCCGTCATCGACGGCGGGGACTACGCCGTCGAAGGGCAACAGAGCCTCCACTTCTCCAACCTCGATGACCTCCTGGCCGCCAGCTCCGACCAGGGCATCAGCACCGATGTCGTCGCCATGGTCCAGCGGCTCATCCAACGGCAGATCGACGCCGGCCACGGGGAGGAAGGCTTCGCCCGGATCATCGAAAGCATCAAGCAACCGGGCTGATGGCCTGCGCGGACGGACGTGGCGTCATGGTCGTCTGATGGGCCGGATCGTTGAGCTGGCGCTGCCGCAACACCACCACCAGCACCTACGTCACGGCTCCATCACCTGCATCGCTGGGCGTACGAAATGGACGATGTGAATCAGCCCGCCGCGGAAACCAGCCCACTCTCATATGCGGCGATGACGAGCTGCGCCCGGTCACGCGCCTCCAACTTGGCCAGCAGCCGCGTGATGTGGGTCTTCACCGTGGCCAGACTCACCTGAAGATGCTCCGCGATCTCACCGTTGGACAGCCCACGGGCAATCAGCGTCAGCACATCCCTTTCCCGCTCGGTAACCCCGTCCAGCCCTCTCACCCGTGGCGTCACCGGGGTGCGTGTGAACTCTTCGATCAACCTTCGCGTCACCGTCGGCGCCAGAAGTGCCTCCCCGCTCGCGACCACTCTGATGGCGGCGAGCAGATCCGCAGGTGGCGTGTCCTTGAGAAGGAACCCACTCGCTCCAGCCCTAAGCGCGTCGTAAACGTATGCGTCAAGATCGAACATCGTCACCACAAGCACCCGGGAAACATCCTTGATCCTGCGGGTGGCCTCAATGCCGTCCATCTCCGGCATCCGGACGTCCATCAACACGACATCGGGCCGCTGCTCCAAGGCCACGGTGACCGCTTCGGCGCCCGTCGCCGCCTCCCCGACCACACCAAGGTCCGGCTCGGAGTCGACCAGCACCCTGAAACTTCCTCTGAGCAACGCCTGATCGTCGGCCACGACCACCCGGATCACGACGCCTCCTGATAGGGCAGCCGAGCGAACACCCGAAACCCGCTTCCAGGCCTGCTCCCCGCCTCGAACGTGCCGCCGTACATCATGACCCGCTCCCGCATCCCGATCAGGCCGTGCCCGGTGCCGGCGGAAGGCAACGTGCGTCTGCCCGGTCCGTCATCCATCACTTCAATCCGTACGTCCTTGCCGTCGGCCACGACGGAGACCCGGCACCGGGCAGGCGCCGCGTGCTTGGCAACGTTGGTCAGCGCCTCCTGCACGATCCGGTAGACCGACAACCCCACCCCCTCAGGCAGCCGGCCCTGTGGGTCATGAGCATCACCACCAGACACCGGCCCAGCACGACCGTCACCACCGGCGCGAACCTGCAACTCCACGTCAACCCCGGCCAGCCGCGCCTGCGCCGCGAGCTCCTCGAGCCCTTCGATGCCCGGGGCGGGCACGAGGTCAGGCACGTCGGTGGACCTCAGCATGCCGAGCAGGTGCCGCATCTCGACCAGGGCGCTGCGGCTGGCTGTCTCGATCACCCGCAGAGCGTCGTGCGCTTCCTCCGGCCTGGTCGACATCACATGATTGGCCACGCCCGCCTTCACGGCGATCAGCCCCACGCTGTGCGTGACCACGTCATGCAGCTCGCGAGCGATGCGCAGCCGTTCATCGGTCACCGCTTGCGACGCCAGCCGCTCGGCCTCGCGCGCCGCATAATGCCTGCGCTCGTGCACGGCACGGCCGATCGTCCATGAGCCGCCCAGGGCCGCGATCCCCATGAGCGGCTTGTCGAAATGGACCAGCCAGTCGGGAGCACTCTCCTGTGGCGCACCTGCCAGGGTCAACCCGAGCAACGTGACCAGACTTAAGCCGCCGATGGCGGACGAAGGGACCAGAGGGCCGGCCCTGTCGGACAGCGCGACAATATAGAGGGCGTACGCAGGTGCGAGGTAGGCGAACCCGATGGCATCGGTCATGACGGCGAAGACGGCCAGCACCGACGTCAGGCAGAACACAGGCAGCGGCCACAGTCTGCGCACCGACAGCAGCAGCCCGAGGCCGAAGGGCAGAGCGAACCTCAGCCATGGTGGCAGCGCCGTGGCGTTGACCGCCATCGTGAAGGCCACGAACCCGAAGCACAGCCCCACCGCCAGATCGAGCATGATCAGCTGGATGCGGCTCAAGCGCCGGGCGAAGAAGGGGTGCCTGTCGTCCACGCGTTGAACCGTAGCGGCTGAAGCGGCTGGCGCACGTCAGCCCAGGGTTTGACCTTCAGATTCGAACCGTGGTCCGACGCGCCGCCGACCCTCCGCACCGCATCCTTTACGGCGTGATCGAACTCCACCGCCTCACGAAACGGTACGGCGACACATGCGCGGTAGACGACCTGTCCTTCAAGGTCGGCCCCGGCCACGTGACCGGATTTCTGGGCCCTAACGGCGCCGGCAAGTCCACCACCCTGCGCCTGATCCTCGGCATCGACGCGGCCACTTCCGGGCACGCGCTCATCAACGGCCGACCTTACCCATCGTTCAGCAGGCCGATGCACGAAGTGGGCGCGCTCTTGGATGCGAGCGCCGTCCACGGCGGACGCAGCGCCTACAACCACCTGCTCAGCCTCGCTCGCACCAACGACATCGGCCCAGCCCGGGTGACCGAGGTGCTGGAGCAGGTTGGCCTGGCGGACGTCAGCCGCAAACGGGTAGGCGGCTTCTCGCTCGGCATGAAACAACGGCTCGGCATCGCGGCCGCCCTGCTCGGCGACCCCGACGTGTTGATGTTCGACGAGCCTGTCAACGGACTCGATCCCGATGGCGTGCGATGGATCCGCGGTCTCATGCGCTCGCTGGCCGCTGAGGGCAGGACGATCCTCCTGTCCAGCCATCTCATGAGCGAGATGGCCCTCACCGCCGAGCACATCGTCATCATCGGCCGCGGCAAGCTGGTCGCCGAGGCGACGGTCGCGGATCTTACGGCGGCCTACCCATCGCTCGAAGACGCCTACATGGCGCTGACCGCCTCCAGCGTGCAGTTCGGAGCCGCCCGATGATCAGCCGGCGCAGGCCACCAGCCGAAGCCCTTCGAGCACCGAGCACCCCACGTGTCCGTCACCAGCGTCCCCATACTCGAACGACTTCGTTCGTGGGCGTTCTCTCGTCGGAGTGGATCAAGCTCCGCTCTGTTCGCTCGACCCACCTCATCCTCGCCCTCGGCGTCAGCGCCGTTCTGCTGGGCTACGCGCTGGCCATGATGGCTGCCGGCATGTACGACGACGCCCCACCCGAACAACGCTTGAGCGCTCGCATCGCGGACCTCGAGGAAGTGGTCGTGATCGTGCCCCAGCTCTGCATGGGCATCCTGGGCACGCTGGCCATCACGTCCGAATACGCGACCGGCATGATCAGAACGAGCCTGACCATCGTCCCGCGCCGGTGGCCGATGCTCGCCGCCAAGTCCACGGTCGTGGGGGCACTGGGCCTGATCACCGGTGCGACAGCGGTCTTCGGCACCTATGCCGTCACCCGATGGGTCCTCGGTGACCGGTTCTCGGGCGCATACTCCGGCGCGTTCGCGGACCGGCTTCCGCTCCTGATCGCCATCAGCGTCTCGGTGCCGGTGTTCGCACTACTCGGCCTCGGCCTCGGCGCGCTCCTGCGCTCGAGCGCCGGTGCCATCGCCATCATCGTCGGTCTCGTCTACGTCATCCCCATGATCATCGGCAACATCCCCGAGCCTTGGAGCGAACGCCTCGGATCCGTGATGATCGGAGCGCTTCCCCGCGAGATCACCGGCGACACGATCACAACCTCGGTCTACGGCTCGCTCTTGCCTCCCGCGGTGGCCGCCGCCGTGCTGGTCGCCTACGCAGCCCTCCCCCTGCTGGCCGCAGCCTGGCTGATGCGCAGGAGGAACGCCTGAGATGTGGGCGCCGATACTCACAAAGCATCCTGGCATGTCGACGCCGACCCATACGAAAGCCCTTGACCCGCAGGTCAAAAGACCGCTGCGGGCATGCGATCGTCCGGCGATGCGCAAGACCGGAACGCCTGCCGTACCATCAGGCGTTCCGGCTGCCATGCCGTCAGTGAGCTCAGACCTCGAGCACCACGGGGATGATCATCGGACGGCGGCGGTAGGTGTCGCTCACCCAGCGACCCACCGTGCGGCGGACCACCCGGCGAATCTCCTGCATGTCGACCACCCCCTCCGCGGCCTTCTCCTCGAGGGCCCGTTCGATCTGCGGAATGAACTCGTCGAACTGCATAGGGTCGATGCCCGAGCCTCGAGCGTGAATCTCGGGACCCGCGGTGAGCTTGCCGGTGTTGGAGTCGACAACGACGACCACGGAGATGAATCCCTCGTCTCCGAGGATCCTGCGGTCCTTCAGCGAAGTGTCGGTGATCTCACCGACCGACGAACCGTCAACGTAGACATATCCGGCGTGCACCGCACCGGCGATCTTTGCGCGGCCGTCGATCAGGTCGACCACGACACCGTCTTCGGCGATCACGATGTGATCGTCCGGCACGCCCGTGAGGGCGGCCAGCTTGGCGTGGGCTCGCAAGTGCCGCCACTCGCCGTGCACGGGCATGAAGTTCGACGGGCGTGTCAGGTTGAGCACGTAGAGGAGCTCGCCGGCGGCCGCGTGACCGGAGACGTGCACCTTGGCGTTGCCCTTGTGCACGACCCGTGCGCCCCACCGGGTGAGACCGTTGATCACCTTGTTGACCGCGGTCTCGTTACCCGGCACCAGCGACGAAGCCAGGAGCACGGTGTCGCCCTCGGCGATGCGGATCGGATGGTCACGGTTGGCCATCCTCGACAACGCCGCCATCGGCTCGCCCTGGGAGCCGGTGCAGACCAGCACCACATCCTGTGGCGGCCACTCCTCGATGTCGCGCGAGTCGACGATCAGCTCCGGCGGCACCTTGAGATAGCCGAGGTCGCGGGCCACCCCCATGTTGCGCACCATCGATCGTCCAACCAGGGCGACCTTGCGACCGTGCCGCGCGGCGGCGTCCATGACCTGCTGGATGCGGTGGACGTGCGAGGCGAAGCTCGCCACGATGACCCGCTGCTCGGAGGTGCGGATCACCTCGTCGATGACCGGCGCGATCTCCCGCTCGCTGGTGACGAACCCAGGCACCTCGGCATTGGTCGAGTCGGACATCAGCAGGTCGACGCCCTCGGTGCCAAGCCTGGCGAAGCCTCCGAGATCGGTGAGGCGGCCGTCGCTCGGCAGCTGGTCCATCCGGAAGTCGCCGGTGTGCAGCACGATGCCGGCGGGCGTCCTGATAGCCACGGCCAGCGCGTCGGGGATCGAGTGGTTGACCGCGAGAAACTCGCAGTCGAAGGGTCCGAAGACGTGCCGTTCGCCTTCGACGACCTCGCGTTTGGTCGGCTGGATCCGGTGCTCGGTGAGCTTGGCCTCGATCAGGGCAAGCGTGAGCTTGGATCCGATGAGCGGAATATCGCGCCGCTCGCGCAGCAGATAGGGCACAGCTCCGATGTGGTCTTCGTGAGCGTGCGTCAGTACGACGGCTTCGACATCGTCGAGCCGGTCTCTGATGTATTCGAAGTCGGGCAGAATGAGGTCGACACCCGGCTGGTCAGGCTCGGGGAACAACACCCCACAGTCGACGATCAGCAGACGGCCGTCGTATTCGAAGACGGCCATGTTTCTGCCGATCTCGCCCAGCCCGCCGAGCGCGACGATGCGCAAGCCGCCGTGAGGCAGCGCCGGTGGGGGGCCAAGCTCAGGATGCGGATGGCTCATGCCCGGCCCCCACGGTCAGATCGTGTTCTCAAAACTCCCGGTTCCTCCCCGTTCCTATGTGTCTGTCAACTTCACCCCGCCGGCTACCAGGCAAGCACGCAGCTCGGCGATTTGCTTCTCTGTCGCGTCCACGAGCGGCAGCCGTACCGGCCCTACCGGCACGCCCACCATGCTCAGTGCCGCCTTTGCCATGATCGCGCCGCCCGCACGCAGCATGATCCCGTCCACGACGGGAGCCACCTGACTGTGCAGGGCAAGCGCTTGAGCGACCTCGCCGCTCTTGTGCAGGTGGATCATTCGCGCCAACTCGGCGCCGACCACATGCCCGACGACGCTGACGAACCCGGTCGCCCCGAGCGAGAGCCAGGCCAGGTTGAGCAGATCGTCTCCCGAATAGAAGACAAGATCGGTAGCGATCATCACCTGACTGGCAGCGAACAGATCGCCCTTGGCGTCCTTGACGGCCACAATCCGTTCGTGTTGCGCCAACCTGATCAGAGTCTCAGTTTTGATCGGCACTCCGCTACGCCCCGGGATGTCATAGAGCATCACGGGAAGGTCGGTCGCGTCGGCGACAGCGGTGAAGTGCCGATACAAACCCTCTTGCGGAGGCTTGTTGTAGTAAGGCGTCACCACCAGGAGGCCGTGTGCGCCGGCACGCGCCGCCTGCTTGGCGAGCTCGACACTATGGCGGGTGTCGTTGGAGCCCGCTCCCGCCACCACGGCCGCGCGGTCACCGACCGCGTCGAGGACGGCACTGACGATGCGCTGTTTCTCCTCGTCGGAAGTGGTGGGCGACTCACCAGTCGTCCCGTTGACGATCAAGCCGTCATTTCGCTGCTCGTCTACCAGATAGGTAGCAAGACGTCGCACAGCCACATAATCGACCTCACCGTCAGAAGTGAACGGCGTGACCATCGCGGTCAGCATCCGGCCGAAGGGCGCATCGGTGGTTCCAGTTGGCGATGCCATAGTGCGAACGCTACCTGGATTCAGAAATCCATTGGACGTCGCCACCCCGCTTTGCCTGCCTGGAGCCGCCTTTTGCCCCCTTTCGACAGCAGTCGTGGGCCGCTCACCCAACGATAGGTCCTTCGGCTGAGTCCTCCAGCCACACCGCCGTTGCGACCCGCCATTACGCGTGGACATCGTCGCAGGCCCACGGCCTCCGCCCAGGAACACTCTCGCTGCCGCTCACCCCGGCTCCCGGGACCACCGCGGCCCACGACATCCCCTTGGCCGATCGCTCACCCCTCCAACGCCGGACCACGCGATCCCCTGGCCCCGGCCCGCTCCCACGGCTCTCCCCCGAGCATGGCGCTCCCGGCCAGGAACAGGAAGCCTCCGCGGATCCGGACCTCTTCTTTCGCTATCGCCGTCATCCCCGTCAGCGCATGCGCCACCGTCATCCCTGCCGCCCGCACGCGCCGCCTCATGCCCGTCCTCAAGCGCCGCCCGCATGCCTCTCCCCGCAGGCGCCGCCCCAGCGCCGTGCCATCCCCGTCCTGCAAGCGCCACCCTCATGTCCCCCTCCACTAGCGCCACCGCCACCCTCATGACCTCCGCGGGCACCACCCTCCCGGTCTCCGCAACCGCCGCCATCCCCATCCCCGCAAGCGCCGCCCTCATGCCCTCCCCACAGGCGCTACGCCATCCCCGCCAACGCGGCCGCGTTCGTGGCAGTTCTGGCTGGCCAGTGTGTTACTCGATGCGGGAGTGAGACTGATGCGGCCCGGTGTTGCGCCGCTGCTGGGGCATTTGGCCGTACAAGCGGTGTGCCGTACTGTCCGAACTGCGCGGATGTAGGCATGCGCGACGCGCCCGGGCAGTCGAAGCGACGTCCCTGGCCGCAGCGCCGCCCCGCCAGAATGCCGCAGGCGGACGCGACCGGTCCGCTCGATCCACAGAGCCGCTGGAGCGGCAGGTATGGGCATGGAAGAGGTCGCCGATATGTGCTCGGGGGTACACACATCGACGACCTCTATCGGAGAATCGGCGTCCCTTACATCCGCGTTACAGGGTTTCTCCGATAATTTTCCGCCATCGCAAAGTTGGGGCTCCAGCAGTCATCGATGACGGTCGGTTACCTGCCGAATACGGCAACATAGGGCAACGCCTCACACGAACCCCCAGGGATGGACTAGTGGCCACCTCAGATCCGGTCTACCTGCGTGTCGTCGAAGACATCCGGCGACAGATCACCGACGGCGCCCTTCCCCCCGGCGCGCCCATTCCATCGCGGGCGCAGCTGACCCGTAAATATCAGGTCGGCGAGACCGCCGCCCGTCACGCCCTTCGCGTACTAGCGGGTGAAGGCCTCATCATCGGCCGCGTGGGATCGGGCCATTACGTCAGGGAACGCCCCGACCTCACCGCGTTGCATCGATGGCGGTTCTTGGATCACCCTGCCCCGTTCGCGGCAGACCTGCAGTCTCAGGGCAGGCGCGTGACATGGGACTGGCACAGCGAACCAGCCGAAGCGGGCCCTGACATCGCCAGGCGGCTGCGCCTCAGCGAGTCGACCACGCTGAGCAAGACGCGTTACGTCTATCGCGGCGACGGCAAGCCGCTGCAGCTCGCCACCTCGTACGAGCCGATGGAGTTCGCCGCCCATTCGGAGGAGGAACGGCGCGGCCTGGTGGCGAGGATGTACGCCCACGGCATCAAGATCACCGAGGTGGTCGAGAGCGTGCACACCCGCGTTCCCCGCCCCGCGGAGAGCGACGCGCTCGACCTGGCGGCGGGCGTTCACGTGCTGCACATCGAGCGCACTCACTGGGCCGGCGATCGTCCCGTTGAGACCAGCGACATCGTCATCCCGGGAGACCGCTTCCGGATCACGTACAGCATGCCCGTCTAAACAGGCTCTGGCTCCGGGCGAGCGCCTCCTCGCCCGGAGCCCGCTCTTCCGCCACGACCACACTTCGCAGGACGCGATTCCGCGCATCTCCTGGACGCTCTCCGCGCACGATGCGTGTCGACAGGCGGCACCGGGTCACGCACCGCGGATCCCGGGGCAGGCAGGTGCGCGGACAGCGGACAGGCGCCGTGAGCCGGAAGCAGGCGTCACCGGCCCTCGGCACCGTTCTGGGTCACCTTTACGACCTCGCCCCGCCGAGCCTCCGGCGGGTCCGACGGTGTGCACGCCGTCAGCCCACAAGCGCGACGCCTTCCCCGCCAGGGTGGCAGAACGTGGCAGGACGTTCTGCGGCTGCTCAAGGACCGCCGGAGAAGCCGCCGACGGCGCTGGTCCGGACGAAGCCGGTGGCAATCCCCTCCCCAACGGCTGCGCACCGTGTTATCTCGATATTTCACCTACGGGGCCACGTCTGGGATGCGCGGCAAACACGCAGGTCAGAGATTGTCGGTACGCGTTGATAGAACGGTCGCGGAGGTTGCCGATGCGAGTCAAGGATCTACCGAAAAGCGACCGGCCCCGCGAGCGGCTCATGGCCAGCGGTGCCGCCGCTCTCGCCGACCGGGAGTTGCTGGCCGTGCTGCTCGGCTCGGGGTTTCGCGGGTCGAGCGCTCTCGATCTGGCCAGCGAGGTGATCCAGCGCTGCGGGGATCTGGAGACGCTCAGCCGATCCGGGCCGCACCGGCTGCTCACCGTGCCCGGCATCGGCCCGGCCAAGGCCGCGCGGGTGAGCGCGGCCTTCCATCTCGTACGGCGGGCGGACGCCTGGCCGGAGCGGGAGCGGATCAACAACACGTCCGACCTGGCACACGCGTGCGCCCCTCTGCTGCGAGATCGTACTCAGGAGCGGCTGGTCCTGGTCGTGTGCGACATCCGTGGCCGGGTGCTCAGGCGCGTTGTGCTCTCCGAGGGCGGGGCCGACCATACGACGGTGCCGATCCGGGAGGTGATCACCGAAGTGCTCACCGCGGGCGGCGCGATGTTCGGCCTGGCACACAACCATCCGGGCGGTTCCCTGGAGCCGAGTGTGGCCGACCTGGAAGCCACCACCCAACTCCTCGCGGCCGCCGAGACCGTCGGGGTGCGCCTCCTCGACCACGTGATCATCGTCGATGAAGCCTGGCGACGTATCCCGACATAAACCCAATCCGCCGCCGACTCTCGCCCAGCCAACAGCAAAAACCATGATCTCCTGCATAGCGACGAACTGCAGTTTTCCAAGGGACGGCCATGAGAACCTAATGCCGCGGGAGGCCGTTATGGACGTCAGTCGGCCATCACCCGCCATGGCGTGGCTCTGTGCCTCCGGAGGGCACGTCGCCACGTCCGTGGTTTCGCGCCGGTCCCGGGCGAAGTCCGATCGTCTACGTCGTGCGATTGGGCAGGCGCGTCGCCGGGGACCGGCGCGGAACACCTTCCGCGCAAGCCCGTTCGATTCGGTGCCTCTCCTTCCAACGCCATGGCTCTGCTCGATCTGGTTGGACGGGCAGCGGGCACGGCAGTCGCAAACCGTCAGCCGGTGGGCGGAGGCTGCTGTGGCCTTGCTTTCCCTTCCGTGGGCGGCCGCTGCTCGACGTTGTACCAACGACGGCGGAGAGACGCGACGGCGCCGGTGCTCCACCAGCTTCCGGCACGTCATCCAGCGGATCGTCCGCCGCCGGCCGGGGCCAGCGTCGCTAGATACCCTCGGAAACCACGGTCACATCCCCACCCCGGAACACCTCCACGAGTGTATGACGGCACCAGTCGCTCGCCCTCTCCACGCTGTCGTCCCCCCGCGCGATCGCGCTGTGCAACTGCTGCACGGCCAGCGGCCGCCATCCGGGCGGCGATGGAAACCGCTGCTCGAACGACTCGAACCACGCCGCCAGCGCGTCGCCTGTCGGCGAGGACCGGCCTTTCGAGAAGTCGTACACGAGGAATAGCCCGTCCGGAGCCAGGACGCGGACCACCCCGGCAAGGGCGGAGGTGAGGTCGGTGTAGTTCAGCGAACCTGCGGCGGCGACGAGGTCGAACGACGCCGCGGCGAACGGCAGCCGCTCCGCTGTGCCGATGACAAATCGAGCGGAGGGCGCGACGGATCGCCGGTGGACAAGCATCGCCGGGACCGGCTCCAAGCCGACGACACGATGGGCCAAAGGCGCGAGCGCCGCAGTGGACACGCCGCATCCGACATCCAGCGCGCGCCCCACGGGACGCTCAAGGTGCACCGACGCGAGCATCCGCTGATGCACCGGAGGTCGGTCGAAGGCATAGCTCGCCGCCAGTGTAGACGCTGGTCATGGATGCTCCGAGATCGGTCCGGCCACGCAAGCGATAACGCCTGGTGAAGCCCAGGCCGACCACGGGGCGGATGCTGGTCGATGGCCGGCAGACGCCACTTGTCCTGGTCTACCTGCGCAAGGGCGACCCCTCACACGGGGCTGGCTTCGGGGTGTCGACCACGGCGTGGCGGTATGTGCAGGAGACAGTGGCGTCGGCGCGTCCGCCCAAGCTGATGGCGGCGTTACCCCAGCAGCGCTGCGCGGCGGGACTCGACCTGAGCGCCGCCCGTATCCGGGCATCCTGCGCCCTCGGAAGGAAGCGGGGATCAGCACTCTCGCGGACCATGCCTGTCAGGGGACGCCTCCTCCCACTACAAGGGCCACGACGAGCTCGTGTCCGAGATGCAGGTCGATCGGTCGAACGCCAGACTCCGCGGGCCCGGTGAACGCGCGACCGCCCAGCTCAAGGGGCGAAGGACTTTCCAGAGGCTACGCTGCAGCCCCAGCAGGCCGGTCATTTTTGCGAGGCCACCGTCGTCACCGGTCGGAGGCTGCTCCGTACCGGGTTGCGGTCCTGAGTTGTCGACGCGAACCAGCTTTTTCGGTAGATCGAACAGAGAGTTCCACACATCGTGCACTCGAGAGTTCGGTCTGGTGGTGAACTCCTCGACCTTGACGTTGACTCCCACTCTGGTGATTTTCCGAATGAAGGACAGGCCGCCCGCCATGCACAATTCGTAAACCACCGGCATGCATTCACACGTGCAGTCCCTGACCCGCACCCGCGATCGCGGGACCTCTGGGTCCCATGTGATGGCTCCGCGTACGTCGGCGCCCGGTCGAACGTGCCGGCCATGCAGGTCTCCCTCTTCCCATCGCATGCCGCTCACTATAACGGTCGACGTATCCATTGGTCTAGTTAACGTATCCATAGGCTCGCAAGACGTCTGTTTTGAGCACGCATGTACGGTATCGTCTATAATCCGAACGTGCTAGATCGCGAAGGGCCCGTGCCCGTCTACAGGCAGGTCGCCGACCTGGTCCGCGATCAGATCGAACGCGGCGAGCTTCAAGCAGGCGATCCGGTGCCGAGCGAGGCCACGCTCGAAAAGGAATATGACATCGCACGGACGACCGCCCGGCGGGTGGCCCGCGAACTGCGCGAGCAAGGCCTGGCGTACACCGTGCAGGGCGAGGGCACGTTCGTCGGCCAGCCTGGTGCGCCACGATCGCCCAAAACGATACCGCTCTATCAAAAAATCGCCGGAGAAGTCGCGGAAAATATCCGGAATGGCGACATCCCGCCGAACAGGGCCATCCCCGGCGAAAAGGTGATGATGCGACAGTACGGCGTCGCCAAAGTCACCGTACGCCAGGCGGTCGCCTATCTCCGAGAGCAGGGATGGGTCTTCACCGTCCCTTATCGGGGCACATATGTGAACAGCCCAGAGAAATGGCCCGTAAATCGGGATTCTTAGTCCGTGAGCGGCCCCGCCAGACCCCCTCCCGCGGCGGCTACGAACGCCGGCCGAGACGGAACCACACGCAGACGATCGTCGTGGCGTCGTCCACCTCATGCCCCACGCCCGCCCAGTAGCGGCGGTGCGTCTGCCGCCAGTCGTCGACCGACTGGTACCCCTCCCCCTCGGCCACCGCGAACTCCCAGGTGACCGAGGCGAACGGCGTCAGATCCACCCGCGTGATCTCGACCTCCCCGGCCCTGCCGCCGGTGTCGTCGACCAGGACCAGGCGCTCTCCGACCCGTTCGACTTCCTCACCCTCGGCTTCGTAGTCGAGGGTGAGCACGCCCGCCGTGGCGATCTTCTTTCCCGACAGGACGAGGTCGGTGAGCAGGGTGCGCACCCTGCCAGGGGTCCCCAGTTCCAGCACCCGGAGCCCGTCCATACGCGGCCACATGGCGCCATGTCAGAAGACCGGGATGATCTCCTCGGGATCGATGAAGTCCACCGGCACCCCTTCCAGGTCGAGCTCGGGAATGGCGGGGAAGGCGATCCCCCAGCGCTCCACGATCGCCCGGACCCTGGCCATGGCCACGCGCCAGTTCTCCGCCTGCTCCTCGTACGACAGGACGCCGAGCCCGGCCTCCCTGGCGTGGTCCATGAGGACGCGGTGGTTGGCCAGGAAGTACGGCGGAAGTTCCCAGAAGCCCTCAGGCGGCTCCCAGAGGATCATGCTGAGGAAGACGAAGCCCGCCCTGAGCTGGCGCGTGATCAGCGACTTGGTGTCCTCGGTGAGCCCGGGCCACTCGTTCTCCAGGATGGTCATGCAAATCTGTAGATGTCGGGATTCGTCCCTGCCGATGCGCTGGAACATCTCGCCGAAGACCGGGTGCTGCGTCCCCGAGGCCATGCCCCTGAAGAGCGTGGAGGCGGCCATCTCGCCCATCATGAAGCTGGTGAACAACACCGGGAGCGAGTATTTGCCCACGGCCGAGTTGTAGCCGTTCCAGTAGCGGCCGCCGTTGTGGTAGAGCCAGCCGATGTTGTTGTGGGCGGCTGATTCGAGGTCGTCGGAGGGCGTCCAGTCGAGCGGTCCGCCCGGCCAGAGCCTGGCGATGGCGCGCTGGCAGCACTCCTCGTGGTTCATCTCGTCACGGGTGATCGAGAAGAAGCACTTCCTGACCGGATCCTCCTCGTGTTTCTCGAACGCCTGGATCGTGGCGCGGGCGAACACCGCCGGCCCCGAGGCGTCGAAGTTCGCCAGGACCGCGAACCAGTACATGATGCCCAGGCGCTGCTCGCGGGTGAAGTCGTCCGGCCGGAGACCGTCCCAGGGCAGGTCGGCCGGGTTCCAGACCATGCGCTTGGACTTCTCGTAGATGGCCGCGAGTTTCTCGGTCTCGACGCGCCATTCCATGGGATAGATGTTGGGCTGCGGGATCTGCGGTGCAGGCCAGAAACCGCCCTCTGGGATCGTGAGGTCCGCCATGTGTGACACCTCCTCCCCCATCCTGCGTGTCGGCGTCACGTCTTTCAAGTACGGGCGCGCTGGGTGACGGCCACGCAGACGAGGACGGCCAGCGCCGCGACGACCGTGACCGGGCCGAACCGTTCGCCCATCAGGAACCACGCCCAGACCAGGGTCAGGAGGGGCTGGGTGAGCTGGGTCTGGCCCGCCCTGGCGATGCCGCCCTTGGCCAGGCCCGCGTACCAGGGGAAGAAGCCCAGGAACATCGAGACCAGAGCCACGTAGGCGAAACCGGCCACCGACTGCGGGGCCGGCGCCATGGGGGTGGTCAGTGCCAGTGCCGCCGTGATGGGGGCCGTCAGTGGCAGGGACAGGACCAGCGCGTGGGAGATGACCTGCCAGCCGGGGGTCCCCCTGGACAGCCGGCCGCCCTCCGTGTAGCCGACCGCCGCCGACAGCAGCGCGCCGACCAGGAGCAGGTCGGGCCAGGTCGGCCTGCCCTGGTGCTGGGTGAGGGTGAAGGCGGTGATGGCGGCGGCGCCGGCCGTACAGGCGGCCCAGAAGAGCGGGCGGGGGCGCTCGCCGGCCGACACGACGGCGCAGGCGGCGGTGGCGGCGGGGAGGAGGCCGGTCACCACCGCGGCGTGAGCCGTGCTCGCGCCCAGGTCCAGGGCCAGGCCGCTGAAGGCGGGGAAGCCGAAGACCACGCCCAGGGAGATCAGGGCGTAGGGGCGCCACTGGTCGCGCGGCGGGAGCAGCGGGCGGCCCGCCGCCTTCAGGCAGACCAGGGCCACCACGCCCGCCACGGCGGCCCGGCCCAGCGCGACCAGCCACGGGTCGAAGCCCCGCAGCGCGAAGACGGTGGCCGGAAAGGAGCCGGAGAACGCCAGGACGCCGAGGAATGCCAGGGCGGTGCCGCGACGTCGCCGGCCGCGGTCGGAGGCGGGGACCGCTACTCCACCGGTGACAGTAGCGCTATTCTCCATTCTCATGGACAACGATAGCAGTATCGCCAAGATCGCCGCGATACTGCGTGGCGAGGCCGCCAGGCTCGGCCCCGGCGCGCGGCTGCCGTCCAGCCGGGAGATCATGCGCAGGCACAACGTCAGCCCCGTCACGGTGTCGCGGGCCATCGGGCAGCTGGCCGCCGAAGGGCGGGTGGTGACGAGACCCGGCAGCGGGGCGTTCGTGGCGCACCCGGCGCCCAGGGGCGAGGACCCGGCGGATTTCTCGTGGCAGACCGTCGCCCTGGGCGACCGGGTGGTCGACGAAGGGCCCGTCGCGGAGCTGCTGGGCGTGGCCGCCGAAGGCGTCGTACCGCTCACCGGCGGCTACCTGCGTCCGGGACTGCGGCCCGACAGGCAGTTGGCGGCCGCCGCGGCGCGGGCCGTGCGGCGGCCCGGCGCCTGGGCCATGCCGCCTCTGCCCGGCCTGCCCGAACTGCGCAGGTGGTTCGCGGCGCAGGCCGGAGGCGACGTGACCGCCGCCGACGCGCTCGTCGTGAGCGGCGGGCAGGCGGCGCTCACGCACGCGTTCCGCGCGCTCGCCGCCCCCGGCACGCCGGTGCTGGTCGAGACACCCACCTACCCGGGCGCGCTGGTGGCGGCCAGGGCCGCGGGGCTGCGGCCCACGGCGGTGCCCACGGACCGCGACGGCGTACGGCCCGACCTGCTGGCCGAGGCGTTCGCCGTCACCGGCGCGCGGGTCTTCCTCTGCCAGCCCACCCTGCACAACCCGACGGGCGCGACCTTGCCGGCCGGCCGCCGGGCGCAGGTGCTGGACGTGGCCAGGGCGGCGGGCGCGTTCGTCATCGAGGACGACTTCGCCCGCTACCTGACCGGCCAGGCGCCCCCGTCGCTGGCGTCCATGGACCGGCACGGCACCGTCGTCCACGTGGGCTCGCTGACGAAGATCCTGTCGCCGAGCCTGCGGGTGGCGGCCGTCATCGCCAGAGGGCCTGCCGCGCACCGGTTGCGGGCCAGCCAGCTCGTCGAATCGTTCTTCGTGGCACGGCCGCTGCAGGAGACGGCGCTGGAGTTCGTGGAGTCGCCCGCGTGGCGACGGCATCTGGCCGCCGTGCACGCGGAGATCGGGGTCCGGCGCGACGCGCTGGCCGCCGCGCTCGCCGCGCGGATGCCGCGGGCCGAGCCGCACCTGCTGCCCGCCGGCGGGATGCACCTGTGGGTGCGGCTGCCGGCCGAGGTCGACGAGAACGCGCTGGTGGAGGCCGCCAGGCGGAACGGCGTTCTGGTGAGCCCCGGCCGGATCTACTACCCGTCCGAGCCGCCGGGTCCGCGGATCCGGGTGACCCACATGGCCGCCGCGCACCTGGCGGAGCTGCACGAAGGGGTACGCCGGCTCGCCCAGGCGCTGGACACGGTCACCGGAGAGCGCGCCTGAAAGTGATCCACGCCCGTTAGAGTGACCGGCATGCCGTGCCCTGCGGAGCTCGTACGCGACTTCGTGAACACCTACGACGTCGAGGCGCAGGCGGACGAGCTGTCCTCCCCCGCCGAACTGGCGCTGTGGCTGCGCGAGCGCGGCCTGTCCGGGCCGCGCGACCGGGCCACCGACGACGACCTCCACACCGCGACCGCCCTGCGCGAGAACCTCAGGGCGGCGCTCAGACGCGAGGCCGCCGAGCTGCCCGCGTTGCCGTTCACGATCAGGGCGAGGCGGGGCGAGCGTCCCGAGCCTGCCGCTGCCGGCGGCGGCGTGCGGGGCGGGCTGGCGGCGATCGCCGTGGCGGCCGTGACCGCGTCCTGGGACCGGCTCAAGGTGTGCGCGGAGGACACCTGCCAGTGGGCGTTCATCGACGCGTCGAAGAACCGATCGCGCTCGTGGTGTTCCATGAGGGTATGCGGTAACCGCACCAAGACCCGGGCTTACCGGGCGAGGAAGAAGGGTTCGCGTCATCTCCAAGGGTCAAACACCGATACGGTGTAAGTCGTGCCTTGTGGCATGAACGGCAGTCGAAGGAGCGGGCCGAGATGGCAGACGTAGGCGTCCGGGCGGCCCGGCGCGAGGATGTGCTCCAGGTTGCGAATACGCAGATCCGCGCCTGGCGCTACGGCTATCGGGATTTCCTCCCCGAGGGCCCACTCGAGCAGATGACCGGCGCGGCTGCGGAGAAGATGTGGTTGCGCCAGTGGGACGAGGCGATCGTCGCCCCGCCCACCCCCATGCATCGGGTGCTGGTGGCCGTGGAGACCATCCTCGACACCGAGGGCTTCCCCGCGCTCGGCAAGGGAGGCAGCGCCGCGCTGACCACTCCCCGCGGCGGCGAGCGCGTGGTGGGGCTGGCCTCCCATGCCCCCGCCGAAGACCCCGACCTCGACCCCAGCGTGGTGGCCGAGATGCTGACGCTGCTGGTCGATCCCGATTTCGTCCGGCGGGGCCACGGCAGCCGCCTGCTCAACGCCACCGTCGACCACCTGCGCGAAGACGGCTTCCAGCAGATCGTCACCTGGGCTTTCGCCGACAACTACGCGGTGCTCGGCTTCCTCGAGTCGGCCGGCTGGGGCGAGGACACCGCCGAACGCGTTCTCGACATGGGCCGCCCGATCAGGATGGTCCGGCTCACCACCGACATCAGCTAGAGGGTCGACGACATGGCAACCTCCGGTCAGTGGATCGCGGGCGCCCGCCCGCGCACGCTCCCCAACGCCGTCGTGCCGGTCATGGTGGGCACCGGCGTGGCCATCGGCGAGGGCGGCTTCGTGTGGTGGCGGGCGATCCTGGCGCTGCTCGTGGCGCTCTCGCTGCAGATCGGCGTCAACTACGCCAACGACTACAGCGACGGCGTCCGCGGCACCGACGACCATCGGGTCGGCCCGATGCGGCTGGTGGGCTCGCGGGCGGCCACGCCGCGGCAGGTGCTGACCGCCGCGCTGGGCAGTTTCGCCGTGGCGGCGGTGCTGGGGCTCGTCCTGGTCATCGTCACGCGGGCGTGGTGGATCCTGCTGGTGGGGGCGGCGTGCATCGCGGCCGGCTGGTTCTACACCGGGGGCAAGCGCCCGTACGGCTACCGTGGGCTGGGCGAGGTCGCCGTGTTCGTGTTCTTCGGGGTGGTGCCCGTGGTCGGCACGGCCTTCGTGCAGACCGGGTCGCTCAGCTGGGCGGCGCTCGTCGCGTCGGTCCCCGTGGGGCTGCTGTCGTGCTCGATGCTCGTGGTCAACAACCTGCGCGACGTCGGCACGGACGGCCAGGCGGGTAAGCGCACGCTCGCCGTGCTGCTGGGCGCCGAGCGCACCCGCGCACTCTACGTCGCCTGCCAGGTGGTGCCGTTCCTGGTGGCGCTGGCCATGATCCCGATCACACCGTGGGCCGCGCTCGCACTGCTCGCCGCGCCGCTGGCGGTCTCGCCGATCAGAGCGGTGCTGGGCAAGGCGGTCGGTCCCGCGCTGATCGCGGTGCTGCAGCAGACGGGGAAACTGCAGATGGCGTACGGGCTGCTCTTCGCAGTGGGGCTGGCGTTCGTCTTCTGAGGTGGCCGGGCATCTTCTAGGGTGGACAGGTGAAGGACTTCATCGCCGGCCTGCCCAAGTGCGAGCTCCACCTGCACATCGAGGGCACCCTCGAGCCCGAGCTCAAGTTCGAGCTGGCCAGGCGCAACGGCCTGCGGCTGCCCTACGCGGGCGTCGAGCAGATGCGGGCCGCCTACACCTTCGACAGCCTGCCGTCCTTCCTGCGGATCTACTACGAGGGCATGCGGGTGCTGCGCACCGAGCCCGACTTCTACGACCTGGCCATGGCCTACCTCCGCAAGGCCGCCGAGCAGAACGTCCGCTACGCCGAGATCTTCTTCGACCCGCAGGCCCACACCTCGCGCGGGGTGCCGTTCGACGTGGTGATCCGAGGGCTGCGGCGGGCGCTGATGGACGCGGAGGCGCGGCTCGGGGTGCGGGCGCAGCTCATCATGTGCTTCCTGCGCGACTTCCAGGCCGAATACGCGATGGCCACGCTGCTGGAGTCGTTGCCGTACAAGGAGTGGATCGCCGGCGTCGGGCTCGACTCCGACGAGCGGGGCAACCCGCCGGTCAAGTTCGCGGCGGTCTATGAGCGGGCCCGGCAGGAGGGTTATCTCCTGACGATGCACTGCGACGTCGACCAGGACGACGCGGTCGAGCACATCCGCCAGGCGGTCGAGGACATCGGCGTCAACCGGATCGACCACGGCGTCAACATCCTGGAGGACCAGCGGCTGGTGGAGGTGGTCCTGGAGCGCGGCATGGGGCTGACCTGCTGCCCGATCTCCAACGGCTACGTCACCGACTCGATGAAGGCCGAGGGCATCCGCACGCTGATGGATCTGGGCGTGCGGGTGACGATCAACTCCGACGACCCTGCCTATTTCGGGGCCTACGTGGGGGAGAACCTGGAGGCCCTGCAGGGCGCGCTCCAGCTCACCAGGGACGAGCTGGCCCGGCTCGAACGCGACGCTTTCGAGATCGCCTGGCTGCCGCGGCACGTCAAGGACGCCTATCTCGCCGAGGTGGACGCCTACCTCGCACGGGGTTGACGTGTCCAGCGTTATCACAGTTAGATAACCACGGGCATTCGGCGAAATAAAAGAGGCATGCTCTTGCTGGAGGGACGATGCCCGATTTCGCGATGCTCTCGGACGCGCCGGTGGATTGGCGAGGAGATCTGCTCCAGTTTCGGCGCTACGTTAATCCGCTCGTTTCGGTCATCACCCATCCCCGCACGCAGACGCCTCTGACCATCGGCGTTTTCGGCGCGTGGGGAAGCGGGAAGTCCACCCTGCTCCACATGGTCGACGAGCGGCTGCTCGATCAGCACGGCGACGCTTTCGTCCGGGTGCATTTCAACCCGTGGGTGCACCGCCGAGAGCCCGAGATGTTACTTCCGCTGCTGAACGCCCTGCACGACACGCTCAACGCCGACCCCGGCCGCCGTTTCGCCGGCACCGTACGGCGGCTCGGCGCGATCATGCTGAACCTCGCCGCCGACGAGGTGTTGAAGAGAGTCAACCTGGGCTCCGTGAGCGTGGAGAAGATCGGCAGGCTGGCCCAGCAGTACGCCGAGCTCCGCGGCCAGGTCGACAGCCAGACCGGCCGGCTGCGCGGGCTGCTGCAGCAGGAGGCCGACCGCCTGGCCGCCACGGGCAGGAAGATCATCTTTTTCGTGGACGACCTCGACAGGTGCGAGCCCGACCAGATCATCGACGTGCTCGAATCGATCAAGTTGTTCCTCGACCTCAGGAACGTCTTCGTGGTGATCGCGCTCGCCAAGGACGTGGTCGACCGCGGGGTGTCGGTGAAATATCAGCCGTTCGGCTTCTCCGACCACGCCACCATCGCCGACGACTACCTCGACAAGATGATCCAGCTCCCGCTGCACCTCTACCCGCTCGGCCCGGCGGAGGTGGGGGCCTTCATCCGCGATTCGCTCCCCGGCGAGATGGCCGCCAGGCATGTGGAGACACTGGAACGGATCGTCGCCCCGAACCCGCGCAAGATCAAGCGGGTGCTCAACCTGCTGCGCGTGACCGAGGCCGTCATCGACAACACCCCCGGCCTCGCCGGCCTGCACACCGACCTGGTGGTGCGGCTGGTGGTGCTGCGGGTGCAGAGCCCGGAGCTGTTCGCGGACGTGGTGCGACAGCCGGCCCTGCTGGTCGCGCTCGAACTCGCCTACCAGGACAAACTGGTCACCGACGTGCTCCAGGGCTTCCAGGCGCGCTTCGGCGCCCAGGCCGACGAGCTGCAGCGCCTCACCCAGGCCCACCACGACACGAACGCCCTCCTGGCGCCGTTGTTCGCCGGCTCCGCGTTCGAGGCGTCCTCCGGCGAGCTGCCCGCCTACCTGACCATGATCGGCGGATGAGATGCCCCCCGCCACCGCCCGTTACGAGCTCTACGGCCTGCGGTCCGGCAACCCGTACACCTGCCGGCCGCTGAACGCCGTCGCCGACGACGCCGACCGCGCACGCCTGCTGGAGCTGGCCGGCTTCGTGCGGCTCGCGGCGATCAAGGAGGCCGTCGAGACGGCCGTCAGCGGGAATCGCCCGGTGTTCTTCCTCATCAACGGCGTGAGCAAGAGCGGCAGGACGTCCCTGGCCAACCACGTGATGAGCCTCTACAGGGACGCCGCCGGGCTCGGCGAGAGCTTCGCCACCCACTGCGCGGAGCCCGAGGAGATGACCCAGGACCCCTATCCGGTGATGTGCTCGACGCTGCTCTCCCTGCGCAACAAGATGAACGAGCAGGCGATCGCCATCCCCGAGGTGCTGCGCGAGCGCTTCACCGAGCTGGGCAGGCGGGCGCACACCGACCAGATGAACGCGTACGACCTGCAGGAGATCGCCGGGCTCACGGGCTCGACCTACGCCGCGGCCAAGGGAGGCTTCGGCATCAGGTACGAGAGCGTCCCGACGAAGAAGCTGATCACCCTGGCCACCCAGGTGTTCGCGAACACCCGTACCGTCGTCGTGTTCACGGTCGACGACTACGACCACGCCAACACCTTCCGGCTGACCAGGGCGGAACGCGAGCGGCTGGCGCCCCGCGTGCGCGTCGTGGACCTGGCCGCCCTGACCGGGGAGCAGGTGGCCCACCTGGCGCGCGACCGCTGGACGGGCCGGCCGCCCTCCCCCTTCCACGAGGAAGGCGTGAAGAGCGCCTTCAGCGGGCGCCCGTACACCGTCGGCCGGGCCATGCAACATCTGGAGCTGCTGCTGGAGTTCCGGCTGCGCGAGTACGACAAGGACGACCCCTGGCCCACGGACGACCTGCACATGCCCGAGAGCTGGCTGGTGAACCGCATGTACCAGCGCGAGAGATGGAACGGGCTTGGAGGCATCGATGGCTGACTACCCCGCGCGCAACCCCTTCCCCGCCCGTGGCACGTCCAGCGCCGAGGAGACGTCCCTGCCGGGCTTCCTGAGCGACTGGGCGCGCACCACGCCCACCGCGCTCCTGCCGGGCGTGCGCGACGTCGTGCGCCAGGCCCGGGCCTACCTGGCGGCGTTCGACGGCGACGGCGGCCTGTCCTGCCTGTACGGCGCCCACGGGATCGGCAAGACGCACGCCGCGCGGTCCATGATGGCGGTCGTCAACGAGGAGTCTCCCGACGCCGTTCAGCTCTACCTGAGATTCCAGGACGACGACTTCGTCGCCGCGTACCGGCGTATGGTCTCCCAGCTTCCGCTGAGCCTGCTGGCGGAGCTGAGCCTGAGCTACCTCGACACGCTCGCGGACGACCTGTCCGGGCGCGCGGTGGGGCCGGCCGCCGGGGAGCCGCGGCAGCCCGGCCCGTTCGGTCCAGATCCGGTGGAGTCCGGTGAGGTGCTGGAGGAGCAGGCCAAGGAGATCGCCGCGGTGGCCGGCGACTGGCCGCAGTTCCAGCGGGCGCTGTCGTACCTGACGCGGCCCGGGTTCGCCGAGGACGCCTATGACTGGTTGTGCGGGCGGCCGATCAGCCCGGAGTCCTCCAGGGCGCTCGGGGTCAGCGCCCAGATCGACGATCCCCTCACCTGCCGTTACGGCCTGCAACTGCTGACCAGGCTGGTGACCAGGGGCGGGCGGCCGTTCGTGATGGTGCTCGACCAGTGCGAGAAGTTCCTGCTCGACGACGGCGACCCGGTGCCGGGGAACATCGGGATCCTGCACGGTCTGGTCGAGGCCGTCCCCCGGGCCCGCGGGATGCTCGTCCTCGTGGCGAGCGGGGCGGGCTGGGAGTGCCTGCCGCAGGATCTCCGCCAGCGGCTGGGCGCCGGCGCCTGCCACATGCTGCCGCTCACTCCCGGCGAGGCGACGCTGGTGCTGGCCACGTACATCAACGCCGCCCGGCAGTCGGACGGTGACGACATCTGGCCGTTCACCGAGGCGGGCGTGCTGGAGTTGCTGCGGCACAGCGGCGGCAACCTCCGCCTGCTGCTCCAGCTGGCCTGGGCCGGCTTCGACGCCGCGGCTCCCGGGGGGCTCATCGACGCCGGGCTGGTCGCGGCCGCCGCCGCCCGGCACGGGCGCGCGCCCGGTTTCGCCGCCCTGGTGACGCTTGTCGAGGGGGAGCTGCGCGCCTGCGGGATCGCCGCCGAGCGGGTCGAGGAGAACGGCACCGTGACGTCGTTCGAGCTGCCCGGCGGGTCCGCGCCGAGAGCAGTGATCAGGTTGTCCGAGGCCGTGTTCTTCGACGACGAGGCGGCCATCGCCGACGAGCTGCTCACCAGGCGCTCCGGCGCTCCGGCGGCGTTCACCGCGCTCCTGGTCTCGGGGTACGTCAGCCCCACCGTGCTCACCGTACTGCGCGAGGCGATGCACGTGGTCCTGGTCGCCGACGGCTCCCCCGGCTTCGTGCGCGCGCTCGACGAGCTCGTCAAGCGGCTCGCCGCCATCCCGGCCGGCTCCGGCGAGCCGCTCCCGCGGGACGAGGCTCTGCGGGAGTTGCGGACGCGGATGGACGAGCTGGTCGCGGCGCGCCAGGGCGAGGTGCTGGCACTGCAGCGCAGGCTCGACGAGGTGGCCGAGCGGCTGGAGCGCGAGCGGCAGCGGCGCCCCGACTGGCCGGCCCGCCGGGCGGAGCTGGTGGAACGCATCACCGAGGCCAGGGACGCGCGGGCCGCGGCCGACTGGCTGGAGTTCAGCAGGGCCGCCACGGCCGCCGTGCGCGGGCGGACGAGACTGCTCTCCCTGCTGGCCCTGGCCGTCGTCGCGGCGGCCGCCCTGTTCGCCGCGGCGCCCGCGGCCGGCGTGCTCCCCTTGCGGTGGGCGCTGATCGCCGGCGGCGTCGCCGCGCTCGTCGCCGCGGCCCTGCTCTGGAGGTCGCCGGCGGCGTCGAACGTCCGTCACGCGGTGGCGGGCGCGGAGTCCAGGCGCGACCTCGACCGCCTGGCCCGCGAGGCGGGCACGCGCGCCGCAGACCCGGTCGGACGTTACGCCCACGCGCTCCGCGAGGACCCCGACGACGGTTATCAGCGGCTGGTGGAGGCCATGCTGGCCGAACCGCTCGCGATCGTCAGGCAGGCCATCGGGCGCCGGCTGGCCGTTTCTGAGCGCTCGCCCACCCAGTGCGTGCCGGACGTGCTGCGTGGGCTGCGCGAAGGGTGTCCGGAGATGCTGCTCCTTCTGGCACGCAGGCAGCGGCACGCCGAGTCGGAGCTGTTGCCGCGCGTTCTCCGCGATCTGCCTCCCGAACTGCGCGTCCTCGTGGCTCTGGCCAATGCGGGCACGCCGACGCCCGCCGACAGCACGATGCCCTGGCAGCCGGCCGAGCTCGCGCTCGAGGCGCTCGGCGTACGCGGGCTGCTGCACCCGCTCGCCCTGGCCTTCCGCGACGGCGACGCGCGGACCATGCCGATCGAGATCCCGCCGAGCGCCCTCAGGGCCACCGCCCACCTGCTGTCGCCGCTGGAGCCCGGCGGACTCGGCATGTACGACTGGCTGCCGCTCATCGCGGAAATCGATGAGCTCTTCCTGTTTTTTGAGGAGTTGCTCTATTACCAAGAAGAAAAGCGCTTAAATCGCCATAAATCTTGACGCGCCGTCCAAGTCATGAGACATAAGGACCGGGGTCCAACGCAGCACTCCGCCATGAGCCACGGCCAGTTGGGGCGCGAGAGCGAAGAGGTATCCGTTGTCAGGAAACCCTGCATCGAGACCGCTGCTCACCCTGGGGTTCCCGGAATTCCTCGACGTCGAGGCACTGCTGGCGACCGGGTGGAAACCGCTCGCCTTTCAGCAGTTCATCGTGAAAATCCATAGCCGCTGCGACCTGTCCTGCCGCCACTGCTACGTGTACGAGATGGCCGACCAGAGCTGGCGCGACCAGCCGCGCAGGATGTCCGACGCCATCGCCGACCGTACGGTCGAACGGATCGCCGAGCACGCCACCCGCCACGACCTGCCGGAGATCGACGTCATCCTGCACGGCGGCGAACCGCTGCTCGCCGGCCCCGCGCTCATCACCCGGCTGGTCGAGGGCGTGCGCGGCGCGGTCGACACGGGCACCAGGGTCAACGTCAGCGTCCAGACCAACGGGGTGCGGCTCGACGAGCCGTACCTGCGGCTGTTCGAGTCGCTGGAGGTGCGTGTCGGGGTGAGCCTGGACGGCGACGCCGAGGGACAGGACCGCCACCGCCGCTTCGCCGACGGCCGCGGCAGCCATGCCCAGGTCAGCGAGTCGTTGTGGCGGCTGACCGCCGGGCCCTACCACCATCTGTTCAGCGGCATCCTGTGCACGATCGACGTGCGCAACGATCCGTTGCGCACGTACGAGGCGCTGCTGGAGTACGACCCGCCGGCCATCGACTTCCTGCTGCCGCACGGCAACTGGGCCGCGCCGCCGCCCTTCCGCGAGCCCGGCTCGCCGGCCACGCCGTACGCCGACTGGCTGATCCCCGTCTTCGACCGCTGGTACGAGAGCCCGGTCCTGCACACCGAGGTCCGGCTCTTCCGGGAGATCATGCGCCTGGTCATGGGCGGCTCCTCCCGGGCGGAACGGGTCGGGCTGTCGCCCGTCCGCATGGTCGTGATCGAGACCAACGGCGGCATCGAGCAGTCCGACATCCTGAAGAGCGCCTATCACGGCGCGACCGAGACCCGGCTCCACGTGCTCAGCGACTCTCTCGACAGGGCGTTACGGCACCCCGCGATCGTCGCCAGGCAGATCGGCGAGCAGGCGCTCTCCGCCACGTGCCACCGTTGTGATCTCATGTCCGTCTGCGGGGGCGGCCACTACGCCCACCGCTACCACCCGGTCACCGGCTTCGCCGAGCCGTCCGTCTACTGTCCCGACCTGTACCGGCTGATCGCGCACATCGCGACGCGCTGCGAGCGTGATGTGGCCCGGCTCCGGGGAGCCGGATGAGCGCCGTCCACCACGTGTCCGGCGCAGCGTTCGCCGCGCTGGCCGCGGGTGAGGGAGGCGCGCGGGCCGTGGGCGAGCTGTGCGCCGCCCAGGCGAGCAAACACCGGCTCCTCGTACGCCTGCTCGTGGCAGAGGCACGCCAGGCGGGACACCCGCACGCGGCCCTCGTGTCGCGCGCCTACGAGACCCTGTCCGGGGTGGAGACCTCCTTCCCTGAGGAGGTGGGCCGCTGCCTGCGCCACCCGGCGGTGGGCGCCTGGGCGCTGCACACCTGCCGGGAGTCGCCCGCCGGCGGCGGCGACCCTGGGCGGCTCGCGGCGGTCGCGCTGGCCGCGGCGATCCGCACCCGCAGCGCCTGCAGCCTGGAGGTGCCGGTGCGCGGCGGCGAGCTCATGCTGCCCTCGCTCGGGCTGCTGGCCCTGCCCGGCGACCTGCCCGAGGTGGTCCAGGCGACCGTCGAACCCGCGCAGGACGGGGCGGAGCTGCACGTCGGCGGTCACGCGTACCGGGTGAGCCTGTCGGACGACGGGCCAGGCTGGCAGCTCCTGCATCACGTCCGCGTCTCACCGGACGTGCGCATGACCATCGACGACCTCGACACCTACCGCTGGCCGGACGACGACGTCGGCGACCGCCTGACCGGCCAGCGGCGGCAACGATGGGCGGCCGCCCTGCGCGAGGCCTGGCAGGTGCTGCTGACCCGCCACCCGGAGGTGGCGGGGGAGCTCGCGACGGCGGTCTCGGTGCTCACGCCCGTCGTCAGCACGTCGCTCGAACAGCACAGCGCCTCCGCGCGGGACACGTTCGGCACGATCGCGCTGTCCGACCCGATCGACGGGATGGGCATGGCCCTCACCCTGACGCACGAGCTCCAGCACGCCAAGCTGAACGCCCTGAGCGAGGTGGTGGAGCTGGTCGCCCCCGACGACGGCCGCCGCTTCTACGCGCCGTGGCGTCCCGACCCGCGCCCGGCCTTCGGACTGCTGCACGGCGCGTACGCGCACGCGGGCGTCGCGAGATTCTGGCGGCGGCACACCGGCGACCCGGAGCACGCCCAGCGGGCGCAGGTGGAGTTCGCCCGCTGGCGCGAGGCCGCGTACCAGGTCACCGGCACCCTGCTCGGCAGCGGCGCGCTGACGGAGGCCGGCACCCACCTGGTCGCCACGCTGCGCGACACGCTCGCCCGCTGGCTGGCCGAGCCGGTCACGCCGGCCGCGGCCGTCCAGGCCCGGCTGCGGTCCGACGAGCACAGAGCGGCCTGGGCCGACACCCCCACGTGACCCGGGCGGGCATCAGATGGGCGGCGGGTCGAAGTCGCAGTTGAGCCGCTCGCCTGCGAGAACGGCGAGAGTCTCCGGGTGGTCACGCCCCATGACCGCGCCCAGCCGCTGCATGGTCTCCGTCAGCAGCCGCTCCGACTCTCCCTTCATCCCCGTCGCCTGCAGGTCCTGGGCCAGGTTGGCGGCGCAGACCAGGCTGAGGTAGTGGTCCGGGTTGAAGCGAGCCTGGATCAGCCGGTGGTTCTCCTCGCCCAGCAGGCGGGCCTGCTCGTGCAGCCCCAGCGCGGCCAGATCGTTCTGCAGGTTGATGGCGCACGTCACGGAATAGTCGTGATCCCGGCCGATCCGCTCGGAGAGAGCGGCCAAGGCCCGTTCGTCGAGCTCCCGCGCCGCGGCGGCCTCCCCGTCCAGGCGCATGAGCAGCGCCAGATTGACCTGGGCCGCATGGGTGAACGGGTGATCGTCCCCGAACACCCCCGGGTAGTACGGAAGCGCGCGCTGCGCCATCTCCCTCGCCTCTCCGAGCTCACCGGCCGCCCGCAGCGCGTTGGACAGGGCGATGGCCGCCGCCATCGTGTCGGCGTTGCCGTCTCCGTACAGCCGGACCAGGCGCGTGTGGGTGTCGCGCATCAGTTCCAGGGCCTCGGTCAGCCGCCCGCTCCTGCGCAGCGAGATGGCGAAGTCCTTCGCCGCCCGCAGGGTGATGGGATGGTCGTCTCCCAGATGCGACACCCCGTACGTGTACGCTTCCTCGGCCATGTCGGTCGCGATCTGGAACTTGCCGCTGAGCCGCACGGCCCGGCTCAGATTGGTCCACGTCAGGAGCAGAACGCGCCGGCCGACACCCTCCGTGACGCTTCTGTGGAGGTAGACCTCCTGGAAGATCTGCTGCGCCTCGGCGTAGTCGCTGGTGAGGGCGAAGTCGAGAGCGAGGTTGTTGCGAGCTCGGAGGGTGTTGTTGTCGGTCTCGCCGTGCACCCCCCGGTAGCCCTCGTAGACCTCCCCGTCGAGCTCCCTGGCGCGAAGGAAGTTGCCGCGGCCACGCAGCGCCCCGGCGTAGCTGTTCATGCCCCACAACGTTTCCGGGTGCTCGGGACCGAGAGCGTCGATCATCTGGTCGACGGTCTCCTCCATGAGCCGGTCAGCGCTGCCGTACATGGTCAGGGCCAGCTGAACGAGACCGAGGTGAATGCGGGCCACCAGCACGTCGGAGTGCCGTTCGCCGCTCGCCTCCGCCCATCGCTTGATGTACTGGTTCAGCAGCGCCTGCGCCTGCCGGTAACTGCCGCGCACGTACAGGTACCGTACGAGGTTCAGGGCGAACCTGCGCGAGACCGGCGCACTGCAGTCGATCAGGCCCGACGGCTCCAGGTGGGCGGCGAGCTCGTCGAACTGGGCCCACTTGGCCGTGTCGTCGGGGTCGCTGGGCGCGCTGCCCGCCAGGAGAAGGTGCACTTCGTGGCGGAGCTCCGTGCGGTCCTTCTCACTGGTCTCGTCGCGTAGCAGCGCCTGGTTGAGCCGGTGCACCTGGAGCGTGCGCGCGGACGGCTCGACCTTGACCAGCGCCAGGCGTTCCAGGTTGCTCAGGGCGTTGGTCAGTTCGATCGGGTCGGACAGGATGGGCATGAGACGAGGGCCGACCGCTCGGTTGCCGCGGCGGAAGACGTCCCTCGGGATGGGCTCGGGGCCGAAGAACGCGCAACAGCGCAGCACCTCGACCGCGGCGGGCACTCGATCTTCCAGCTGGGCGACGGAAAGTTGCCACGCGGCGGTCATGGACTGCGGATAGGTCGGAGCCTTCTCCAGGCTGAGCAGCCGGCCGGTCTGCTCGTCCAGCAGCGAGACGTATTCCTCGACCGACATCAAGGTCCTGGCCAGCAGGGCGCTGGCCTGCTCCAGCGCGAGCGGCAGGTCCCCGAGCTTGTCGGCCAGGAGGTCCGCCTCCGGCTGAGCGATGGCATCGCCGAGACGCCTCGCGAGGAAGGCGATGCTCTCCTCGCGCCTGAAGACGTCGACCTCGATGGTGGGCTCATGGTCACTCCACCGTGAGTTCCGCGACGTGATGAGGACGTGCCCGGGGCCCCGGGGAATGAAGTCCTTGATGTATTCCGGCTCTTCGGCGTTGTCGAAGATCAGGAGCCAACGCCTGTAAGGCGCCCCGCTCTCCAGCGTGCGTAGCACGGACTGCGTGGCCTGCTCCACCCCGGTGCTGGTCGCCGACGGCAGTCCCAGGGCCTGGGCCATCCCCGCCAGCACCGACGGAACGAGCAACGGCTGGTCGGCGGAGACCCACCAGACCAGGTCGTAGTGGTCGCGATATTGCCACGCGTACTCGATCGCCAGCTGGGTCTTGCCGACGCCTCCGAGACCCTGCAGTGCCTGGGGCTGGGCCACGACCGCGGTCACGGTGTTGATGCTCTTCCTGAGGGCCGTCAGCAGGTCGGCGCGGCCGGTGAAGTTGGGATTGCGCTTCGGGACTCTTTCCCAGATCTTCTGTGCAGGCGCCATGGGCTGCGAATGCTCTGCCATGTCGATCCTCCGCTTCACGCCCGAAGAGCCGGTAACCGTAGGCTCATCCTAGAGGTTGATAAGTGGAGTCGCTTATCACAGAATCATAATAAGGAACTTGTCTGAACGTGCTGCGAGACCGGCCGGGCGGGCGCCTGATAAGTGCTCGCAAGTTGTTTGATATTCGGGTGGCCAAAATGGACGGAGTGCGTATGCGTGACGGACAGTACACATCCCGCAGCCTGATCGACGTGTCCGACATCCCGCTGAGCAGCCTGGGCGAGATGGAGAGCGCCGCACTCCGGGCAGCGGTGATCTCCTGCCTGAACGACGACAAGGAGCAACTGGCGAGGTTCGACAGTTCCATCTGAAACATTTCTTCGCTCCTGCCGCAGCCGAACACGAGGGCCCGCGCTTCTCGCGACGGAGGACGGGTGAATCATTGCGGACAGGTGCGCGCGGCCACCACGTGCGCGAAGATGTATTCCGTCTTTCGCCACGGAGGAATGTGCGGTGAAACGCGGCTGCGGATGGGATCGACATGGTTATTGCCGGCACAGACTCACAGCTGACGCCCTACCAGGGCTTACGTGCCTTCCGCGCCGAGGATCATCACCGGTTCTTCGGGCGTGACGCGGAATCCCATCAGATGTGCGACCTCTGGCGGACCCAGCGGCTGAGCGTCCTCTACGGCTCGTCGGGGATCGGGAAGACCTCGCTGATCCTGGCGGGAGTGATGCCTCTCCTCAGCCCGAACAGGATCGACGTCCTCCCCCTCGGGCGGGTGTCCTACGGGTCCTCTTTTCCGCGGGCCGCGTTGCCTGCCCATAATCCGTACGTCCTCGCCCTGTTGTTGTCCTGGTCCCCGCTGGCTCCCCCCACCCGGCTCGCCGGCATGACGATCTCGGCGTTCCTGCGCAACCGGCCCGTCAAGCGGGACGCGTACGGAGATCCGACACTCACCCTGATGGCCATCGACCAGCTCGAAGAGCTCTTCTCCGGCGGCCGGCGACATCAGCGCTACCGTGACTGGTTCTTCGGCCAGCTCGCGGAGGCGCTGCGCCAGGATCCGCGCCTCCGCCTGCTGCTGTCGATCCGCGCGGATCGGCTGGCGGACCTGCGGAAGTACGAGCCGGAGCTGACGCGAGCCGCCCCGGCCGCGGACGGCTCCGCCCCGGAACGTCTCGCTCTCGAGGCGTTGAGCTTCGGCTCCGCGCTGGAGGCGGCGCGCCGGCCGGTCCAGGGCACGGGACGCGCGTTCTCGGAAGGCGCGGCCGAACGGCTGGTACGCGACCTCGTCACGGTCAGGACCCGCTCCAGCAGCCGCCCGCAGCCACAGGGCGCCGACCCGGCCCAGCTCCAGGTGGTCTGCGAGGCGCTGTGGAACACGCTGCCCGCGCAGACCACCGAGATCTCGAAGAGCGACGTGTTCGGACACGTCGAGAGGACCCTGTCGCGGCACTACGCGGGAGAGCTCCTGAAGATCGCCTCCGAGCGGTTCAGCGGCGATGACCCTCGGCTGAGGACGTGGTTGCGGCTGACCTTCCTCGATCCGGCGGGAGGCGGCAGAACGGTCAGGCAGAGCTCGATCAGGACAGCGGGGATCGGCAGGACCGTGATCGCTCTGCTGGTGAAGCGGCGCATCCTCCAGGCGGACCAGGACATGGGCGAACGGCTGTACCGGCTCGCGTACGACCGCATGCTCCAGCCCGTCGAGCAGGACGACCTGACACCGCACCTTCACGTGGCGCAGCCGGGACCCGCGGAGCTCCTCTGCGAGGCGGAGAGCGCGGTGCGCGAGGGCGATCTCCTGCTGGCGGCCGGACTCTGCGAGGAGGCGCTGGCCGGGTCCGTCGACGGCGACCTCCGGCTGCGGGCCAGGGCCGAGTCGCTGCTCGGCAACATCGCGCACGAGCGGGGGGATCTCGATGGCGCGATCCTCCACTACGGCAATGCCGCCAAGAGCCTCGAGACCGCCGGAGCGGTGACCGCTGTCGGGCCGTTTCTCACCGCCATCGGGCGGCTCCGGCTGGCGCAGGGGTCACCCGAGATCGCTGTGCGCGAGTTGCACGCGGCGGTGGTCCGGGTGCCCGGGGATCTCACGATCCAGACGGAGCTGGCGTGGGCGCTGTGGCATGGCGGCCATCCGGGCGCGGCCGTGAGCGTGCTCGACAGCGTTCTCGACAGGGAGGGCAACAACACCGACGCGCTGCTCAGCCGCGGGCAGATCCTGGCCGGCATGGGACGCCCTCATGCCGCGCTGCAGGACCTCGAACGGGCGAGGCCGCTGCGATGGCCGTTCGCCAAGGTCGCGCACGCGCTCGCGCTCGCCCAGACCGACAGCATCAAAGAGGCCCAGCAGGAGATGGTCGAAGCTCTGGCGGAAGGGGACATGGAGCACGGGCCGCTGCTGTTGTACGCGGCGAGAGTCGAACAACTCGCGGGCGAGAGCTCCTCGGCGGTCGACCTGGCTCAACGGGCGATCTCCGCGAAGGCCCCCGCTCTTCCCCACCACATGGCCAAGGACGCCAGGCGGCTGGTCGATGCCGCTTTCTGATCCGAGCCGTCAGACGTGCTGCTGCGCGGGAGGCGGTATGAGGCTTCTCCGGAAACCCCTCATGGCCGTGCCGGCCACGGCCACACATGTCATCGCGACGAGCAGGACGATCGAGCCGCCCGACACATCGCACCATGTCACCAGGAGGCCTCCCAGAGGCGCGGAAAGACAGACGGCGCCGTGGGACGACAGCCGAGCGGCCCCGACCACGCGGGCCAGCATGTCAGGGGCGACGCACTCCACCTCCATGGTCTTGATGGACACGTTGCTCAATGCGCCGACGAAGCCGGTGATGAACAGGGCCATGGCGAAGAAGGCCGGCCGGGCATGGAGCAGAAACGCTCCTACGGCGGCGGTGGACAGTGCCATGACCCAGACCCACATGTGAATGAGGAGCATGAACCGTCTCGGCTTGATGTAGGCGGCCGAAAGCCCTCCGAGGGTTCCCCCCACCCCGGCCAGCCCGAGCACGATCCCGACCGTCAGCGGCGTCAGGTCGCCCGAGCCGGCGACGAAGAGCATGATCAGGGCGTTGACCATCAGGTTGGTGATGGTGATCAACACGACCGACGCACGGAGGAACGGCTGGCTCGCCAGGATGCGAAACCCCTCCAGCAGGCTGCGGCGCAGCGGTAGGGGCGCGGGGCCGTTGCGGGGTTGGGTGCGCAGCCCGAGCGACAAAACATAGGTAAGAGTGAAAAGCACAGCATTCACTACGAAAGGGACAAAAAACCCCAATCCGAACAACAAGCCCCCGAGCGGCCTGCCCGCGAGCGACGCCAGATGGTTGGTGCTCTCGGTCTTGGCCACCGCACCACGCAGTTTGTCCGGTCGTACGAGCGACGGCATCAGCGAGGTGCCCGCCAGCGAATGGAGGACCCACATCCCGCCTTCCAGCAGCGCGGCCAGCACGATGTGCCCCAGGGACGGGCCGCCGACGGAGAGTGCCACGCCTACGCTGACCACGGTGAGCGCTCGCACGGATTCCGCGAAAAGGAGAACTCTACGGGGTGGTATTCGGTCGACCAGAACCCCGCCCGGAACGTAGAGAATCAAGATCGGTACCGTCAGGACGAACCCCGTCAGCCCGGCTGCGGCCGGCGAGCCCGTCATCGCCAGGGCCAGGAGCGGGTAGACCACGCCGAGCATGCGCGTGCCGATCGCGGAGACGACCGAAGCCGCCCAGACGAGCGCGAAGTCCGTCGCCCTCGTCCGGCGGGGAAAGTCGCGCCTCACGGTGAACTTCTCTTCCACGCCCCGCCCCAGCCGTTTCCCTCAGGCGCATGTGTCTTCTGCCATCAATACAGGGAGGCCTTGGCGACAAGCCGCTTCCGACAAATGGACGGGAAGATTTTGGAGAAGATTGGCACCTGCAAACCGCAGGAGTATAGCCGACATGATCTTCACTGCCGACACAACGATCTCCATTTCAGCCAGTCCGAAATACGGGCCCTTTCAGATGACTTGTCCCATTTGTCGCATGAAGTATCACGGATCATCACTGTTGGATAATGTGACCCATGGTGGAGTCACGTGGTGATCAGCGCCTTATGGTGACCAATGACCGGTTGATCGCCGACCTCGCGGCGCTCGGAGTGGAGTACGGGCAGGTCCTGCTCGTGCACTCGTCTCTGCGGTCCATCGGCCATGTCGAGGGCGGGGCGGGCGCGGTCGTCTCCGCGCTGCGCGGCGCGCTCGGGCCGGGCGGGACCCTGGTGGTGCCCACCGGCACGTCCGCCAACTCCGACACCTCTGCCCACCATCGCGCCACGATCGCCGGGATGTCACCCGACGAGGTCGCCGCGTACCGCGCGCGCATGCCGCCCTACGACCCGGCGACGACCCCCACCGACGCCATGGGCCGCATCCCCGAGCACGTCCGGACGCTGCGGGAGGCACTGCGCAGCGCCCACCCCCAGACCTCCTTCGCCGCCGTCGGCCCGCAGGCCGGCGAGATCATCGACGGGCACGCCCGCGACTGTCTCCTGGGCGAGCGCTCCCCGCTGGCCAGGCTGTACGACACCGGCGCGACGGTGCTGCTGCTCGGCGTCGGCTACGACAGGTGCACGGCCTTCCACCTGGCCGAATACCGCTACACCCGGCGCCCGCCGCGCCGCACCTACCGGACCGTGGTGGACGACGGCGATGGCCGGACGTGGTACGCGTTCGAGGACGTGGCGCTGGACGACAGCGACTTCGCCGTCGTCGGCGCCGCCTTCGAGCGGACGGGCGTCGTACGCATCGGCCGGGTCGGGCAGGCGCCTGCCCGGCTCTTCTCCCTGCCCGACGCCGTCGGCTACGCCGCCCGCTGGTTCGCCGCCCATCGCCTGCCTTAGAGCGGCCGGCGGCACATCACCACCCGGGGGGCGATCTCGAGGCCGAGCTCCCGTTCGTGCGCCACCAGCGCGCGCAACTCGGGCCCCCACTCCGGCTCGGGCAGCGCCGTGAACCCGTGCCGGGTGTACCACGGCGCGTTCCACGGCACGTCGCGGTAGGTCGTCAGCGTCACCTCCGGCGCGCCGGAGGCCCGCGCGTGGTCGATCACCGCGGCCATCAGCCGCCCGCCGATGCCCCTGCGCATGCTGCGCGGGTGGACGGCCAGCTGGTCGAGATGCACGTTGCCGTCGACCCGGCCCAGCAGGGCGAACCCCTCGGGCGGCTCGCCCTCCACCAGGACCCTCCCGGGGTCGTCGACCTCTTCGATCACGGTCGTGCCGGGTGGGAAGACGATCCCCACCTCGGCGAAGATCCCGTCGGCCGCCAGCTCGACGTCGGCCAGCCCCGCCAGCTCCCCCGCATCCGCCCATCGCACCATCAGAACCTCCTGAGGGGACCGTCGCCCTCCGGCGATGGGGAATCGGCGGCGGGAGGACCGCCACGGACCGCGTGCAGGGGCAGAACCTCGGACATCGCCGCCACCTCCGGGCAGTCTTGAGCCTGTGTCTTCTGGCATCGGTCAGGGCTTGGCCGTCGCCTCCCGCGCAAGCGGGGCACGAAGCCGCTCCCCTCAGGGCGCGGAGGAGTCACGACGACACGATCTCATGTCTCGGGCGGACCTCGCCCCGGGTATTAATCTTGGTGATCGTAGGCCCGGCTGTGCGGAGCCGGGGCCCTCTCCTCACGACGTGCCCACGACCGCCCGGTGGTGGGCACGTCGTGTGCGCGGCCAAGAGCGGGGTCAGAGGCGGGGTCAGAGGTCGAGCAGCGGCTCGAGCCCCACGGTGAGGCCGGGCAGCTCGCGGACCCTGCGCACCCCGAGCAGCACACCAGGCGTGAACGCCGACCTGCTCATCGTGTCGTGCCGGATGGTCAGGATCTCGCCGTCGCCGCCGAGCAGCACCTCCTGGTGCGCGATCAGCCCCGACAGGCGCACGGCGTGCACGTGGACGCCCTCCACGTCGGCCCCACGGGCGCCGTCGAGCGCGGTGGTCGTGGCGTCGGGCATCCGGGCCGACCCCGCCTCGGCGCGCGCCTCAGCGACCATCTCAGCCGTACGCCGTGCGGTGCCGGACGGCGCGTCGGCCTTGTTGGGATGGTGCAGTTCGACGATCTCGACGGACTCGAAATAGCGGGCCGCCCGCTGGGCGAAGTGCATCATGAGCACGGCCGCGATGCCGAAGTTGGGGGCGATCAGGCAGTTGGTGCCCGGCGATGCCGCCAGCCATCCGCGTACGGTCTCCAGCCGCCCCTCGTCGAACCCGGTCGTGCCCACCACCGGGTGGACGCCATGGCCGATGGCCCACTCGAGGTTGCCCATGACCACGTCGGGATGGGTGAAGTCGACGACCACCTCGGCGCCCGCGAGCCCTTCGACGGCGTCGTCCTTGTCGAGCGCGGCCACCAGCTCCATGTCGGTGGCGGCCTCGACCGCTGTGCACACCTCAACGCCCACGCGACCGCGGGCGCCGAGCACTCCTACCTTGATCACACCGACAACCCTATCGTCCTGCCCAGGCGCGTTCCCGGTGTCCCGGCCCGCACCGCCCGACCGGGTCACGCGCGCAGGCCCCGGCCGGAGGACCGGGGCCTGCGCGGAGCGACGGCAGGTCAGCTGATGGCGTCGGTGAAATCCTTGTCGCCGTACGGGCCGATCACGGCGAGCGTGAGCGGCCGGTTGAGCACGTCGGCGGCCACCTCGGCGATCTCGTCGGGCGTGACGCCCTCGATGCGCGCCAGCACCTCGTCCACGGACATCAGCTCGTCGTAGACCAGCTCGTTCTTGCCGATGCGCGACATGCGCGAGCCGGTGTCCTCAAGCCCGAGCACGAGACCGCCGCGCATCTGGCCCTTGCCGCGCATGATCTCGTCGGCGGTCAAGCCCTCGGCCACCACCCTGGACACCTCGTCGCGGCAGATCTTGAGCACGTCGTCGATCTTCGAGGGCAGGCAGCCCACGTAGATGCCGAACTGGCCGGTGTCGGCGTAGGCCGAGGTGTAGCTGTAGGCGGAGTAGGCCAGGCCGCGCTTCTCCCTGATCTCCTGGAAGAGCCGGGACGACATGCCGCCGCCCAGGGCGGCGTTGAGCACGCCGAGCGCGAACCTGCGGTCGTCTGTGCGGGCCATGCCGGTCGTGCCGAGCACCAGGTTGGCCTGCTCGGTCGGCCGGTCCAGCACCGTGACGCCCGAGCGGGTCTCGGCCCCGGGTCCGCTGGTGCGCGGCGGGGCGAACTCGGCCGGGCCGTCGAGCATGCCCGCCCGCTCGTAGGCCCTGGTGACCAGCTCGACGACCTCTTCGTGGCGTACGTTGCCCGCGACGGACACGACCGTGCGGCGGGGCCGGTAGTAGAGGCGGTAGTACTCGGCGATCCGGTCGCGTCCCAGGGTGTTGATCGACTCGACCGTGCCCAGGATGGGCCGCCCGATCGCCGAATCACCGTAGAGTGCGGCGGCGAACTGCTCGTGCACCACGTCGGACGGGTCGTCGTCGTGCATGGCGATCTCTTCGAGGATCACCCCGCGCTCCGACTCGACGTCCTGCTCGGCCACCAGCGAACTGGTCACCACGTCGGCGAGCACGTCGACCGCGATCGGCAGATCCTCGTCGAGGACGCGCGCGTAGTAGCAGGTGTACTCCTTGGCGGTGAAGGCGTTGATCTCACCGCCGATGCCCTCGATGGAGGCGGAGATCTCCATGGCGTCACGCGTGGGAGTGCCCTTGAACAGCAGGTGTTCGAGGAAATGGGTGGCGCCCATGTGTTCGAGTGCCTCGTCACGCGAGCCGATGCCGACCCACATGCCGACCGCGACGCTGCGCACGGTCGGCATGGTCTCGGTCACCACGCGCAGCCCGCCCGGCAGGACGGTACGCCTCACCACCCCGGCACCGTCTGTGCCGGGGTGCAACGTGGTCGTGCTCACGGAGACTCCTTCGTGAGCACGACGCCGTTGACGATGGTTGCCTGGCTGAGCTCGCTCACGAGTTGCGGTCGTCCCCCTCGGTACGGCTGCTGCGCACGCGGGTGCGGGTGCGGCGGGGCCGCTCGGACCGCTCGTCGGCGGCCGGCGCGGGCTGCTCAGGAGCGGCGTCGCCGCCCTCGGCGGACCCGGAGTCGGCCTTCGCCTCCTTCTCGGCGGCCTCCCGCTCGATGACCTCGACCGGCACCAGGGAGAGCTTGCCCCGGCCGTCGATCTCGGCGATCTCCACCTGGATCTTCTCGCCGACGCTCATCACGTCTTCGACGTTCTCGATGCGCTTGCCGCCGTGCAGCTTGCGGATCTGGGAGACGTGCAGCAGGCCGTCCTTGCCGGGCATCAGCGAGATGAACGCGCCGAAGGCCGCGATCTTGACGACCGTGCCCAGGTAACGCTCGCCCACCTCCGGCATGTGCGGGTTGGCGATGGCGTTGATCGCCGAACGGGCCGCCTCGGCGGACGGGCCGTCGGTGGCGCCGATGTAGATGGTGCCGTCGTCCTCGATGGTGATCTCGGCGCCCGTGTCGTCCTGGATCTGGTTGATCATCTTGCCCTTCGGGCCGATGACCTCGCCGATCTTGTCGACCGGGACCTTGATGGTGATGATGCGCGGCGCGGTCGGGTTCATCTCCGCCGGGGAGTCGATCGCCTCCTGCATCACGTCGAGGATCGCCAGGCGGGCGCCCTTGGCCTGCTTGAGCGCGCCGGCCAGCACCGAGGCGGGGATGCCGTCGAGCTTGGTGTCGAGCTGGAGCGCGGTGATGACGTCCTTGGTGCCGGCGACCTTGAAGTCCATGTCGCCCATGGCGTCTTCCGCGCCGAGGATGTCGGTCAGCGTGACGTAGGCGTCACCCTCGCCGATCAGGCCCATCGCGATGCCCGCGACCATCTCCTTGAGCGGCACGCCGGCGTCGAGCAGCGCCATCGTGGAGGCGCAGACCGAGCCCATCGAGGTGGAGCCGTTGGAGCCGAGCGCCTCGGAGACCTGGCGGATGGCGTACGGGAACTCCTCGCGCGTGGGCAGCACGGGGATCAGCGCCCGCTCGGCGAGCGCGCCGTGGCCGATCTCGCGGCGCTTGGGCGAGCCCACGCGGCCGGTCTCGCCGGTGGAGTAGGGGGGGAAGTTGTAGTTGTGCATGTAGCGCTTGGTCCGCTCGGGGTTGAGCGTGTCGATGACCTGCTCCATGCGCAGCATGTTGAGCGTGGTGATGCCCAGGATCTGCGTCTCGCCGCGCTCGAACAGCGCCGAGCCGTGCACCCGGGGCACCACGTGCACCTCGGCCGACAGGGCGCGGATGTCCTTGGTGCCGCGGCCGTCGATGCGGACGCCCTCCTTGATGACCCGCTCGCGCATGAGCTTCTTCATCACCGAGCGGAACGCGGCGGAGATCTCCTTCTCGCGCCCCTCGAACTCGGGCAGGAGCTTCTCGGCGGCCAGCGCCTTGACCTTGTCGAGCTCGTTCTCGCGCTCCTGCTTGCCGGCGATGGTCAGCGCGGCGGCCAGCTCGGTCTTCACCGCGGCCTCGACCGCGTCGTAGACGTCGTCCTGGTAGTCGAGGAAGACCGGGTATTCGGCCGTCTCCTTGGCCGCGACCCGCGCGATGCGCGACTGCGCCTCGCAGAGCACCTTGATGAACGGCTTGGCGGCGTCGAGGCCCTGGGCGACGGTCTCCTCGGTCGGCGCCACGGCACCCTCGGCGACCAGCTTGAGCGTGTCCTTCGTGGACTCGGCCTCGACCATCATGATCGCGACATCGCCGTCGGCGAGCACGCGGCCCGCCACGACCATGTCGAACGTGGCCCGCTCCAGCTCGTGGTGGGTCGGGAACGCCACCCACTGGCCGTCGATCAGCGCGACGCGCACGCCGCCGATCGGGCCGGAGAACGGCAGGCCGGCGAGCTGGGTGGACAACGACGCGGCGTTGATCGCCACCACGTCGTAGAGGTGGTCGGGGTTGAGCGCCATCACGGTGGCGACGACCTGGATCTCGTTGCGCAGCCCCTTGACGAAGGACGGGCGCAGCGGCCGGTCGATCAGGCGGCAGGTGAGGATGGCGTCCTCGGAAGGACGGCCCTCACGGCGGAAGAACGAGCCGGGGATGCGGCCCGCGGCGTACATGCGCTCTTCGACGTCGACCGTGAGCGGGAAGAAGTCGAAGTTCTCCTTGGGCGACTTGGACGCGGTGGTGGCCGAGAGCACCATCGTGTCGTTGTCGAGGTAGGCGACGGCGGAACCCGCCGCCTGGCGTGCGATGCGACCGGTCTCGAACCGGATCGTGCGCGTGCCGAACGAACCGTTGTCTATGACGGCTTCAGCTGTGTGGACACCCTCCACGGGGGACCTCCTTGTGGTCGGTCTCCCGCGCCCTTTTCTCACCGGCACCCTCGTTAGGTGCAGCGCCGGTCTTCGATCGAAGCGCCCGGTCTTTCCTACCGGAAGCCACTACCGAGGACCGGCCCGCAGGCGTCGCGGGTCGCATGGTGCTGAGCGGACGCGGGGGCTGTGTGTCTCGGATCTTCAGTTGTACGCCGGGCGCGGGAGGCGTGTGACGCCAGGCGCCCGGACATATGGCTGCGGCCATATGCGAAGGGAGCGGCGCGGACGCCGCTCCCTTTCATGCTATCGGCGCAGGCCGAGCCGCTCGATGAGCGAACGGTAGCGCTGGATGTCGACCTTCTGCAGGTATTTCAGCAGGCGGCGGCGGCGGCCGACGAGCAGCAGCAGGCCACGACGGCTGTGGTGGTCGTGCTTGTGCGTCTTCAGGTGCTCGGTGAGCTCGCTGATGCGCTTGCTCAGCAGGGCGATCTGAACCTCGGGCGACCCGGTGTCGCCCTCGACCGTCGCATATTCACTGATGATGGACTTCTTGGCAGCGGTGTCGAGGGACACGGCTCTCCTTTGAGCTACGGGCACGCACGATTGATGTGAGTGTGCGAACGACCGTGCGTGCCTACAGTCGCCGCGTGAAGGCCTTCATGGGCAGCGCGCAGCACCGCCGCTACAGAGCCGACATGCAAGGTTACCACCTTGTGCAGGGTCGTCGGGACACGCGGCGCGGGACATGCGGAGGCCGGGTCAGAGGTCAGCCGGTGATCCTCCGGGTGGCCTCGACGTCGGCGTGGATCTGGGCGATCAGCGTCTCGATCGACTCGAAGCGGGTGTTGCCACGCAACCGCGCCGCGAACTCGACCGCGACGTGCGCGCCGTACAGCTCCAGGTCGTCGCGGTCGAGCGCGTACGCCTCGACGGTGCGCGGCACGCCCTCGAACGTCGGATTGGTGCCGACCGAGATCGCCGCCGGCCACCGCTCGCCCTCGTAGAGGGCGGGCAGGTTGGCGACGGGCACGCACTCCAGCCAGCCGGCGTAGACCCCGTCGGCCGGGATCGCGGTGTGCGGAGGCGTCTCCACGTTGGCGGTCGGGAAACCGAGTTGCCGCCCCCGCTGGTAGCCCCGCACGACCACGCCCTCCACGCGGTGCGGCCGCCCGAGCCGCTCTCTCGCGCCCTCGACGTCGCCGGTCACGAGCAGTTCGCGGATGGCGGTCGAGGAGACGCCGTCGAGCAGGGGCACGGCCTCCACCTCGAAATCGTATTTGTCGCCCAGCGTCCGCAATGTCTGAACGTCTCCGCTGGCTTCGTGCCCGAACACGAAGTCCTCCCCCACGACCACGACCGCGGCCCGCAGCCGCTCGGCCGCCACGCTCTGGACGAAGTCGTCGGGGCTGGTCCGCTGCAGCTCGAGGGTGAACTCCACCACGTCGACCTCGTCGACCCCCAGCCCGGCCAGCAGCTCACCCCTGCGCCGCAGGCTGGTGAGCCGGGGCGGGTGCGACCCCGGTCGCACGACCTCCTCGGGATGCGGCTCGAAGGTGACGGCGACGCTCCGCAGCCCTCGCTCGCGGGCGATGGCCACCGCGCGCTCGATCACCCGCCGGTGCCCGCGGTGCACCCCGTCGAACACGCCGATGGTGACGACAAGCCTTCCCGAACCCTGCACGCCAGGCCCCATTCGCTCGTCACGGATCAACCGCACCCAAGCCTGCCATGCGCGTCGCGGTCCTCCGCAACCCAGGGGGTTGGTAACCGCGCCGGTTCGTCCCGGCGTCCTTCCTCCGCCAGCGGATAGGATCGGGCCTCGTGCCTCGTTACGCGCTCCTGATCCTGCCTGCCTTCAACCGGGTCTACGCCGAGAGCTCTGTCCGGCTGACCCGCAACGAGCTGGCCGTCTTCGGCGCGCGCGGCCTCGGCGGCCAGGTGTCGGCCGGCGACGAGACCGTCATCGGCGGTGTCCCCTACGTGACGTTCGAGACGGCGGAGCCGCTGGCGGAGCCGCACCTCTCGCTGCTGTCGAACCTCTCCTCCTGCTACGCCCTGTTCGGCGTGGAGGGAGAGTTGCTCAGGCCGCTGACCGCGCGCCCGCTCGACCGGCTCAGCAGCGACCTGATCACCATCCAGAAATACGCCGGCAAGACCAACGAACACTTCACCAAGCTGCTGCTCAACGTCACCGCACTGGCCACCAGCAAAGGGCTGGGCGAGCGGCTGGCGGTGTTCGACCCGCTGTGCGGCCGCGGCACGACCCTCAACCAGGCCCTCATGTACGGCTACGACGCCTACGGCCTCGACGTCGACGGCAAGGACTTCGAGGCCTACGCCGGTTTCATCAAGACCTGGCTGCGCAACAAGCGGCTCAAGCACACCGCGGAGACCGTGCCGGTGCGCCGCGAGCGGGCGCTGGCCGGGCGGCGGCTCAACATCACGTTCGGCCTGTCGAAAGAGGCGTTCAAGGCCGGCGACGTGCAGCGCCTGACCGTGGTCAACGCCGACACCCTCAAGAGCCGCGAGTTCTTCAAGCCGCGCTCGTTCGACGTCGTGGCGACCGACGCCCCCTACGGCGTCCAGCACGGCAGCAAGGGCGGCGGCGGGTTGTCGCGCAGCCCCATGGAGCTGCTGAGCAGGGCCGTGCCCGGCTGGGCCGAGCTGCTGCGGCCCGGCGGCGCGATGGGCATCGCCTGGAACACCTACGGTGGCAAGCGCGCCGAGCTGGCCAAGGTCCTCGCCGGCGCCGGCCTGGACGTGATGGACTATCCCGACTTCGAGCACTGGGTCGACCAGGCGATCGTGCGTGACATCATCGTCGCCCGCAAACCCGGCTGACCCCGCTCGCCCCGCGAAGACGGCGAGCCGCCTGACCGGGCTCACCCCACGAAGACGGCGATTCGGCTGACCGCGCTCATCCCGCGAAGACGGCGATCGGCTTGGCGAGCGCGCCCCGCTCCTCCACGAGCGCGAGCAGCGCGCCGTCCGGCCCGAACACGCCGATAGGGCCCGCGCCGAGCCCCGCGGCGGGCAGCCGGCCGCCGTGCCCGATCACGCGTGCCTCCTCCGCGGTGACGTCCCTGCGCGGGAAGGCTGCCGCGACCGCCGCGCCGATCGGCAGAATCTCGCACTCCTCGGCGAGCTGCTCGACCGTCCTGGCCAGCAACAGGTCGTAGGGGCCCACCCGGGTGCGCCGCAACCGCGTCAGGTGGCCTCCGACGCCGAGCTCCGCCCCGAGGTCGCGGGCCAGCGCGCGGATGTAGGTGCCGCTGGAGCAGGTCACGACCGCGTCGACGTCCACGACCTGCTCGCCTGCTCTGATGTCCAGCACCTCGAACGCGCTCACCGTCACCGGCCTGGCCTGCAGCTCGACCGCCTCGCCCGCGCGCGCCTTCTTGTAGGCCCGCTGCCCGTCCACCTTGATCGCACTGACCTGCGGCGGGATCTGCATGATCGCGCCCGTCAGCGCCGCGACGCCCTTGTGGATCTCGGCCGCGGTGACGCCGGAGGCCGGGACCGCGGCGGTGACCTCGCCCTCGGCGTCGTCGGTGTTGGTGCTCACGCCGAGCCTGATCGTGGCTTCGTAGACCTTCTCCGTCAGCGCCAGATGGCCGAGCAGCCTGGTCGCCTTCTCCACGCCGACCACCAGCACGCCCGTCGCCATCGGGTCGAGCGTGCCCGCGTGCCCCACGCGGCGGGTGCCCGCGACGCGCCGCATCTTTGCCACCACGTCGTGGGAGGTCCAGCCGCCCGCCTTGTCGACGATGATCAGACCGCTCTGGGCCATCAGGCCTTCCTCAGCTCTCGCCGGAACTTCACCATCGTGTCCTCAACGCTGTCCTGGGAGGTGTAGCCGGCCGCGTTGTGGTGACCGCCGCCGCCCAGCGCCGCGCACACGGCGGCCACGTCGACATTGCCCTTGGAGCGGGTGGACACCTGCCAGTAGCCCTGGTCGTCCTCCTTGAGCACCACCGAGACCTCGGCCTCGTCGGTGCGCCGCAGGATGTCGATGACGCCTTCGAGCTCGGAGTAGGGCAGCCCGTACGCGGCCCGGTCGACCTGCGACACGTACGTCCACACGAGCCCGTCCTCCAGCGTCACCCGCTCCAGCGCCCCCGCCAGCACCTTGAGATAGCCGAAGGGGGAACGGTCCCACAGCTCACGGGCGATCTCGTCGGTGCGCAGCCCGGTGGCGACCAGCCTGGCCGCCATGTGGTGCACGGCGGGCGTGGTCGTGGAGTAGCGAAACGATCCGGTGTCGGTCACGAGACCCGCGTACAGGCAGGTGGCGATGTCGCGGTCGAGCTGCCCGCCGAGCCGGTAGATCAGCTCCTCGGCCAGCATGGCCGTGGCCGCGGCCGCGGAGTCGATGAGGCTGAGCGTGCCGAACTCGCCCTCGTTGGAGGGGTGGTGGTCGACCACGATGACCTCACGGGCCCTGGCGGTGCTGGCGCCCAGGAGCCCCAGCCGCTGGAACGTCGACGAGTCGAACGTGATCATCAGATCGGGAGATTCGGGGAACTCCTCCGGCGGCACCAGCATCTCCTGTCCCGGCAGGAACCGCAGCAGCCGCGGCACCACGAAATGGTGGTCGCCGAACGACGTCACCACCCGCTTGCCCATCGAACGCAGCGTGAACGCCACGGCCAGCATCGAGCCGAGCGCGTCGCCGTCGGGGGTCACGTGGCAGGCCATCGCCACCTCGTCGGCCTCCCGGATCAGGTGCAGCGCCCGGCTCCACGCGGCCTCGGGGACCGCGCACTCGTCCGGCGGCCGCCCGTTGACCCGTGGCGGCTCCGCCCTGTCGCGTACGTCGGGCGTCACGCCAGGTCGTCCCTGCCAGCAGCACCCCCGTCTTGGCCCTCTTCAGGCTTGCGGTAGGGGTCGGCCTCGCCCGCGTAGGTGGCGCTCTGGGCCTGCCGCGCCACCTCGGCGTCGCGCGCCCTGGCGGCGTTGATGAGATCGTCGAGCTGGCGCGCGCTGTCGGGCAGCGGGTCGTGCTTGAACGTCAGCGTGGGGGTGAAGCGGACGCCGGTCTGGCGTCCCACCTCGGAGCGGATGATGCCCTTGGCGCTCTCGAGGGCCGCGGCGCTGTCGGCCCGCTCGGCCTCCGAGCCGAACACCGTGTAGAACACCGTCGCCTCACGCAGGTCAGCGGTGATGCGCGTGTCGGTCACGGTGACGAAGCCCAGGCGCGGATCCTTGATCCGGCGCTCCAGCATCTCGGCGACGATCTGCTGGATGCGGTCGGCGAGCTTGCGCGCTCGTGCGGCATCCACCATGGTTCGCTCCCCCTCACGCACGACCTGGCCGTGCAGTCGTTCAATCTTCGTCGGTGTAGAGCCGGTGCCGGGCCGACAGCAGCTCGATCTCAGGGCGGAAGGCCACCAACCGCTCGCAGGCGTCCAGCACCTCGTTGCAGTTTCCCGCTGAGGCGGAGACCACCGCGATGCCGATTTCCGCCCTGCGGTGCAGGTCGAGATGGCCGGTCTCAGCCACCGCCACGCCGGGATAACGGCGCTGGACCTCGGCGATCAACGGGCGTACGGCGGAACGCTTCTGCTTCAGCGAGCGCACGTCGCCGAGCAGGATGTCCAGGGTCAAGGCACCCACATACATCGTTGGCAACCACCGCTTGTCCTGGTGGGGTGAACGCACGACCGGCCTGCTGCGGTGGGGACCAGGCCAGGGCGTGCGAGAGGCGCCCGGCGGATGTCCCGCCGGGCGCCCGGCCGCGCGTCACGCGCGCGGCTTCTCCCGCATCTCGAACGTCTCGATCACGTCGTCGACCCGCAGATCGTTGTAGCCGATCCCGATGCCGCACTCGAAGCCCTCACGGACCTCGGTCGCGTCATCCTTGAAGCGACGCAGGGACGAGACGGTCAGGTTGTCGGCGATGACGACGCCATCGCGGATCACCCTGGCCTTGCTGTTGCGGACGATCACGCCGGAGCGGACCAGCGAACCGGCGATGTTGCCGATCTTCGGCACCTTGAAGATCTCGCGGACCTCGGCGGTGCCCAGCTGGGCCTCTTCGAACTCGGGCTTGAGCATGCCCTTGAGCGCCGCTTCGATCTCCTCGATCGCCTGGTAGATGACCGAGTAGTAGCGGATGTCGACGCCCTCGCGCTCGGCCAGGTCGCGCGCCCGGGGCTCGGGGCGGACGTTGAAGCCGATGATGACCGCGTTGTCGTCGGCGACGGCCAGGTTGACGTCGTACTCGGTGATCGCGCCGACCGCGCGGTGCAGGACACGGAGCCTGACCTCGTCGCCGACGTCGATCTTGAGCAGGGCGTCTTCCAGGGCCTCCACCGAACCGGACACGTCGCCCTTGATGATGAGCTTGAGCTCGTCGACGCTGCCCTTCTCGAGGTCCTTGAAGATGTCCTCGAGGCTGCGGCGACGGCTCGACTTCGCCATGTCGGCGCTGCGCTTGCGCGCCGCGCGCTGCTGGGCGATCTGCCGCGCCATCCGGTCGTCGGTGACGACGATGAAGTTGTCACCGGCGCTCGGCACGGCCGTCAGACCCATCACCAGGACCGGACGGGACGGCGTGGCCTCCTCGACCGGCTCACCGGTGTCGTCGAGCAGGGCGCGGACGCGGCCGAAGGCCTCGCCGCACACGATCGAGTCGCCCACCCGCAGCGTGCCGCGCTGGACCAGGACGGTCGCGACGGGGCCACGGCCACGGTCGAGGTGCGCCTCGATCGCGATGCCCTGAGCGTCCATCGACGGGTTGGCCCGCAGGTCGAGCTCGGCGTCCGCGGTCAGCAGGATGGCCTCGAGGAGCTGCTCGATGCCCGTGCCGTTCTTCGCCGAGATGTCGACGAAGAGCGTCGAGCCGCCGTATTCCTCCGCCACCAGGCCGTATTCGGTGAGCTGGGCGCGCACCTTGTTGGGGTCGGCGCCCTCCTTGTCGACCTTGTTGACCGCGACCACGACCGGCACCTCGGCCGCCTGGGCGTGGTTGAGCGCCTCGATCGTCTGCGGCTTCACGCCGTCGTCGGCCGCGACCACCAGCACCGCGATGTCGGTGGACTTGGCGCCTCGGGCACGCATGGCGGTGAACGCCTCGTGACCCGGGGTGTCGATGAAGGTGATCTTGCGGTCTTCACCCTCGTGCTCGGCGGAGACCTGGTAAGCGCCGATGTGCTGGGTGATGCCACCCGCCTCGCGCGCCACCACGTTGGTCTTGCGGATGGCGTCGAGCAGCTTCGTCTTACCGTGGTCGACGTGACCCATGACGGTCACGACCGGCGGGCGCGCGGCCAGGTCGGCCTCATCACCCTCGTCCTCGCCGAACTCGATGTCGAAGGCCTCGAGAAGCTCGCGGTCCTCCTCCTCCGGGCTGACGACCTGGATGTTGTAGTCGAGCTCGGCGCCGAGCAGCTGCAGCGTCTCCTCGTTGACCGACTGCGTCGCCGTCACCATCTCGCCGAGGTGCAGCATGATCTGCACGAGCGAGGCGGGGTTGGCGCCGATGCGGTCGGCGAAGTCGGACAGCGACGCGCCCCGCGGCAGGCGGATCGTCGCGCCGTTGCCGCGAGCGACCTGCACGCCGCCGATCGCGGGCGCCGACATGTTGTCGAACTCCTGGCGCCTCTGCCGCTTGGACTTGCGGCCACGCGCCGGACGGCCGCCGGGACGCCCGAAGGCTCCCGCGGTGCCGCCGCCACGACCGCGACCGCCGCCACCAGGCCGGCCGCCGAAGCCGCCGGGACCGCCGGTGCCGGTGCGCGGGCCGGCACCGCCGCCACCGGGACGGCCGGCGTAGCCGCCGCCACCGCCGCCGGGACGACCGCCGCCGCCACCACCACCGGGACGGCCACCGCCGCCCGGACGGCCGCCACCGCCGCCACCACCGCCGGGACGGCCACCGCCGCCACCACCGGGGCCGGCAGGACGGCCCTGCGGCATCATCATCGGGTTGGGGCGCGGACCCCCAGGACGGGGACCGCCCGCACCGGGACCGGGACGCGGTCCGCCCGCGGGCGGACCGGGACGCGGGCCAGCGGTGCCGGGCCTGCCCTCGCCACCGCCACGGCCCTGCGGCGGACGCGGGATCGCGCCGTCGCGCGGCGGGCCGTCACGGCGCTCGCGCTGGCCGGGGCCGCCGCCGTCGCGGTTGCCTCCCGGACGCGGCGGACGGGACTGGCCCATGCCGCTGGCGTTGGAAGAGAACGGGTTGTTGCCGGGACGCGGACCACGCGGACCGGGCTTGGGACCCGGACCGGGACGCGGGCCGCCGCCGGACTGACCGCCTGGACGCGGCGCCTGCGGGGAGCCGCCGCCTCCGGGCCCGGGACGGGGCGCGGGACCGGGCTTGGGACCCGGGCGGGCCGCCGGACCCGGCCGCGGGCCGGGACGGGCGGGCGCGCCGCTCTCGAAACGTGCCTGCGGTGCGCTGGACTCGCCGCGCGCCGCCTCGGGCTGCTGCGGCTGGTGCGGCATGGGCACCGGCGGACGCGGCTGTGCGCCGCCCGCGGGGCCCGGACGCGGACCGGGCTTGGGACCCGGACGCGGTGAGGGGGACGGCGCCTGCGCGCCGTTGCCGGCCTGGCCTTCGGCCGGCCGGGGGGCAGCCCTCGGGGGCTGCGGTTTGCTGGACGGCTGACCGCCGCCTCTGGAGGGCCCACCCTTGGATGCGCCCAGAGCTTCGGTGAGCCTGCGGACCACCGGCGCTTCGATGGTCGAGGACGCCGAACGGACGAACTCTCCCATCTCTTGGAGCTTGGCCATGACGACCTTGCTCTCTACGCCGAACTCCTTAGCGAGCTCGTATACCCGGACCTTCGCCACTGCACTCCCTTACTCGGCCCGGGAGGCTGGCTGTGCCGTCCGGACCGTCGCTACCTTGACGTCTTCATCGCCGCGTGCTCATCAGGCGCTCATAGCAATCTGACTCCGCCCATCAACTCGGCGTCCTCCATGACATTTCGTGGTTCTCCTTCCAGGTGCGCCCGCACGCGCGAGACGTCAAGCGGTCCCGGCACGCGGAACGCGCGCGGAAACGCTCGGCGACGCTCGGCAAGCTCCAGACAGCTCACGGACGGATGCAGCGATGCACCACGCCCGGGGAGCCGTCCTCGCAGGTCGGGAACCACGTGATCCTCGACCCGCACCAGGCGGAGCAGCTCGGACTTAGCCGTGCGAACCCTGCAGCCCACACAGGTGCGCTGTGGGGCGGCCAGGCCACCATATTCCAGCTTACCGTGTCGACGCATCTACGGAACCGGCGGCATCCTCGGCTTGGGTGTCGGGACGGATGTCGATCCGCCATCCTGTCAGTCGCGCGGCAAGCCGGGCATTCTGCCCCTCTTTGCCGATGGCCAGCGAGAGCTGGTAGTCGGGAACGGTCACACGCGCCACACGCCCGTCGAGATCGAGAACCTCAACGTGGGAAACGCGCGCGGGAGACAGGGCATTCCCCACGAATTCGCCCGGATCCTCCGACCAGTCGATGATGTCGATCTTCTCGCCGTGCAGCTCGGTCATCACGTTACGGACCCGTGACCCCATCGGGCCGATGCACGCGCCCTTGGCGTTGACGCCGGGCTTGCGGGACCTGACCGCGATCTTCGTACGGTGGCCTGCCTCGCGCGCCACCGCGGCGATCTCCACGGTGCCGTCGGCGATCTCCGGCACCTCGAGCGCGAACAGCTTCTTCACCAGCCCGGGATGCGTGCGCGACAGGGTGACCGACGGGCCCTTGTGGCCCTTCTTCACCTGCACCACGTAGGCGCGGATGCGCTCGCCGTGCACGTATTCCTCGCCGGGGACCTGCTCGGCATGGGGCAGCACGGCCTCGATCTTGCCGAGGTCGACCAGCACCACGCGCGGATCCTTGCCCTGCTGGATGACGCCGGAGACCAGCTCGCCCTCGCGGCTGGCGAACTCGCCGAAGTTGATCTCGTCTTCGGCGTCGCGCAGCTGCTGCAGGATGACCTGCTTGGCGGTGGTGGCGGCGATCCTGCTGAAATTGCTGGGCGTGTCGTCATATTCCCTGACGATCTCGCCTTCATCGTCGATCTCGCCGGCCCAGATCGTGACGTGACCGCTCTGCCTGTCGAGCTCGGCACGCGCCTTGGAGGCGGCGCCGTCGGTGCGGAAGTAGGCGATCAGCAGCGCGTCCTCGATCGCCTTGACGACCAGGTCGAAGGAGATGTCCTTCTCCCGTTCGAGGCTGCGCAGGACGCTCATGTCGATGTCCACGACGGCTCCCCCTTAGCCTTCGTCGCCGTCGACGTCGTCGATCCGGCGGAACTCCACTTGTACCCGTCCCCGGGCCAGGTCTTCGTAATCAAGCCGGCGCGCGGCGCCCGCGACGTCGAGGTCGACGCCGCCGGCGTCTGCCGCCAGGATGCGGCCCTCCACCACGGAGCCGTCTCTCATCTCGGCCTTCACCAGCCGCTTGGCGGCGCGCCGCCAGTGACGCGGCTCGGTGAGCGGGCGGTCGACGCCGGGCGAGGAGACCTCGAGCGTGTAGGCGGCCTGGCCCATCGCGTCGGTGTCGTCCAGGGCCGCGGAGACCGCCTGGCTCACGTCGGCGACGTCGTCGAGGCTCACCCCGCCGTCGCGGTCGACGATCACGCGCAGCAGCCGTCTCTTGCCGGCCTGCGTGATCGTGACGTCCTCCAGATCGAGGCCCTCCGCGCTGACCACGGGCTCAAGGAGCTTCATCAGGTGGTCGCGGGATGATGCGCTGCCCATATCGACCTCCCCTATTGTCATGTCTCAGCCGGGCGGACCTCGCCCCTGGCTCTCCGCCGCCTGGCCGCTCGGCCAGCGGCGACAGTTGACACCCTATCCGTACGGAGGCACGAAAAGAGCGCCACTCGTCGTGCTCGAATGGCGGAGCGTCGCCTGACAACGATCCCGGGTGCCAGCCCGTACGATGCTACCGACGAGAAAGCCGCCAGGCGGGCTGCCGCCACGGCATCAGCGCGGCACGGCGGTTGAGCGGCGGGCCGATGAGCAGGTTTCTCGTCCGTCCGCTCCGTGAAACAGTGGGAGGTCAAAGTCGTGCGCCCGCGTCAGCTCTCCCGGCGTGCCCTGCTGGCGGGCGGAGCGGCCGCTCTCACCGCGTGCAGCGCCTCCGGCCCTTCGCAACCGTCCGCGCCGCCGTCCGACTCGCCGGAGACGGTGCTGGTGAAGGGGCTGATCGCGGAGAAGGAGGGCACGATCGCGCTCTATTCGTCGCTGATCGCCGACGGCGCGCGGAAGCTCGTGCCGTTCCGCGACCGGCATCAGGCGCACGTCGACACGCTGCGCAAGCACGTGCCTCCAGGCTCCGCGGCCCCGAGCGGGTCACCGGCCCAGTCGCCGGCCCAGTCACCGGCCCAGTCACCGGGCCAGTCACCGGGCCAGTCACCGGGCGAGTCGCCGTCCGCACGTGCCAGGCCGGAGAAACCCACGCTGTCCCGGCTGCGCTCCCTGGAGCGGAAGGCGGCGGCGCGGCGCGCCCGCCAGCTCGCCGGCCTGTCACCGGGGATGGCCCAGCTGATCGCCAGCATCGGCGCCTGCGAGGCGGCCCACGCCGCCGCCCTGCCGAGGTCGTTGTGAACGCGGGCGACATCGAGAAGCTGCGCAGGGCGCTGGCGGCCGAGCACGCCGCGCTGTTCGCGTACGGGCTGCTCGGCGCGCGCACGTCGGGGTCGTTGCGCGACAGGATGACCGCCGCCTTCAAGGCCCACCGGGCGAGCCGCGACCAGTTGCGCGGCTACATCATCTCCCGGGGCGGCAAGCCCGCCGAGCCCGACGCCTCCTACGCGCTGCCGTTCGTCCCGTCCGACGCCGCGCGGGCCGCCAAGCTGGCGGTGCACCTGGAGAGCGGCGTCACGGCCGCCTACCTCGAGCTGGCCGCGGCGCAGGACGACGCGCTGCGCCGCCACGCCGCGCTGGCCATGCAGGAGGCCGTGACCCGCTCCTACGCCTTCCGCCCCGCCCAGCCCCCGGCGTTCCCCGGCATGCCGGCGCCGCCGCCGGCGACGCCGCCGCCCTCGTCCTCACCGGTACAGGACGGAGAGTAGGTCGGGTCCGAGTCGCTCGACGGCGGCCGCGTCGAGCTGGTAGTAGACGACCGAGCCGCGCCGGTGGGTGTGGACGAGCTCGGCCTCCCTGAGCCTGCGCAGGTGCCTGGAGACCTGCGGCGCGGTCATGCCGAGCTGGGTGGCCGGCTCGGAGGTGGCGACCGGGTTGCGCAGGATCGCGTAGCAGAGCCGCAGCCTCGTCGGGTCCTGCAGGGCGGCGAGCCGGCGCCTGGCCGTCTCCAGGGTCGGAACGGGAGAGGTGCCGGCGCTGTACTGGATGACCACGGGATGGCCGGGAAAGTGCTTGATCACGAGGTGCGGCCGCCCGTGGACGGTCGGCACGATCAGGCAGGGACGCCCGGCGTCCACCCGGGCGGTGGCGCTGTAGAGCTTGCCGAACACGATCCGCAACGACCCCGACGCGGTCCTGGTCGCGGTGGCGGTCGGGAGGTCGGCCAGGGCCAGCGGCCCGCGCGTGCGCAGATCACGCGTGCGCAGCGCGCCGTCGTGGTCGATCGCCTGGCGCAGCGACGGCCATTCGGCGTCGAACACCGCGGCGGCGAAGCGGGCGAGGAAGGCGAGCAGCTCTTCACGGAACCCTTCGGGGTCGGCGCGCAGCCTGGCGCCGATCTCCACGCGGCTGGTGGAGATCAGCCGCATCCGGTTCAGTTCCTCGTCGCCGAGCAGCGGCACCAGCTCGGTGTCGTTCTTGCCGATCAGGGCCTGCACGGTCATCGCGGTGAAGTCGCCGATGGGCAGGTCGGCCACCTCCCGCAGCTCGCCGGCCAGGGTGCGCTTGGGCGTGGCGGACAGCGGCAGCAGGTAGCGGGCACGGAAGGCCCCCCACAGCGGCGCCCAGGCGGCCGCCGCCGCGAGCAGCCCGTCGGGCAGGTCGCGGCGCGCCCTGGCGACCCAGGCGGCGCTGGCGGGATGGTGCCCTGGCTCGTCGAACGCGTGCAGGCAGGCGCACAGCTCGGCCAGTGGCGAGCGCCGCACCACGATGGATTCGGTGGCGGATGAGTCGAGGAACAGCGTGACGGCCACCCTGCACATTACCGCGTACGCGTCAATCTTCTTGCGGGTGACCCGGCGTTTACCCAGGCTGTCGCCTCATGACTGAGGCATTGCATGTGGTCAAGCATCCGACCGCCTTCTACTCGGCGGGCGCCACGACCGTGTTCGCGTCGAAGTTCGACCAGCGGTTCTCGTACTGCCTGTACGTGCCGTCCGCGCACGACCCGGACGGCGCTCCCCTGCCGATGGTGGTCCTGCAGCACGGGACCGGCCGGCGCGGCCCGCAGTATCGCGACAACTTCGCCGGGTGGGCCGAGGAGCACGGCTGCCTGGTGCTCGCCCCGCTCTTCCCCGTCGGCATCGAGGACCCGCACGACCTGCATGCCTTCAAGTTCATCCGGTACGGGGACATCCGCTTCGACCGCGTCCTGCTGGCCATGGTGGACGAGGTCGCCGAGCGCTTCAACGTGGCGGCGGAACGGTTCCTGCTGCATGGATTCTCCGGTGGCGGCCAGTTCGTGCACCGGTTCGGCTACCTGCATCCCGACCGGCTGTCCGGATTGTCCATTGGTGCGCCGGGGCGGATAACGTACATCGACCACACCAGCCCCTGGTGGATCGGGCTGAAGGGGTTCGAGGAGGAGTTCGGCTGCCCGCCCAGGGTGGACGAACTGCGCGACGTGCCGGTGCAGATGGTCGTGGGCAGCGCCGACGTGGAGACCTGGGAGATCAACAACCAGGGCGACAGCAACTGGATGGACGGCGCCGACGCCCACGGCGTCACCCGCGTCGACCGGCTCACGGCCCTGCGCGACAACTTCGAGGCCCACGGCATCAGCGTGCGGTTCGACGTCGTGCCCGGCGTCGGCCACCAGCCGATGCGCGTGCTCGAACCGGTCAAGGACTTCTTCGCCTCGATCCTCACCCCCCGGGAGTCATCATGAAGATCAAGCTGCTGGCCGCCGTCGCGGCGGCCGTGACCCTCAGCGGCTGCGCCGTGGGCGGCGAGAGCGCCGGGGCCGCCTATCCGAGCAAGGCCCTGTCGATCATGGCGCCGGGCAGTCCTGGCGGCGGCTGGGACACGCGGGCACGCGGCATCGCCGGCGCGCTCGGCGAGTGCGAGGTGGCCGACGTGGACGCCACGGTGACGAACGTGCCCGGCGCGGGCGGCACCATCGGGCTGGCGCAGTTCGCCAAGCACAAGGGCGACCCGTACCAGCTCATGGTCATGGACAGCGTGACCATGCTGGGCGGCATCGTGAGCAACAAGTCACCGGTGGACCTGTCCGAGCTCACCCCCGTGGCCGGGCTGAGCCGGGGCCCGAGCGCCATCGTGGTGCCGGCGAAGTCGCCGTACAAGGATCTGGAGGCGCTGCTCGACGCGATGGAGGCCAGGCCCCGCAGCGTCAAGTGGACCGGCGGCTCGCTCGGCGGGCCCGGCCAGATGACGGTGGCGGGGCTGGCCAAGCAGCGTGGCGTCGCCGCCAAAGAGATCAACTTCGTGCCCACCGCGGGTGGTGGCGAGTCCATGAACCTGCTGCTCAGCGGGGCGGCGACGGCCGGCATCGACACGGTCGCGGAGCTGAGCGCGCAGATCGAGGCGGGCGAGCTGCGGGCGCTGTCCGTCGATGCCGAGCAGCGGGTCCCCGGCCTCGACGCGCCCACGATGAAGGAGCTCGGCCTGGGCGACGAGGCGGTCTCCACGCTGGCCGGCGTGCTCGCGCCCGCCGGGCTGACCGAGGAGCAGCAGCAGGAGGTGATCGGCCTGCTCGACGAGGTGCGCAAGACCTCGTGCTGGAAGAAGGTGCTGGAGCGCGACAACTGGACCGAGGACTGGAAGCCGGGCGACGCGTTCGGCAAGGTGCTGGCCGAGCAGCGCACGCAGGTCACCTCCATCCTGGGCGAGCTGGGGCTCGGCACGTGACGCAGCGGATCGTCTCCGCCGGCTTCCTGCTCGCGGCCGTGGTCGTGCTGGTCCAGGCCTTCGCGATCCCGCGGGGCGAGGGTTACCAGGCCGTGGGGCCGCGGGCGTTCCCGCTGCTGGTCGGCGGCGGGCTGGCGGTGGTGTCCTTGATCGGGGTCGTCCAGGCGTTCAGGGCCGGCCCGCAGGACGCCGAGGCGGAGACGCACTGGCCGTCGGTGCTCCTGCTGGTGGCGGCGCTGGCGGGCTACGCCCTGGCCCTGGTCCCCGCCGGCTACTGGCAGGCCTCGACCGTGTTCTTCGCGGTCGTGGCCAGGGTCCTGGGCAGCAGGAGGCCGCTGTGCGACGTGCTCGTGGGGCTGGTGCTGGCGCTGGCCACGTACTTCCTGTTCGACCGGCTGCTCGGCATCACGCTGCCGCCCGGCCTGGTCAGATTGGCGATCTGAGATGGACGTGCTCGGCAACCTGCTCGACGGGTTCGCTCACGCGCTGAGCCTGCAGAACCTGCTGCTCGCCGTCCTCGGCGTCACCGTCGGCACGCTGGTGGGCGTGCTGCCGGGGCTCGGGCCCGCCACGACCATCGCGCTGCTGCTGCCGCTGACGTTCGTGTTCGACCCGGTCGGGGCGTTCGTGATGTTCGCCGGCATCTACTACGGCGGCATGTACGGCGGCTCGACCACCGCCATCCTCCTCACCATCCCCGGCGAGACGGCCTCCATCCCCACGACGCTGGAGGGCTATCCCATGGCCAGGCGCGGCCGGGCGGGGGCGGCGCTGGCGATCGGCGGCCGTCGGGTCGTTCGTGGCCGGCACGATCTCCACGGTCGTCATCACCTTCCTGGCTCCCGGCATGTCGAACATCGCCAAGCTCATCCAGCCGGCCGAGTACCTCTCCATTAGAGCCTCCTGAGGGGACCGTCGCCTTCAGGCGATGGGGGAATCGGGAGCGGGTGGGCCACCAAGGCCCGGGCGTTCAGTGGCAGAACCTCGGACACCGTCGCCTCCTGCGGACAGGATGGTGCTTGTGCTTTCGGGCATCGGTCAGGGCTTGGCCGTCGTCTCTCGCGTAAGCGGGGCGAGAAGCCGCTTCCTTCAGGGAGCGGAGGAGTCACCATGGTGCTCGCCTTCGTGACGGTCACCTCGCTGATGGGGACTTGACGGCCCCGAGGCCGCCAACAACGCGGCGTTCTCCGGGGTGCTGGTGCCGCTGCTCACGCTGGGCATCCCGACCTCGGCCACGGCGAGCATGCTGTTGATCGCGTTCCAGATCTACGACGTGCAGCCGGGGCCGCGGCTCTTCGACCAGCAGCCGGTGCTGGTGTGGACGCTGATCGCGAGCCTCTATCTCGGCAACGTGATGCTGCTCGTGCCGAACCTGCCGCTGATCCGGGTGTGGGTGAAGCTGCTCAGCGTGCCCGCCGCGCTGCTGACGGCGGCCATCCTCACCTTCGCCACGCTGGGGGTCTACTCGATCTCGCAGAGCGTGTTCGAGGTGCTGGTGGCGTACGGGTTCGGGTTGCTGGGGTGGGTGCTGCACCGGGCGCGGTATCCGGCGGCGCCGCTCATCCTGGGGGCGGTGCTGGGGCCGTTGATGGAGGTGCAGTTCAGGAGGGCGCTGGCGTTCAGCGAGGGCGACCCTTCGGTGTTCGTGACGCGGCCGGTGTCGCTGGCGATCCTGCTCGTGGCGGCGGCGTGCCAGAGCGGGCCGGCGATCGTACGGCGGCGCGCCAGGACCTCCGTGCCGTCAGCCTGACGGCGCCAGGACGTCGTGCCGCCGGCAGGTCGCGGCGCCCGCCCTCAAGCGGATGGGCGCCGCGGCGGAACCTCAGGAGGAGGCGGCGGCGACGACGCGGTCGGCGGCCTCGGCGAGCGGGATCTCCGACTTCTCGCCTGAGACGCGGTCGCGCAGCTCGACCACGCCCTGCGCCAGGCCGCGCCCGACCACCACGATCGTCGGCAGCCCCAGCAGCTCGGCGTCCTTGAACTTCACTCCCGGCGAGACCTGCGCCCGGTCGTCGACCAGCACCCGCAGGCCGCGCGACTCCAGCTCGGCGGCCAGTGCGAGCGCGGCCTCGACCTGGTTCTCCTTGCCGGTGCCGACGATGTGCACGTCGGCGGGCGCGACCTCGCGCGGCCACACCAGCCCGAGCGAGTCGTGCAGTTGCTCCGCGATGACCGCCACGGCACGCGAGACGCCGATGCCGTAGGAGCCCATCGTGACGCGGACGGGCTTGCCGTCGGGGCCGAGCGCGTCGAGCCCGGCCACGTCGGCGTATTTGCGGCCGAGCTGGAAGATGTGGCCGATCTCGATGCCGCGGTCGATGGACAGCTCGGAGCCGCAGCGGGGGCAGTCGTCGCCGGCGCGCACCTCGGCGGCCTCGATCGTGCCGTCGGGGACGAAGTCACGCCCCGCGACCACGTCGGCGGCGTGCTTGCCGGGCTCGTTGGCGCCCGTCACCCAGGACGTGCCGGCGGCGACACGCGGGTCGACGAGGTAGCGGATGCCGAGCTCGCGCAGGACCTGCGGGCCGATGTAGCCGCGTACGAGGCCCGGGTGCCTGGCGAAGTCGGCGGCCTCGAAGATGGCGGGCTCGCCGGGCGCCAGGGCGGCCTCCAGGCGCTTGAAGTCGACCTCGCGGTCGCCGGGCACGCCGATGACCAGCGTCTCGGCCTTGTCGGAGCCGGGCGTGGTCACCTTGACGACGACGTTCTTGAGGGTGTCGGCGGCGGTGACGGATAGGCCGTGGTGCTCGTTGACGTAGGAGACCAGCGTCTCGATGGTCGGGGTGTCAGGGGTGTCCATGACCCGGAGCGCGGCTGCGTCGTCGAAGGAGCGGGCGGCGGGCGCGGGCGTGACGACGGCCTCGGCGTTGGCCGCGTAGCCGCAGGCGCGGCAGGCCACGAACGTGTCCTCGCCGGTGGGCGTGGGCGCCAGGAACTCCTCCGAGGCCGAGCCGCCCATCGCGCCCGACTGCGCGAAGACGATCTTGTAGTTGATGCCGAGGCGGTCGAACGTGCGGATGTAGGTCTCGCGGTGCTGCTCGTAGGAGCGCTTGAGCCCGTCGTCGTCGAGGTCGAAGGAGTAGGAGTCCTTCATGAGGAACTCGCGGCCGCGCAGGATGCCCGCCCTGGGCCGCGCCTCGTCGCGGTATTTGGTCTGGATCTGGTAGAGGATGACCGGGTAGTCCTTGTAGGAGGAGTATTCGCCCTTGACCATGTCGGTGAAGAGCTCCTCGTGCGTGGGGCCGAGCAGGTAGTCGGCGCCCTTGCGGTCCTGCAGGCGGAAGAGCGTGTCACCGTATTCGGTCCAGCGGCCGGTCGCCTCGTAGTAGTCGCGGGGCAGCAGGGCGGGGAAGAGCACCTCCTGGCCGCCCATCCGGTTCATCTCCTCGCGGACGATCCTGGTGATGTTGTCGAGCACCAGCTTGCCGAGGGGGAGCCAGGAGTAGATGCCGGGCGCCACGCGGCGGACGTAGCCGGCGCGGACGAGGAGCTTGTGGCTCGGCACTTCCGCGTCTGCCGGGTCGTCCCGCAGGGTGCGAAGAAACAACGACGACATGCGCAGCAACACGGCCACTCCTTGCTCGAACCCGGCTCTGAAGGACTACAGGCTATCGACTTCCGGCGGCGCGCCGCGCTAGTTGTCCCCGCGGTCAGACCGGCAGCGGGAGCAGGCCCGCCAGCGAACCGGTCAGGCCGGCCGCGAGCAGGGTCGACAACACCGCCGACATCGCCAGCGCGCGCACCCGTCCCCACGCGTTCCTGCGCAACCCGAGCACCAGCGCCACGGACAGCAGCCCGATCACCGCCGCGGGATACGGCCAGAACGAGCCGTCGCTCTCCACGAGCCCGGGGACCGCCCTGCCGGCCACGTCCGCGATGAGGGCCGCGCCGACCGCGGCCGCCGCGACGTCGCCCCACACGTCGTCCCTGCGGGTGACGTGGGCGGCCAGGCCCAGGCAGACGAGCAGGACGAGCGTCCAGTTGGCCCCCGCGGCCTCGCCGGCGGCGCCCAGGACGTCGTCGCCGAGCAGGGCGCTCGTGCCCATGGCCGAGACCAGCGTGGACAGGCCCGCCAGGAACGTCGTCACCAGCGCCCACCCGAATCCCGAGGCGGTGGCGCCCACCGCCAGGGTGAGGGCGAAGTAGACGTACGGGTCGTAGATCTGGCCCAGCCATCCGGGGGCCTCGCCGGTCACGAGCATGCCCATGGGGCCGACGGCCAGGCCACCGAGGAAGGCCGCCAGCAGGTGGTGTTCGATGTTGCGCTGACGCCGGTCGTATTCGGCGTAGTCGCCGTAGTCGAGTGTGGTTGTGTCCATCTCCATCCCAGGTCATCCCTTTCCCGGCAGATTGCAGGGATGACCAGTGCCAGACTATGAAATCGTACAAAAAGGGCAAAATTGGGTCATTGGCGTACCATCAAGCAATCGCTTGGTTAGGATGTGTCCGTGGGCCTTCCCGATGAGCTGCGTGACGCCGTCCGCGCCTATCTCGCCGGCCGGCCGGGCGCGTCCTGGCAGGAGGCCGCGCGCGACCTCGGCCTCGCCGGGCTGCTCGTTCCCCAGGAGCACGGCGGCGCGGGCGGCGGCCCGGCCGAGATGGCGGCCGTGGCCGGGGAGCTGGGCCGGGTCCTCTCCCCCCACCCGTTCCTGCAGTCGGCGGTGATGGCCGTCGCGGCGGTCGAGGCCTGCGGGGCCGGGGAACTGCTGAGCGCGCTCGCCGACGGCTCGGCGACCGCGACCGTGGTGCTGCCGGGCGACGGCGACCTGCGACTGGAGGGCGACCTGCTCACGGGCGACGTCCCGTACGCGCCGGCGGGCGAGGTGGTGCTCGTCTATGCCGGCGGGCTGCTGGTGGAGGCCGTGCCGACGCGGCGCGAGCCGTACGCGACGATGGACGAGAGCCGCCCGTTGCAGCGGCTCGCCTTCCACCAGGCCCCGGCACGCCGGCTGGGCGACGGCGGGTCGTGGACCCGCGTGCGCGACCTCGGCATCGCGGCCCTGGCCGCCGAGCAGGCGGGCGGGGCGCGGCGCTGCCTGGAGATGGCCGTCGAGCACGCCAGGGCGCGGCGGCAGTTCGGGCGGCCGATCGGGTCCTTCCAGGCGATCAAGCACAAGCTGGCCGATCTGCTCCTGCTGGTGGAGTCGGCTTGCTCGGCGGCGGAGGCCGCGGCCCGCGACGAGGTGTCCGCGGCCATCGCGGGCTCGTACTGCACGGAGGCCTATCTGGCGGCGGCCGGCGAGAACATCCAGGTCCACGGGGGGATCGGGATCACCTGGGAACACCCGGCGCACCGCTATCTCAAGCGCGCCACCTCGGACGCGCAGCTCTTCGGGCCTCCGCAGGCCCACCGCGCCCGCCTGGCGGCTCGCGTCTTCGCGGGCGCCTAGCCTCCGAGCAGCTCCTCCCACGGATGACGGGTGTTGGTGCGGCGGGTGGTGTCGAGGGCCTCGGACAGCCGCCAGAAACCGGACCGCGCCCGCAGGGTGGCCCGGCCCATCGGGTCGATCGCGCGCAACTCGAACCGCACGCCCATCACGTCGAGCATGGCCGAGCCCGCGCCGCCCGGGCCCGCCTCGGTGACGAGAGAGCCGCCCGAGGCGCGGACATGACCTGAGAGGAGCTCGGCCACCTCCGAGGCGTACGGGCCGTCGCGCCACTCGATGTGCCAGCTGTGGTCGGCTCCGCGCCACCAGGTCAGGTCGCGGCACGACTCGATGAAGTCGACCTCGGTCGCGAGCGCGGCCATCACCCGGCCGAACGCCTCGTAGCCGCGGGCGCTCGTGAGCGAGAGGTCGTCGTCGCCTGCGTCGGGGCCGCTGCCAGGACCGGGGCCGGGGAGCGCGCCGTCCTTGGGCCGCCGCGGCGCGCGCTTTCGCTTCACGGGCATCACTCTGATCGTCACCGCGCCCTTCCCGCAAGTCTTTGCCGCTGATACGCTCGACCAAGCGAGCGCTTGGTCACCAACCTTGCCGGAGGCGCGATGACGTCCCTACGGATCAGCCTGGGATACGAACTGGAGGTCCGCGGTCGCACCCGCGACGTCGAACAACAGGCGTTCAGGAACGTGATCCAGCAGGTCGTGCTGGGCGATCGGCTGGGGTACGACACCGCGTGGTTCGTGGAGCACCACTTCACCAGGGGCTTCTCCCACTCCTCCGCCCCCGACCTGGTCCTCGCCGCCATCTCCCAGCGCACCGAGCGCATCCGGCTGGGGCTCGGCGTGGTGCTCCTGCCGTTCCAGTCCCCGATCCGCACGGCCGAGCGCGTCGCCACGCTGGACGTGCTCAGCGGCGGGCGGGTGGAGTTCGGCACGGGACGGGGCGCCTCGCCGCTGGAGTACCAGGCGTTCCAGCGGCCGTTCGAGCAGTCGCGGCGGATCTGGGAGGACTCGCTGGAGGCGACGCTGGCGATCTGGCGGGCCGACGGCGCGCCGGTCAGCAGGTCGAACGACTTCTTCGAGATCCCCGACGTGGCCGTCTACCCCCGGCCGGCTCAGCAGCCGCATCCACCGGTGTGGGTGGCCTCCACGTCGCTGGAGGGTTATCTGGCGGCGGCGCGGAACGGGTACAACCTGCTCGGCATGACCATGCTCAAGGGCATCGACGACGTGGCCGCCGACATCACGAGATATCGCAGTTGCCTGGCCGAGAGCGGCTTCGACCCGGCCAGCCGGCGCGTCGCCCTGATGATCCCCTGGTACGTCGCCCCCACCCGCGAAGAGGCGACCGCCACGGCCGCCGACGCCGTGCTGTGGTACATCCGCCGCCAGGTCAACCTCGTCACCCCGCCCGGCTACTACGACGCCCGCCACGCCACGCACCGCGTGCTGGGCCAGCTGGCGGCCGGGCTGCCCCCGGAGGAGGCGATGGCCACCCTGCGCGAGAACCTGATGGTGGTGGTGGACGACGTGGCGGGCTCGCGCAAGGCCCTGGCCAGGGTCGCCGAGGCGGGCGCCACTGACCTCATCATCCAGGCGCAGGTCGGCGGCCTGGCGCACGACCGGGTGTGCGACGCGATGACGCTGTTCATGACCGAGGTGGCGCGGTGACCCGTCCCTGGCTGACCCGTGACGACCTCGGGGCCGCCGGGCACTCCGCCACCGGCCTGCTCCTCGTCTCCCCCGACGCGTCGAGCGTCCTGCCGATGGGGCCGGACGACCGCGCGGCGGCGTCCGCGCTGACCGGCGCGGCGCTGCGCGCGGCGGGGGTGGGCGAGCGCGACCGCGTCGTGGTGGCCCTGGCGGAGCCGGCGGGCGCGCTGTGGAGCGCCGCGGCGGCCGACGTGGCCGCGGCCGCCGCCTGCACCGGGCCGCGCGGCCGGATGCGGCTGCACCACACGCTGTCCGCGCTGAGGGCCACCACGCTGGTCATCACCCCCACGGGGGCGATGGACCTCCTGGCCCGCCTGCACCTGGAGTTCCTGCTGGACCCGCTGGACCTGGGCCTCAGGACGATCGTGCTCACCGGCGAGATCGCCTCGAAGCGCACGATCGGCCATCTGGCGGGCGAGTTCGGGGCACGCGTCACGGAGGTGCTGGCGAGCCCGTTCGGCGGCACGGCCCTGGCCTGGCGCGCGGCCGAGGACGACCCGCTCACGCCGCTCGCCGGCGGCCTGATCGCCCCGGCTCCCCTGACCAAGGACGACCGGTCCGCGCCGCCCGGCCCGCTGGCCGAGCTCGTCCTCACCCCTCGCGGCCACGCGACGTTCGGCGACGCCGTGCTGAGAACCGGGCTGGTGGTCAGGACCGGTCCTCAGCACGGTCCCGGCGTCCCCGCCCCCGCCCATACGGCCGGCGAGCACGTCCTCGTGAGGGGCGTGTGGCTGGCCCTGCCCCGCGTCGAGAAGGCGCTGGCGACGATCGACGGCGTGGCGGGCTGGGAGCTGGCGATCAGCCGCCCGGGAACGCTGGACGCGGCGGCGCTGACGGTGACGTTCACCCGCGAGAGCCTGGTGGGCAACCCCATGTGGCGCTCGCGGATCGAGCAGGCACTCCGGGCGCTGACCCCCGTCTCGATCGCCGTGGAGATCGCGGGGAACGTCTCGGAGGCGCCCTTCCCCGCGACGGTGACCGACCTGCGCGGCCACCACCTCGGCAGGGACCGGGCGCTCATCACCTGAGAGGCGACGGGAGGCGCGAGCCGATGGCACCGATGCCGGACTGGGGGACGCTCCCCCGCATGCTGCGCGACCAGGCCGGGCACCACCCCGGCGTCACCGTGGTCGCCGGGGGCGGCGCCGGCGTGACGTTGTCCGGGTTGCGGGCCGCGGCGGCCGGGATCGCCCGCGGCCTGATCGCCCTGGGAGTCGGCCCGGGGGACCGGGTGGCGATGTGGGGGGTGAACTCGGCGTCCTGGGTGGCGCACGCCTTCGGGATCTGGGACGCGGGCGCGGTCATCGTGCCCCTCTCGTCCCGGTACAAGGGCATCGAGGCGGCCCAGCTCATCGAGAAGACGGGCGCGAAGGTCCTGATCACGGGGACGGGCCCGGCGGACGCCCCGCTCGCCGGCCTCTTGCCGCCGCTTCCCGGCCTGCGGGTCGTCAGCGCCGAGGCGGGCGGATTACGGGCGCTGGGCGCGGAGGTCTCCGCCGGGGAGGCCGAGGATCGGGCGCTCGCCGTCCGCCCCGACGACCTGTGCGAGATCATGTCGACGTCGGGCACCACCGGCGCGCCCAAGGGCGTCATGCTCGACCACGCCCAGATCCTGCGCGGCTACTGGGACTGGTCCGAGATCGTCACCCTGGACGAGCACGACCGCTACCCGGTGATCGCCCCGTTCAGCCACGGGTTCGGGCTGAACGCCGGGCTCGTCGCGTGCGTGCTGCGCCGGTCCACGATGGTGCCGGTCCCGCTCTTCACCCCCGACGCCCTGATGTCGCTGATCTCGTCCGAGCGGGCGAGCGTGCTCGCCGGCCCGCCCACGCTGTTCCACCGGCTGCTCGACGAGCTGGACCGGGGTTCGTGGGACGTGTCGTCGCTGCGGGTGGCCATCTGCGGGGCCGCCGCCGTGCCGTCCGCCCTGATCACCAGGATGGTCGAGCGGGTCGGGCTCGAGCGGATGATCAACGCGTACGGGCTGATGGAGGGCACGGTCGTCTCCATGACCAGGGCCGGCGACCCCATCGACGTGATCGCGAACACCACGGGCAGGCCCGTGCCCGGCATCGAGGTCAAGATCGTCGACGATGACGGCGAGGAGGTCGCTCCCGGCGAGCGCGGCGAGATCCTGCAGCGCGGCTACGGCGTGATGCGCGGCTACTGGAACGAGCCCGCCAGGACGGCCGAGGCCGTCGACGCCGGCGGCTGGCTGCGCACCGGCGACGTCGGCGTGCTCGACGAGGCCGGCAACCTGGCCATCGTGGACCGCAAGAAGGAGCTCTACATCGTCAACGGGTTCAACGTCTCCCCTGCCGAGGTCGAGTCGCTGCTGCTGCGCGAGGGCTCGCTGGCGCAGGCCGCGGTCATCGGCGTGCCCGACCCGGTGGCGGGCGAGGCCGGCCTGGCGTACGTGGTCGCGCGGCCGGACGTGACGCCCGACCCCGAGGCCCTGCTCGCCTGGGCGAGGGACAACATGTCCGGCCACAAGGTGCCCAGACGTGTCATCGTGGTCGACGCCCTGCCCGCCAACGCCAACGGCAAGATCGACAAACAGGCCCTGCGCGACCGGCTGCCGTGAGCCTCAGGGGTCCCCTGGAGGGGACGGGCGGGTTACGGTGGGCTCGGCGCCTGAAAAGAACGGCCTGAGAAACGGCCTGAATATGCGGTCCGGACGAGCGGTCACGCCGGCACTGCCCGGTTGTGCGCCGTTCACCGGCCGCGTTCATCCGGGTCGGCGATCGGGGATACATCGATCACACCGGCCGGTTGTACTTAAGGGGACACATGTCTCGTGCGACCGGGTCTTAGGAGGCAGCGTGGCGTTGCACGTGGCGGTCATCGGGTCGGGTCCCGCCGGGATCTACACGGCGGAGGCCCTGGTCAAGCAGTCGTCAGAGCCTGTCCATGTCGACGTGCTCGAACGCCTGCCGACCCCGTACGGGCTGGTCAGGTACGGCGTCGCGCCCGACCACACGTCGATCAAGTCGATCGCCAACTACCTGCGCAGGGTGCTGGAACTCCCGGAGGTGCGCTTCCTCGGCGGCGTCACGCTGGGCGAGCACCTTTCCGTCGAGGACCTGCTCGGCGTCTACGACGCGGTGGTCTACTGCACGGGCGCGATGGTCGACAGGAAGCTCGGTATCCCCGGTGAGGACCTGCCGGGCAGCGTGGCGGCGACCGACTTCGTCAACTGGTACTGCGGCCATCCCGACGTCGACTCCGGCAGGTTCACGCTCGACACCTCCGAGGTCGCGGTGATCGGCGTCGGCAACGTGGCCGTCGACGTCGTCAGGGTGCTGGCCAAGACGTCCGACGAGCTGCGCTCGACCGACGTGCCCCACGACGTGCTCGAACGCCTCCAGCACAGCCAGGTCAAGGCCATCCACATGATCGGCCGCCGTGGCCCCGAGCACGCCAAGTTCACCCTGAAGGAGCTGCGCGAGCTCGGCGAGCTGGCCAACGCCGACGTCTGCGTCCGCCCGGAGGAGGCGGTCGTGCTGGGCGGCGACTTCCCGCGCCAGGTCCAGGGCAACATCAAGGTCCTGCAGTCGTGGGCCGGGCGCGAGCCGGTGGGCCGGCCGCGCCGCCTCGACGTGCGCTTCTGGCTGCGGCCCGTGGAGATCCTCGGCACCGAGCGGGTCGAGGGCATCACGCTCGAACGCACCCGGCTGTCGGACGAGGGCCGCGTGGTCGGCACGGGCGAGTTCGAGACGCTGCCCGTCGGCATGGTGCTGCGTTCCGTGGGCTACCAGAGCGTGCCGCTGCCCGGAGTGCCGTTCTCCGAGGCGACCATGACCGTGCCGCACGAGGCCGGCCGGGTGCGCGAGCGCGAATACGTGGCCGGCTGGCTCAAACGCGGGCCCACCGGGGTGATCGGCACCAACAAGTCCGACGCCGCGGAGACCGTGCGCACGCTCCTCGCCGACCTCGCGGGACACGAGCGGGCTCACCGCGGCTCCGTCGACGCGCTGCTGGCCGAGCGCGGGGTGCGGCCGGTGACGTACGAGGAGTGGCTGGCGATCGAGCGGGCCGAGGCCGAGCTGGCCAGGTCGCTCGGCAGGGGCGAGCGCGTCAAGCTCGTGGGCTTGGAGGCCATGCTCCGTGCGTGCCGGCCTTAGGGGTTTCGCGCAGGCGTACACGGTCCAGCTGGCCCGCTATCCCGCCGGCGAGCTGGAGTGGCAGCCCGTCCACACCGTCTACGTCCCCGCCGACCGGTTCACGGCCGGCACGGTCTCGGCGTGGGGCGACCAGGCGGCGTCCCTGGTCGAGGCCCATCTGGCCGGCCCGGGCGAGCTGGCCGAGGTGTTCGGCGTGCCCGGCGGGCTGGCGCCGGCCGTGCACGAGCGGGTGGTGCGCAAGCTGGCGTCCGAGCCCGTCGAGGACGTGCGCGTCGACTTCGAGGACGGCTACGGCGTACGCCCTGACGCGGTCGAGGACGGGCACGTGGAGCAGGCGGCCGGGGCGGTGGCCGCGCTGCACGCCGCCGGGGCGCTGCCACGGCGGTGGGGGCTGCGGGTGAAGTCGTTCGCCGACGGCGACCCCGAGCGGTCGGCGCGCACGCTCGACGGGTTCGTCACGGGGGTGGTCGCGCGGGCCGGGGAACTGCCCGGCGGGTTCGTGGTGACCTTCCCCAAGGTGCTGATGGAGGCCTACCTCGGGCAGTTCGCCGGGGTGCTGGCGCGGCTGGAGAGCGGGCTCGGGACGCGGCTGCGGTTCGAGATACAGGTGGAGGCGCCGCAGACGCTGCACTTCCTGCGCGGTGACCTGCCCGAGTCGCTGGACGGCCGGCTGGCGGCGGCGCATTTCGGGGTCTTCGACTACACGGCGGCCATCGGGTTGCCGCCGCACGAGCAGCGGCTCGACCATCCGGCCTGCGACCACGCCAGGCACGTGATGCAGACGGCGTTCGCCGGCACGGGGGTGGAGTTGTCCGACGGCTCGCTGGCCGCCTCGCCGGCCTCCGGCGGGAGGGAGGACGTGCACGCGCTGTGGCGCCGGCACGCCGAGCTCGTCAGGCACTCGTTGCGGCACGGCTTCTACCAGGGCTGGGACATGCACCCGTCACACCTGGTGAGCAGGTTCGCCGCCGTCTACGCCTTCCACCTGGCCCGCTACGACTCCTACCGGGAGCGGGTCAGCGCGTGGGAGGAGCAGCGGCAGGCGGGCGGAGGCGTCATGGACGAGCCCGCCACGATCCGCACGCTCGCGGCCGCCCTCCGCCGCGCCGACCTGACCCTTCCGTGAGGGCCGCGGCTCAGTCGCGTTCGACCAGGGCGCGCCACTGGCGTACCAGGCGCCACTCGACCGGGTCCGACCAGCTCGCCCGCACGGCCGATCCGACGTGGAAGGCGCGGATGCCGTAGTCGAGCAGGGAGGGCACGTACGCCGGCCGCAGGCCGCCACCGGCCAGGATGATCGAGCCGTCGCCCGCCCCGGCGCGTGCCTTCAGCACGGGCAGCCCGCTCCCCACGCCCGTGGGAGAGCCCGAGGTGAGCACGGTGGCCAGGTTGGGGAGTAACCGCACGGCCCGCCACGACGCCTGCACGTCGGCGGCGTGGTCGACGGCTCGGTGGAACGTCCAGGGCAGCGGGGAGACGGCGTGGATGAGCGCCTCGGTGGCCGCCAGGTCGACCGCGCCGGCCCCGTCCAGGAAACCGAACACGAACCCCGCCGCCCCCGCCTGCGCCAGTGCTTTGGCGTCGCGGGCCAGCCGGTCGAGCGCGTCGGCGTCGGCGGCGAAGCCGGCGTCGCGCCGGAGCATCACCATCTGGGGGAGGGGGCATTCCGCGGCGATCGCGGCCACGGTCTCCGGGGAGGGGGTCAGCCCGTCGGCCGCCATGTCGGCGACGACCTCAAGCCGGTCGGCTCCGCCCTGTTCGGCGGCCACGGCGTCGCGCACGTTGAGCGCGATCACCTCGAGCAGGGATCCGGTCATGCTGGAGAGGCTATATGGTGCTCTGCACCCTTCTGCCGCCATAGCCCAAAAGGCGGCAGGATGACACCCTCACAGTGCCTCTCCGCCCGCCTGAGAGCCCTCCTGCGGGGCCGCGCACCGGCGGGCTGCGGGTGGTCGCGGGCGGGCGGCGTCCGCCGGTCCACGGGGCGTACACGCGGGCCCGGCCCCCGCGCGGGGGCCGGGCCAGGAGTGTCAGGCGCTGATCAGCTCCGCCATCGTCAGGTCACGGAAGGCCGTGGCCGGAAGGTCCAGCGAGGGGCGCTGGAAAAGGGCCCCGGAGGACCGGTGCGGCAGGTCCACCGTACGGACGTGCCGGAACCCCCGGGTGCGGTAGTAGCGCTGCAGGCGCGGATTGCCCTTGGCGCAGTCGAGCCGCAGCCAGGGCAGCCCCGCGGAGCAGGCCGCGGCTCCGGCCCAGTCGAGCAGGGCGTCACCGAGACCGCTGCCCGACCACGGCCGGGCGACGGCGAGCTTGTGGATGTAGAGTGCCGCGCCCGGATCGTCGGCGGGTGTCCAGAATTCCGGGTCGGCGTGGTCGTCGAGGGCTATGGTGGCAACCGGTGGTGCCGCTTCGTCGGGGTCGAGATATCTGAGCTCGTCGTCGAGCAGGAAGAGCACCCGCTCCTCGATGAGCGGTTCGATCCGCTCGGGACCGAAACCCCCGCGGGGCCACTGCCTGAGACCCTGCGTATGGAGCCACTCGGCGGTGTCCGCCAGGAGAGTGAGTACGCCGGGAAGGTCCGCGGGTTCCGCGCGCCGGAGCGCGAGCGGATGAAGCAGCGTGTTCGTGTGCATAATACAACTCCCGTTGCGTCGGGTGCCCGCGCCGGCACAAAGCGTGATGACGCGATGGTGCGCGGTGGCCGAAAAGGGCCTTAACCCGATATATATGGATAAATGGCGATTTGGGGGAGTATGCACGACTCCCCGAGGCCAGCGAGGCGGCTAATTCTCGCTGCGCCCGGCCGGCGGGATCACCCCTTCGAACGAGCTCTTCAGCGGCGATCGAGCTCGTATCTGATCAGATGTTTGTCGGCGGGCAGCACCGACACCGCGACACGCACGGGCATGTCGGCCCCGTCGAAACCAACGCGGACATAGACCATGACTGGCGTGCCGAGTTCGAGTTGGAGGCGCTCGGCTTCCTCTTGGTTGGGCATGCGGGCCCAGATGTCGTCGACGACGCGTATCTGCTCATGCCCCAGCTCTTCCAGCACCCGGTTCGCCCCTCGCGCGATGTCTCCGGGCCTGGCGATCTCGGAGTCGGCGACGAGATCACGTGGAAAGTAGGAATCGTTGGTGTTGTACGGCTGGCCGTCCACGAACCGCAGACGGCGTCTCACCACCGCCAATTCCCCGTCGGCCAACTCCAGCCTGCTGGCGATCTCCTCGACCGGAGACACCGTCAGGACCTCGATGTACTGACTCGGGGCACGGCCCTCCTGCGCCACGGCGTAGGCGAAGGCTTCCCGAAGTTCCCCACTGGGTTGCGGCTCCAGCTCCCGCTGCGGATAGATCAGCAGCGGTCTGCGGTCCCGGACCACCGTCCCGCGCCGCGGCGTGCGCGTGACCAGCCCTTCGTTGACGAGTTCGCCGAGGGCCAGCCTGACGGTGTTCCTGCTCACCCCATGGTCTTCCATGAGCTGCGCCTCGGTCGGCAGCTGCGCCCCGGGGCCGAGGACACCCGAGTAGATGGCTCGTCTCAACTCCGAAGCCACCTGCTGATACAGCACCGACCTTGCCACTTTCACCCCTTTTGTTCCAACAATTTAGACGATCTGGTTCTAGCAGGCCACAACCCCTTGACCAAACCCCCTCGCCCGGCCCATCATCCATTCGTTGGTACAAATCCATCTATAGGCCGGTGAGGAGGTGAAGGCCAGTGTTGCCGGACCGCACGGATATGCCATACCCGCGCTGGCATGCCTCTCGCGACACAACACGTTTACTGCGTTACGTGTTGTGTCGCCAGGGGTCCACCCACACCTACCAGAGCAATGGCACCTCCGTGCAATCGACGTTGACTGAGCTGACCGTGTGGTGCGAAGACGGAACCTTTGTCTGGAATGAGGAGGGTGGCGCCCCCGTCACGCACCCCGACGATGACCCGATTGACCCAGCTCAAGACATCGCCGCATGTCGCCGGCAGCGCAAACCTTCTCCCTCCCCACCGACTCCGTGTGTGAGCTAACGGCCTAGGACTCCATCCCTCGCCGGAGTCCTGGCGCCGTCGCACACGGGGCAGGAAGCGCGTCCTGGCGGGTCCCCCACGCCCGCCAGGACGCGTTTTCCTCCGAGGACCGACCAGTTGCCCGGGAATTCGACCGGCTGCAGCCTCTTCTCCCGTTGCGAGGCTCGCTCCGGTCAGGCGGCGCCCGGGCCAGGCCGGGCGGACACGGCCAGGCGCGGGCAGGCGCGAAGGCAGGCTCACCGGCGGGCAGGATCACGACCCACGACCTCACGGTCGCGCCCGTCACCACGCCAGAACCTTTCACGCCAGCCACCACCGAGCCGTCCGCGTCGACGCCTACCGCATCATCATCAACCCTCGGGGCCGGACCCGTGAGCCGCTTGGGAAAGGCGGGGCTGGTGGGGTTTTCCGGTACCAATCGAATGTGCGACGCAAGATCGACCAGCGTGAGACCTTGCGCCGCGACCGACGATCGTCTAGGGCCCAGGCCGCCAGTCGACCAGGGTCAGGTCCGCGTCGACCCGGGTGTAGGAAGCCGTGACCCGCTCGCCATGCTCCGGCGGCCGCCGGCCGCGCCAGTTCCCGTACACGAAGCAGCCGGGGACCGCCACCAGCCTGACCATCACCACCACGTACGGCTCCCGCAGGCCGGGCACGAAGGGCTGGTGGTTGACGATCCAGCTCTCCACCGTTCCCTCCGGCGCCACCTCCCGCCAGTGCGCGCCCTCCGTACGGCATCGCGCGCAGAACGCCCTGGCCGGGAAGCGGGCCGTGCCGCAGGCGTCGCACACCTGCACCGCGAACTCCCGCCTGCCGACCCGCTCCCACCACTCCCGGGAATCCCGGTCGGGCTCCGGCCGGTACCCCGCCATCACGCCCTCCGCAGGATCAGGGCCGAGGTGGCCGGAAGGACGTAGCCGGGCTGGGCCGTGGACAGCGCCACCTCCGCGCCCGGCACCTGGCGCTCGCCGGCGTCGCCCCTCAGCTGGGAGACCGCCTCGGCGATGTGGTTCATGCCGTGCACGTAGCCCTCGGACAGGAAACCGCCGTGCGTGTTGACCGGAAGCGGGCCGCCGGCCGCGGTGGCGCCCGAGGCGACGTACGGCCCGCCCTCGCCCTTGCCGCAGAAGCCGTAGTCCTCCAGCTGGACGATCACCGAGTACGTGAAGCAGTCGTACAGCTCGGCCACGTCGATGTCGCCGGGCCCGAGACGGGCCTGCGCGTACAGGCGTGGGGCGAGGGCGGCGGCCGCGGTCACCGTGGGGTCGGCGCCGGTGCCCGACAGGTGGGTGGTGCCGCCGCCCCAGGCCGCGGCGGAGATCAGCACGGGAGGGCGGCGCAGGGCTCGGGCGCGTTCGGCGGTGGTGACGACGACGGCGCAGGCGCCGTCCGTCTCCAGGCAGCAGTCCAGGAGGCGGAACGGCTCGGCGATCCACCGGCTGGCCAGGTAGTCGTCCAGGGTGATGGGGGTGCGCATCAGGGCGCGGGGGTTCCGGGCGGCGTTCGCGCGCTGGGTGACGGCCAGCTGCCCGAAGTGCTCGGCTTTTGTCCCATATTTCAACATGTGGGCGCGGGCGTACATGGCGTACTGCTGCGGTGGCGCGACATAGCCGTACGGGGCCTGGTACTGCACCTCCGGGCTCACCGGCACGCCCCGGCCCGTGCCGCCCATACGGAACTCCGAGCGGGCGTTGACGGCCCGGTAGCAGACGACCGTCTCGGCCATGCCCGTCGCGACCGCCAGCGCCGCCTGGCCGACGACCGCGTGCGAGACGCTGCCCCCGCCGAACTGGTCCAGGTGCCAGGCCAGGTCCGCCAGTCCGAGGGCGGGGCCGACCAGGGTCGGCGGGGCCGAGTCTCCCACGCGGTGCGTGGCCAGGCCGTCCACCTGGTCCACGGGCAGCCCGGCGTCCTCCAGGGCGGCCAGCACGGCACGGCAGGCCAGCGTCAGGGTGCTGACGCCCGAGTTCTTGGTGAAGGGGGTGTAACCGACCCCGGCGATCGCGGTCAGATCAGAGAAAGCAAGCAAGCGCTTGGGCACATCCGTCACGTTAGACAGGACGTTTCACCCATGTCAACGCACCTCCCGAGGCCCGGCTTGACACTGTTCCCGGGTTCACCCTACCGTCCAAGCAAGCGCTTGGTAATATTAGGCGCACCCGGTGGACGAGGAGGCGGATCATGAGCACACACGCTGCCCGGCTCATCGCGCCGGACGGCTGTCGCGGCCTTCCGACGCCCCATCAGCGCAGAGTCCGCAACGGAGCCGCCATGCCGCCCGGCCCCTCACAAGGCCACCTCGACGCCCTCCGCTTCCGCCAGGTGCTCGGCAGGTTCGCGACCGGCGTGGTGGCCATCACGGCGGTCGAGCCGGTCAGCGAGGAGCCCTGTGGCCTGGCGGCCAACTCCTTCACCTCGGTCTCGCTCGATCCGCCCCTCGTGGCGTTCTGCGTCGCGCACACCAGCACGAGCTGGCCCAGGGTGCGCGGCGCCAAGGTCGTCACGGTGAACGTGCTGGCGGAGCACCAGCAGTCCGTGTGCGCCCAGCTGGCGGCCAAGGGCGGCGACAAGTTCGCCGGCCTGACGTGGACCGGCTCCCCCGGCGGCAACCCCGTGCTCGACGGCGCGCTGGCCTGGATCGACTGCGCCGTCGAGGCCGAGCACCTGGCGGGCGACCACATGATCGTGGTGGCCCGGGTGCTCCAGCTCGACACCCACGCGGACGGCGGCCCGCTGGTGTTCTTCCGCGGCGGCTACGGCGGCTTCGTTGCGCCTGCCTGACCCGCGGACGCCGGGCGGCCTTCGCGAGCAGGCGCGGGCCTGGCTGGAGGAGGCGCTGAGCGGCGAGTTCGCCCATGTGCGCGGGCTGGGCGGCCCCGGACGCGAGCACGAGAGGCACGAGGAGCGGCTGGCGTGGGAGCGCCACCTCGGCAGGGCCGGCTGGACCTGCCTCGGCTGGCCCCGTCGGTACGGCGGCCGCGCCGCCTCCCTGGAGGACCAGATGGCCTTCCACGAGGAGTACGCCAGAGCGCGGGCCCCCGCCAGGGTCGGCCACATCGGCGAAGGGCTGATCGGCCCGACCATCCTCGAGTTCGGCACCGGCGAGCAGAAGGAGCGCTTCCTCCCGCCGATCCAGCGCGGTGAGGAGTTGTGGTGCCAGGGCTACTCCGAGCCGGAGGCCGGATCCGACCTGGCCAACGTCCAGACCAGGGCCCGCCTGGAGGGCGGCACGTGGGTGGTCACCGGCCAGAAGGTGTGGACCTCGCTGGCCCACGTGGCCGACTGGTGCTTCGCCCTGTGCCGTACGGAGGAGGGCTCGCGGCGGCATCACGGGCTGTCGTACCTGCTCGTCCCCATGGACCAGCCCGGGGTCGTCGTCCGGCCGATCGTCCAGCTGACCGGGACGTCCGAGTTCAGCGAGGTGTTCTTCGACGGGGCACGGACGGCGGCGGGCAACGTCCTCGGCGCGCCCGGCGACGGCTGGCGGGTGGCGATGGCCACTCTCGGCTACGAGCGGGGCGCGTCCACGCTCGGGCAGCAGATCGGCTTCCGGCGCGAGCTGGCCGAGGTGATCGCGACGGCCGGGCGGACGGGCGCGGCGGACGATCCCGTGCTGCGCGACCGGCTCGTCAGATCGTGGCTGGAGCTGGAGATCATGCGCCTCAACGCGCTCAGGATGCTCCGCCCCGGCTCCGGTGCCGAGGTGTCGATCGCCAAGCTCTACTGGTCGGAGTGGCACCGCAGGCTGGGCGAGCTGGCGCAGGCCGTACAGGGCAGGGCCGGGCTGGTGGCCGACGGCGGGCTCAACGAGCTGCAGCGCCTCTACCTGTTCAGCCGCGCGGACACGATCTATGCCGGATCCAGCGAGATCCAGCGGAACATCATCGCCGAGCGCACGCTCGGACTCCCCCGCTGATCGGCCCGCTGATCGGCCCGCTGATTGGACTGCTCATGCCCCAGCCCTACCCCAAGGCGCACGGACTGCTCGACGGCAAGGTGACGCTGGTCACGGCGGCCGCGGGAGCCGGCATCGGATACGCGACGGCCAGGCGCTGCGCCGAGGAGGGCGCGACGGTCGTCGTCTCCGACCGGCACGAGCGCCGCCTGGCCGCCGCCGCCGACGCGCTGACCGACCTCGTCGGCGTCACGCCGCTGGCCGTTCCGTGCGACGTGACCTCCGAGGCGCAGGTGCTGGCGCTGTTCGACGCGGCCGTCGAGGCGCACGGCAGGCTGGACGTGGTCGTGAACAACGCCGGGCTCGGCGGCACGGCCCCGCTCGCGGAGATGACCGACGAGCAGTGGCACACGGTCGTCGACGTCACCCTGACCGGCACCATGCGCTGCACGAGGGCCGCGCTCAGGCAGATGACCGCGCAGGGCTCGGGCGTCATCGTCAACAACGCCTCGGTGCTCGGCTGGCGGGCCCAGCCGGGCCAGGCGCACTACGCGGCGGCCAAGGCCGGCGTGATGGCCCTGACCCGGTGCGTCGCCCTGGAGGCGGCCGAGCACGGGGTACGGGTGAACGCCGTGGCGCCGTCGCTGGCGGTCCACCCGCATCTGGCGAAGGTGACCGGGGAGGAGTTGCTGGCGGAGCTGGCGGCCAAGGAGGCGTTCGGCCGGTCGGCGGAGCCGTGGGAGGTGGCCAACGTGATCGTCTTCCTGGCCAGCGACTACTCGTCGTACATGACGGGCGAGGTGGTCTCGGTCTCCGCACAACACCCGTGACTGTCGTGCGAGGGACGCGACCCTGATGGTCAGGGAAAGATCAGGGTAGGCGGGAGGGGCGTCGCGACCTACTGTCCCCACTATGGGCACACGCTCTTCGTTCCTGCTCGATGTCCTCATGACGGAGTTCGGCGAGTCGATCACGGCAGATCCTGCGGCGTTCAGGCGGAAATTTCGGAAGATGGCGGCTTCGCCGTTCGCCTTCTACCGGGGCAGCGCCTGCCTGTTCTACGCCGACATGACCGGCGAGTACGCGGACGCCTCCTTCCTCGACGGGCCGACCAGCAGGGTGTGGATCCACGGCGACCTGCACGCGGAGAACTTCGGCACGTACATGAACGCCTCCGGGGTGCTCGTCTTCAACGTCAACGACTTCGACGAGGCGTACGTGGGCCCCTACGTCTGGGACCTCAAGCGGTTCGCCGCCAGCGTGGCCCTGCTCGGGTACGCCAAGGCGCTGTCCGACGACTCGATCAGCATGCTCGTGACCGACTTCGCCGGGGCGTACCTGGTCGAGCTGACCGCCATCGCGGCGGACGGCGACGACGCGATCGGCTCGCTCACTCTGGACACCACCACCGGCGTGCTGCACCGCGTGCTGCAGACGGCCCGGCTGCGCACGCGGGTGGCGCTGCTGGACGCCGAGACCGTGATCGACGGCTATGACCGGCGCTTCGTGCTCGTGGACGGGCGGGAGCCGGTGGACGCGGCGACCCGGCAGGCCGTGCTCGGCGCGTTCGTCGACTACCTGACCACGCTCCCGGTGCGGGTGGACCCGGTCGAACAGGTGATCAAGGACGTGGCGCTGCGCAAGGGCGTGGGCATCGGGTCGGCGGGGCTGCCGTCGTACAACCTGCTGCTCGAAGGGCGGTCGCAGGCGCTGGAGAACGACGTGATCCTCTACATGAAGCAGGCGGCGGCGCCCGCCGTGGCGCGGCACGTCGCCGACGAGAAGGTGTCGGCGTACTTCAAGCACCAGGGGCACCGTACGGCCGAGTCCCAGCGGGCGTTGCAGGACTACGCCGATCCCTGGCTCGGGTACACCACGCTCAACGGGGTGGGGCAGCTCGTGGCGGAGGTGTCCCCGTACTCGGCGGACCTGGACTGGGACGACGTGAACGAACCGGCCGAGCTGCGCTCGATCGTCCAGGATCTGGGACGGGCGGTGGCGCGCATGCACTCGGTGGCCGACGACGAGTCCAGCCACGACCTCGTCGACTTCTCGACGGAGGAGGCGATCGTGGACGTGATCGGCAGCGACAGGTCCGGATTTATCGGCATGCTGGTGGATTTCGCCCATCGGTACGGGGCCCAGGCCCGCGAGGACCACCAGAAGTTCGTCGACCTGTTCCGCAACGGCCGGCTCCCCGGCGTCTGAAACCGGCAGCTAGCAACCGACCGTTCGGTATGGCATGCTTCCGGAACATGACTCTGTTCTCGGTGGAAGGCAAGACAGTCGTCGTCACGGGCGGATCGCGCGGCATCGGGCGCATGATCGCCGCCGGGTTCGTGGAGGCGGGGGCGTCCGTCTACATATCCGCCCGGAAGACGGCCGAGGTCGAGAAGACGGCGGCCGAGCTGGGCTGCGTCGCGGTGCCGGCCGACCTGTCCACGCCCGAAGGGCTGGAGTCACTGGTGTCGGCGGTGGACGGGCCGCTGCACGTGCTGGTCAACAACGCGGGCGCCACCTGGGGGGCGCCGCTGGAGGAATATCCGGAGCACGCCTTCGACAAGCTCTGGAACATCAACGTCAAGGGGGTCTTCTACCTGACCCAGCGGTTCCTGCCGAGGCTCAGGGAGGCGGCGAGCGCGGACGACCCGGCGCGCGTGATCAACGTGGGCTCGATCGACGGGATCAGGGTGCCGGCGCTGCCGAGCTATGCCTATTCCTCGACGAAGTCGGCCGTGCACATGCTCACCCGGCACCTGGCCAGGCACCTGGCCGTGGAGCACATCACGGTCAACGCCATCGCACCCGGGCCGTTCGACTCCAAGATGATGGCCTTCGCCCTGAACGACCCCGAGACCCGCGAGAGCATCGCCTCCAGCGTGCCCCTGGGCCGCATCGGGCGCCCCGAGGACATGGCGGGCGCGGCCATCTATCTGTCGTCGCGGGCGGGCGCGTATCTGACGGGAACGGTCATCCCGGTGGACGGCGGGATCTCCTGCTGAAAGAGCCGGGCCAGGCCGGCCCCGTCACTGGGAAGGGTGCGGGGACGGCGGCGAGCACCTTCCCGGCGGGTCCGGCCTGGCCCGGGGCTCGTGGCGCGCGCGTTCTGGCGGATCGCGGCGCCGTGGCTCTGGACTAGTCGAGCACGTCGTCGATGGCCACGTCACCACCGTGGGTCGCGGTCACGGCGACGCCGTTGACGTTGTTGACCCCGGTCGCGCCGCGACCGCTCACGTTGCTGTTGACGACGTTGCCGAAGTTGTTGCCCGACTGGATGGCGTTGCGGTTGCGGCTTGCGTTGCCGGCGTTGGTGTCGGCGAACGCGGGGGCCGACATGAGGGCCATCCCGGTCGCGGCGGCGACGACGATGCCGGACACGCAGAGCTTCTTCATGTGAGGTCCTTTCACTGTTCGGGTCACTGTTCGGGTTGGTCGGACGTCAGCCGGTCAGTCGAAGATGTAGATCACCGTGATGCCGCCGTTGGTGGCGGTCGGGGCTATGCCGTTGACGTTGTTGACGTTCGTCGAGTGGTCCTGGCCGCGGTTGGTGGCGAAGACGTCGGCGAAGTTGTTGCCGGACTGGGTCGAGTCGCTGTTACGGCTCCAGTTGGCCGCCCAGGAGCGCCCATCCCAGGGCCCGGCCACGTCATCGGCGTGAGCGGGGACGGCGAACAGCAGCCCGCCGGCGACCGCCGACACCGCGGCCGCGGCGCACACCCTTTTGATCACTTCTGCTCCTTCACCGGTATGGAAGTCGCCGGAGGCTGCGGACGCCGTGGGCCCGAAGGCGCACCACCAGCCCCATTGACCTTTGTTGACCTCAGCGGATCAAGGCCAGTGCGAGCATATAACCGTACGTTGCCGATGAGTAGCTCTGAGTGATCAGAACTTTGTTCGGCCATGACGCGGCCACGAGGCGCCGGTGACCCGCGGGGGTCCGGCCCGCTTCGACACCGCCTCACGACCCGTACGCGCTGCGCTGACGCTTCCAGCCCGGCGCCCCTCACGGGAGCCGAACCGCCCGAGATCGGGCAGTCACACGACGAGGCGACCGTGCGCCGCCTGGCCCTGCGCCACGCGCTCGCCCAGCTCACGCCGAAGCAGCGGGCGGTCATCGTGCCGCGCTTCTTCGAGGAGCGCACCGGACGCGAGACCGCACAGCTCATGGGCGTCTCCATCGGCACCGTGAAGAGCCAGACCCACTACGCGCTGTCGAAGCTGCGCGCGCTGACCCCCGAGGAGGCGTACCGATGAGCCCTGGCTCCCGCCGGTGGGCTCAGCGGGAACTCGCGGTCAGGTGGCGCCAGGCCGGGGTCTCGCCGCCGCCGTCCACCCGCACCTCGGCGCCGGTCACGTAGCCGGGCGCCGCCAGCCACAGGCACACCCGGGCCACGTCGCCGGGCGCCGCCATCCGGCCCGCCGGGATGGTCGCCCCGATCCGTCCGGCGCCCGTCTCATCGGGCCCCGGCGCGCCGGCGATCAGCGGAACCGTGCCCGCCGGCCCGCCCTCCCGCACCGGGACATGGCCGTCGGTCGCCGGGCCGCACTGGCGGGGGGCGTAGTGAGGGGTGGCGCCGGTCGTGGCGGCCAGGCCGACGACGATCGTGTTGACCCGTACGCGTGGCGCCCACTCGGCGGCCAGGCAGCGGGCCAGGTGGTGCAGGCCCGCCTTGGCGGCGCCGTACGCGGCGGTGCCGGGCGAGGGGCGGCTGCCGCTGACGCTGCCGATCATCACGATCGCGCCGCACGAGGCGGCGAGCAGCGGGTACGCGCGCTGCGACACGAGCAGCGGGGCCGTCAGGTTGAGCTCGATGACGCGGGCGTGCAGGCGCGGCGAGGTGCCGTCCACCGGCGCGTTCGGCGACCCGCCCGCGTTGTTGACCACCACGTCGAGCCGGTCGAAGCCGGAGACGAGCCGGTCGACGTCCTCGGGGTCGCGCACGTCGGCCTGGACGAACCGGATCTCACGGGGGTGGGTGGGCGTTTCGGCGGGTGGGGTGCGGGCGCAGACGGTGACGGTGGCGCCCGCGTCGTGGAAGGCCCTGGCGATGGCGGCGCCGATGCCCCTGGTGCCGCCCGTCACCAGGACGGTCCTGCCCGTGTGGTCGTAAGTCACGGTCACGGGTGCTACCGTACCAAGCAAGCGTTAGGTGAAACAGGGAGTCGGGTTGGGGATCACGCTGCGGGCCGGGCCGGTCGCCGAGGTCGTCGTGGACGTGCCGCCGGTGAACGCGCTGGCCGTACGGGCCTGGGAGGAACTGGCCGAGGCCGTACGGACGGCCGGCCGCGATCCGGGCACCAGAGTGGTCGTGCTGCGTGCGGAGGGGCGCGGGTTCAACGCCGGAGTCGACATCAAGGAGCTGCGGGACGCCGACGGGCACGCGCGGCTGGTCGCGGTCAACCGGGCGTGTCATGCGGCGTTCGCGGCGGTCTACGCGTGCGCGGTGCCGGTGGTCGCAGCCGTCCACGGGCACTGCCTGGGCGGCGGCGTCGGGCTGGCGGGCAACGCCGACGTGGTGGTGGCGAGCGACGACGCCTACTTCGGGCTGCCCGAGGTCGACCGGGGCGCGCTGGGCGCGGCCACGCACCTCGCCAGGCTCGTGCCGCCGCACCTGATGCGGGCCATGGTCTACACGTGCAGGAACGCCACGGCGGCCGAGCTGCACGCGTTCGGCTCGGTGCTGGAGGTGGTGCCGCGCGACCGGCTGCGCGAGGCGGCGGCCCAGGTGGCGGAACAGATCGCCGCGAAGGACCCGTACGTCATCCGCTGCGCCAAGGAGTCGCTCAACGGCATCGACCCGGTGGACGTCAACCGCAGCTACCGCTTCGAGCAGGGCTTCACCTTCGAGCTGAACCTGATGGGCGCGGGCGAGCGGCACAGGGAGCGGTTCGCATGACGAAGGTGATGACGGCCGAGGAGGTCGCCGCTTCGGTGGAGAGCGGCATGACGGTCGGGATCGGCGGCTGGGGTTCGCGCCGCAAGCCGATGGCCCTCGTACGCGCGATCCTCCGCTCCCCCGTCCGCGACCTCACGCTCATCTCGTACGGCGGCCCCGACGTCGGCATGCTCTGCGCGGCGGGGAAGGCGCGCAGGGTCGTGGCCCCGTTCGTCACGCTCGACTCCATCCCGCTGGAGCCGCACTTCCGCCGGGCCAGGCAGACGGGGACGATCGCGTTCACCGAGTACGACGAGGGCATGTTCATGTTCGGGCTGCTGGCGGCGGCGCACCGGCTGCCGTTCCTGCCGACGCGGGCAGGGCTGGGGTCGGACGTGATGCGGGTCAACCCGGAGTTGCGGACGGTCCGGTCACCGTACGCGGACGGGGAGGAACTGGTCGCGGTCCCGGCGCTGACGATGGACGTGGCGCTGGTGCACGTGAACCGGGCGGACGCGCGGGGCAACGCGCAGTACCTGGGTCCGGATCCGTACCTCGACGACCTCTACGCCAAGGCTGCCGCGCGCTGTTACGTCTCGTGCGAGCGGGTGGTGGACGACCTCCTCAAGGAGGGCCCGCTGCAGTCGTTGCTGATCAGCCGGTCGATGGTGACGGGCGTCGTGGAGGCGCCCGGCGGGGCCGGGTTCACCTCGTGCGAGCCCGACTACGGGCGTGACGAGGCGCTCCAGCGGCGCTACGCGGAGACGCCCTGGGAGGAATGGGATGAGCGACCCCATGAGCGGCCCCATGAACGGTAGGGCTGACGTGTGCGTGGTCGCGTGCGCGGAGGCGTTCAGGGGCGACGGGGAGATCCTGGCGGCCGGGATCGGCGGGCCGGTCACGGTGCTGGCGGCGCGGCTGGCGCGGCTGACGTTCGAGCCGGGCCTGCTCACGCACGACGGCACCTGCCTGCTCACCGGCGACGTGCCCCCGCTGGGCGAGGCGCCGGAGGCGGTGGAGGGGTGGCTGCCGTTCCGCGAGCATCTGTGGCTGGTGCTGAACGGCCGCCGCCACGTCATGCTCGGGGCGAGCCAGATCGACCGGTACGGCAACACGAACATCTCCTGCATCGGCGACTGGGCCCGGCCCAAGGCGCAGTTGCTGGGCGTGCGGGGCGCGCCGGGCAACACGCGGTGCGACCCGACGAGCTACTGGATCCCCCGGCACTCTCCCCGCGTGTTCGTGCCCGAGGTGGACATGGTCAGCGGGCTCGGCACGGACCGAGGGGCGTTCGGGCTGCGGCGGGTGGTGACGAACCTGGCCGTCCTGGACTTCGGCGCCCCTGACGGCTCGATGCGGCTGGTGTCCGTGCATCCGGGGGTGAGCGTGGACGAGGTGGTGGCGGCGACCGGGTTCGCACTCGACCTTCCCCGGGACGTGCCGCGAACGCGGGAACCGTCCGAGGAGGAGCTGCTCGTCCTGGACCGGCTCGACCCCGCGCGCTCGCGCGACCGGGAGGTCGCCGCGTGAGGACCGCCCTGACCTCGCTGACCGGCTGCCGGCATCCGATCGTGCAGACCGGCATGGGGTACGTCGCCGGCGCCCGGCTGGCGGCGGCCACCTCCCAGGCGGGCGGCCTGGGCGTGATCGGGGCGGCGACCATGTCCGTGCCCGAGATGACCGCCGCGATCAGGCGGGTGAAGGAGCGCACGGACGCGCCGTTCGGGGTCAACATCCGCTCCGACGCGGGCGACGCCGCCGAGCGGGTCGGGGTGATGGTCCGCGAGGGCGTGCGGGTGGCGTCGTTCGCCATGGCGCCCAGGCGGGAGCTGATCGCCCGGCTCAAGGACGCGGGCGTGGTCACGATCCCGTCGGTCGGGGCGCTCCGGCACGCGGAGAAGGTGGCCGGGTGGGGCGCCGACGCGGTGATCGTGCAGGGAGGCGAGGGCGGCGGCCACACGGGGCCGCTCGCCACGACGCTGCTGCTGCCCCAGGTCGTGGACGCCGTGGACATCCCGGTGATCGCCGCCGGCGGCTTCTTCGACGGGCGCGGGCTGGTGGCGGCGCTGGCGTACGGCGCCTGCGGGATCGCCATGGGCACCCGGTTCCTGCTGACCAGCGACTCCCCCGTGCCGGACGAGGTCAAGAAGCTCTACCTGGCGGCGCGGGAGACCGTGGTGACCACCAGGGTGGACGGGGTTCCGCACCGGGTGTTGCGGACGCCGTTCGTGACCTCGCTGGAACGGTCGCGGCTGGTGCGGGCGGTGGTGAACGGAGCCAGGTTCCGGCGGTTGTCGGGACTGTCGTGGGCCGCGCTGATCCGCGAAGGGCGGCGGATGCGGCGGGGCAGGGAGCTGACCTGGGCCCAGGTGCTGCAGGCGGCCAACACGCCGGTGCTGCTGCGGGCGGCCATGGTGGACGGGCGGGCGGATCTCGGGGTGATGGCGTCCGGGCAGGTGGTGGGCGTCATCGGGGACCTGCCGTCATGCCGGGAGCTGATCGAGCGCGTCATGGCCGAGGCCGAGGCCGCTCTGGCCCGCCTGCCGGAGCGCTGAGCCCGCCGGCCGAGACCGCGCCATGGCCGGCCCGGCGGCGCGCTGAGCCCGCCCGGGAGGATATCCGGTGCGGGCCTCCGTCCCGGCGAGGTCAGAGGACCGTGATGCCGCGGGCGGCGAGGATGGCGTTGGCCTGCGCCTGGTTGATGACGGCGCCCGCGAACGCCCGGAGCTTGGCGTCGTCGGGCTGACCCAGGTCGGCGCCCCGCAGGTCGGCCTTCGTGAACGTGGTGTCCAGCAGGCGCGTGCCGATGAGGCGGCAGTCGCTGAGCGTGGCCTCGGTGAAGTCGCAGCCCGACAGGTCGGCGTCGTCGAAGCGGACCCCCTCGATGTGCTCGCCGCGCAGCGAGCAGCCCCCGAGGTTGGCCAGCGTCAGGTTGGAGCGGGTGACCGTGAAGCCGGTGCCGCGCGAGGCGGTCAGCGCGGCGCCGATCATGCGGCAGCCGGTGAACGACACGTCGGTGAGCAGCGCGCCGCCGAACTGGGCCGAGGACAGGTCGACGTCGGTGAACGCCACGTCGATGAGGTCGGCGTCGTTGAAGCGGGTGCGCATCCCGCCCCCGCCGGTGAAGACCGCCCCGTCGAGGTCGGCCTTGCGGAAGTCGGTCTGATCCAGCACGCACGACTCGAAGCGGGCCCCGGCCAGGGAGGCGCCCCACAGGTCGGTCTCCGTGAGGTCGCATCCGCGGAAGACGTGGCTCTCTTCGGGATCGAGCCGTTCGGACAGCACCTTGCGGGAGAGGTCCTCGCCGTCGAAGTTCACGGTCTCAGAGACTACCGGCCAGGATCTCCGCGGCGGCCTGGCCGCAGACCCGGGCGGAGCCGTACGTGGCGATGTGCACGGCTCCGAGGTCCGAGCGGGCGGGCAGGCCCATCTCGACCACCACGGCGTCCTTGCGGGCGCTCAGCAGGTGCCTCAGCGCATCCTCCTGCCACGGGTGGCGGTGCGCGTCCCTGACCACCACGACCAGCGGGCGGCCGGCCGCCGCGGCGAGCAGCCGCTCCAGTGCGGGACCGGTCGCCTCTCCCGCGGTCATGCGCGTGACCGCGGTGCCGGGCAGCAGCCCGGCCAGCGGCTCGCCCACGCCCCAGGGGGTGTGCCGGTCGATGGCCAGGTTCATCTCCGGCGCCAGCTCCACCACGTGCGGGGCCGCGGCCAGCGGCAGCTCCGGCTCGGTGGAGCGGCGCACGACCCTGACGGCCCGCCGGGCCGCCACCAGCCCGGCGCCGCCGTCGTTCGCGGCGTGGGCGTGCGCGCCGGATCCCGCGCCGCCCTCGCCCCCGGCCCTCGCCGGGCTGCCCGAGGACGCGGTCCATGCCGCCAGCTCGCGGACCCTGCGAGCGGCGTCGGCCAGCCGGTCCTCGGGCAGCAGTCCCTGGGTCACCGCGGCGGCGATCGCGTCTCGGATCCCCGTGGCGGTGGCCTCGTCGGCGTGCTCGCCGCCGACGCAGATCGCGTCGGCCCCGGCGGCGATGGCCCGGACCGACGCGCCGCCGATCCCGTACGCCGCCGTCACCGCGGCCATCTCGATGGCGTCCGTGATGATCATCCCTTGGAACCCCAGCTCCTCGCGCAGCAGCCCGGTGAGCACCTTGGGGCTGAGCGTGGCGGGCAGTTCGCCGTCGTACGAGGGCACGAGGAGGTGGCCCGTCATGACCGCCCTGACGCCCTCCCTGACGGCGTCGGCGAACGGCAGCAGCGCGTCCTCGACGCCGTCCGCGGCCATCTCGGGCACGCCGTGGTGGGAGTCGACCGTGGTGTCCCCGTGGCCGGGGAAGTGTTTGACGCAGGCGGCCACTCCGGCGGACTGCAGGCCGCGGACGAACGCCCTGGCATGCCGGGAGACCAGCGCGGGGTCGGCGCCGAAGGAGCGCAGGCCGATGACCGGGTTGTCCGGGTTGGAGTTCACGTCGGCGGAGGGGGCGAAGTCGATCGAGATGCCCGCGCGGGCCAGGTCGGCGCCGACGTCCGCGGCCAGGGTCTCGGTCATGGCCACGTCGTCGACCACGCCGAGCGCGTACGCTCCGGGGCGGCTGCTGCCGGTGGCCGCCTCCAGCCGGGTGACCTCGCCTGACTCCTCGTCGACGCCGACGAGCACCGCGGGGTTCTCCGCGCGCAGGGCGGCGGTCAGCCGGGCCACCTGGGCAGGATCGGCGATGTTGCGCGAGAACAGCGCAACCCCGGCCAGCCCCTCGCCGAGCCGGCGGCGGAGCCAGTCGGGTGGCTCGTGTCCGGTGAAACCGGGGAACAGGACGGCGTCGGCAAGGCGCAGCAGGTCACCGCTCATGGGCATGACCCGCAATCTAATAGGAAAGTTTCCTATTTGCTAGTGGCATTTTCTGACGTCAGGCCGCCCCCGCGCCGGCGAGCCGTTCGATGACGGTGACATTCGCCTGACCTCCACCCTCGCACATGACCTGCAGGCCGTACGTGCCGCCCGTGCGCTCCAGCTCGTGCAGCAGCCGCACTGCCAGGACCGCGCCGGTCGCCCCGAGCGGATGGCCGAGCGCGATCGCGCCGCCGTTGGGGTTGACCCTGGCGGGGTCGGCGCCGGTCTCCTTCATCCAGGCCAGCACGACGGAGGCGAACGCCTCGTTCACCTCGATCGCCGCGAAGTCGCCGATGGACATGCCGGTCACGCGGAGGGCGTGGGCGGTGGCGGGAATGGGAGCGGAGAGCATCATGATCGGGTCGGCGCCGCGGGCCGACAGGTGGCGCACGCGGGCGCGCGGGGTCAGGCCGTGCTCGCGTACGGCTCTGGGCGAGGCGACGAGCAGGGCGGCGGCGCCGTCGGAGATCTGGGAGGCCAGGGCCGCCGTGAGCCTGCCGCCCTCGGTCAGAGGCTTGAGCCCGGCCATCTTCTCGGGCGAGGTGTCCGCGCGCGGGCCCTCGTCCGCCGTGACGCCCTCGAAGGCGGCGATCTCGCGCCGGAAGCGACCGGCCTCGATGGCGTGCAGGGCCCGCCGGTGCGACGTGTACGCGTACCGCTCCATCTCCTCGCGGGTGATCTCCCAGCGGGCGGCGATCTGCTCGGCTCCGGCGAACTGCGAGACCTCCCGCGTGCCGTACCGCTCGGCCCAGCCCTTGGAGCCCGCGAAGGGGGTCTCGTGCCCGAGCGGCCGGCCCGCGAGCATCGCGGCCGAGATGGGGACCATGCTCATGTTCTGCACGCCGCCGGCCACCACCAGGTCGTTCGTGCCGGAGAGCACGGCCTGTGCGGCGAAGTGCAGCGCCTGCTGGGAGGAGCCGCACTGGCGGTCTATCGTGACGCCCGGCACCTCCTCGGGCAGGCCGGCGGCCAGCCAGCAGGTGCGGGCGACGTCGCCGGCCTGGGGGCCGATGGTGTCGACGCAGCCGAAGATCACGTCGTCGACCGCCGAGGGGTCGGCGCCGGTGCGGCGCATCAGCTCCTTGAGCACGTGGGCGCCGAGGTCGGCGGGGTGCGCTCCGGCCAGTCCGCCGTTCCTGCGCCCGACGGGGGTGCGGACGGCTCCGACGATGTAGGCCTCGCTCATCATCGCATCGTAGCAAGCGCTTGGTCGCACGCGGAATGCCGCATGAACTGGGCACGTTGGGTGAACAAGCGATTGTCTGAGGCTCCATAATGGGAACGTGACCACGCGAAAGAACTCCGGCACCGCGACCACCCCGGCCAAGCGCCAGCGCACGACCTCGTCAGGGTCGGCGTCAGAGCGGCGCGACCACCTCGTCAAGCTCGCCGCGGAGCTCTTCGCGCGCAAGGGCTTCCAGGCCACGACCGTCCGCGAGATCGCCGACGAGGCCGGCATCCTCTCCGGAAGTCTCTACCACCACTTCGACTCCAAGGAGACGATCGTCGACGAGGTGCTCTCCACCTTCCTCGACGACCTCATCGCCCGCTACCGCGCCGCCCTCGAGTCCGGAGGCGACGCGCGCACCGTGCTGTCGGAGATGGTCCGCATCGGCTTCGGCACGCTCGAGCCCCACCGCGCCGCGATCACCGTCATGCAGAACGACTGGAACTATCTGCGCCAGTTCCCCCGGTTCAACTACCTCGTCAAGGCCGAGGACGAGGTCGAGCAGATGTGGGTGGCGCAGATCAAGGCCGGCCAGGCGGCCGGCCTGTTCCGGCCCGACGTCGACCCCAAGCTGACCTACCGCATGATCCGCGACACCATCTGGGTCGCGGTCCGCTGGTTCCGCCCGGGCGGCAGGCTCAACACCAGCGGCCTGGCCGAGCACTACATCACCGTGCTGTTCGACGGGATCGCCACGGGCGAGCGCACCACCCACGGGAAATGAGCCTCGGCAAGGCGGTGCGGCTGGCACTGCAGGAGGTCGCCGAGCCGGCCAAGGCCGAGGCGATGCGCGCGTACATGAAGTCCGCGCTGCCGTTCCTCGGCGTCCAGGCCGTGGCCAGGCGGGCGGCGCTGCGGCGGGTGTTCGCCGGGCACCGGCTGGAGACCGCGCCCGAGTGGCGGCGGGCGGTGCTGGCGTTGTGGCGGGAGGCCGAATACCGCGAGGAGCGCTACGCCGCCGTCGAGCTGTCCGGCCACCACTACTACCGCGAGTTCCAGACCCTCTACACCGTGCCGATGTACGAAGAGATGATCGTCACCGGCGCCTGGTGGGATCTGGTCGACGAGCTGGCCACCCACCGCGTCGGCGGGCTGCTGGCCGCGTTCCCCGACACCATGCGGCCGCTCATGCTGGAGTGGGCGCACGACGCCGACCTGTGGAAGCGCCGCACCGCGATCCTCTGCCAGAACCGCTTCAGGGCGCGCACCGACACGGCCCTGCTCTACGCGTGCATCGAGCCCAGCCTGTCCGACAACGACTTCTTCGCGCGCAAGGCCATCGGATGGGCGTTACGCGAATACGCCAAGACCAGCCCCGCCGAGGTCGTACACTACGTCAACGCCAAGGGCATCTCGGGTCTGAGCCGCCGCGAGGCGCTGAAGAACCTGCCCGCTAGCCCATGAGCGTCTGGGTGCCGAGGACGGCCAGCAGCGCGAGGCGTTCGGCGTCGTCGGTGCCTGGCTCCGCGGTGTAGACCATGATGCGCAGGTCGCTGCCCGCCACGCTGAGCACGTCGCAGTCGAGCGTCAAGGCGCCCACCTGCGGATGATCGATCGTCTTGCGCGCCGCCTCGTGCCGGCCGACGATGCCGGAGTCCCACAGCTCGGCGAACCGGTCGCTGCTCGCGCGCAACCGCGCGACGAGGCGGCGCACCTGCTGGTCGGCGGGATAGCGCCCGGCGGTGGCGCGCAGGTCGGCGACCAGCGCGGCCTCGAACGCGCGCCGCGCCTCGGGCGTGTGGCGCACCCGGCCGCCGGGCCCGGCGAAGTTGCGCCACACGCCGTTGCGTTCGTCGCCCCGCCATCCGGACGGATCACCCATCAGCGCCGCGTAGATCGGGTTGGCCAGGAGCAGCGTCCAGGCCGCGTCGTAGACCCCGACGGGCGTGCCGGCCAGCCTGTCCAGCAGCCGCTGCACGCTCGGGGTGATGAACCCGGGCACCATCTCCGGCCCCGGCGGCTCGAGCCCGGCCATCCGGAACAGGTAGGCGCGCTCGTCGGCCGACAACCGCAGCGCCCGCGCCAGCGCCTCGACGACCTGCGCCGACGGGTTGGCGGCCCGGCCCTGTTCGAGGCGGGTGATGTAGTCGGCGGAGATCCCGGCCAGCAGGGCGAGCTCCTCCCGGCGCAGCCCGGCCGCGCGCCGCTGCCCGGAGGCCGGCAGCCCGACGGTCGCGGGCGAGACCCGGTCGCGCCAGCGCCGCACCGCCTGCCCGAACTCCGTCGCCGTCATGCCACCAGTCTGCCCCCAGCACCGGGGCGCCCGCCTGGTACTGGCGGTCCCAGGAAGACCGGACGGCTGGCCGCCCGCGCCGCCCCGCCAGAGGCTTGAGGGCATGACGACAACACTGATCACCGGAGCGAACAAGGGGCTGGGCTTCGAGACCGCCCGCCGCCTCATCGAAGCAGGTCACACCGTGTACGTGGGCAGCAGGGACGCCGAACGCGGGCGCCGCGCGGCCGAGCGGCTGGGCGCCCGGTACGTCCAGCTCGACGCCACCGATGACGACTCGGTCGCGGCCGCGGCCAAGACCGTCGAGGCCGGCGGCGGGATCGACGTGCTGGTGAACAACGCAGGCATCGAGGAGCGCACCCCTGACGGCGGCGTCATCGGCCCCGCGGACGTGACCGCCGACATCATGCGCACGACGTTCGAGACCAACGTCGTCGGCCTCGTGCGCGTCACCCGTGCCTTCCTGCCGCTGCTGCGGCGCTCGGCGGCCCCGGTCATCGTCAACGTCAGCAGCGGCCTGGCGTCGCTGACCAGGGTCACCACTCCGGACACGCCGACGCACGCCTACCCGGGGGTCGCCTACCCCGCCTCGAAGTCCGCGGTCAACATGATCACCGTGCAGTACGCGAAGGCGTTCCCCGGCATGCGGATCAACGCGGTGGAGCCCGGCTACACCGCGACGGACCTCAACAGGCACATGGGCACGCAGACCGTGGAGGAGGGGGCCGAGATCATCGTACGGATGGCGCAGGTGGGCCCCGGCGGCCCGACCGGGGGCTACTTCGACGTCTCGGGCACGCTCCCGTGGTAGCTCACCTGGTCCACAGGGCGTCCTGAACGGCCTGCACCAGGGCCATCAGCTCCGGCGTGACGTGCTCCTTCGACCAGGCCAGGGCGTAGGTGATGCGCAGGTCGCCCGCGTCGAGCGGCACGAAGCGCACGTCGTCCCGCTTGATGGTCCTGGCCAGGAGCTGCGGGATCGGCAGCAGCCCGGCGCCCGCCGCCACCAGGTCGAGCGCGGCGGCGAAGTCGTCGTCGGCCACCATGCGCGCGCGGCCGGGCAACCCTGACCACGGCCGGCTGAACGGCGTGAGCAGCACCTGGCCGCCCAGCTCCGCCGGGGCGACTTTGGCCGAGGGCGCCAGCCGGTGGCTCACGGGGACGGCCAGGTGGTCGACGGTGACGTGGAACCGGGCGGCCGTGACGAACCGCGCGGGAGCGGGGGTGGCGAGGATCGCCGCGGAGATCTCGCCGCTCGCCAGCGCCTGCGCCGCCGCGCCCCGCCCGGCGGGCCGGAGCTCCACGCCGAGTGACGGGGTGCGGCTCGCGAGCCGCCTGGCGATCCGCGCGGCGAGAGTGCCGACGAGCGGTGGATAAGCGAGGTGAATGGTCGGCCGGGCAAGCCGCGCGGCCTCATCGGTGAACGCCCGGGCCGACTCGATCACCTGCCGCGCGTGCGCGAGCAGCGCCTTGCCCTCCGCCGTGAGCCGCACCTCGCGGGCCGTGCGCTGGAAGAGCTGGATGCCGGTGGCGCGTTCGAGTCGGGTGATGGCCTGGCTCATGGCGGGCTGCGACATCCCCAGGTCGGCGGCGGCCCTGGAGAAGCTGAGCCGTTCCGCCACCCTGGTGAAGCAGTGGATCTCCCTGAGCATAAGCAGCACCAATACATAGTGCATGACTCACGGGGTACTCGGCAGGATCGCAGCGATCTGATCCACGTCCTAGGGAGCCTGCGAGATGTCCCCATTTCCCACGTCCACGGTGCTCGGCTACCCGCGGATCGGCCCGCGCAGAGAGCTGAAGCGGGCGCTGGAGTCCTACTGGGACGGGCGCGCCACCCGCGACGAGCTGGACCGGTCGGGCGCGCGGATCCGCGAGCGGACCTGGCGCAGGCTGGCCGAGCTGGGGCTGGAGGGGCTGCCGAGCAACACCTTCTCGATGTACGACCAGATGCTGGACACGGCCGTGCTGCTGGGCGCGGTGCCGGCGCGCTACCGCGACGCGGACGACCCCTATTTCGCGATGGCCAGAGGCACCGACGAGGTCGCGCCGCTGCGGATGACGAAGTGGTTCGACACGAACTACCACTACATCGTGCCGGAGATCGGCCCCGACACGGTGTTCAAGCTCGACGCGGCCAAGCCGCTGTCCGAGGTGCGGGAGGCGCGGGCGCTCGGGTACGAGACGCGGCCCGTGGTGGTGGGGCCGGTGACGTTCCTGCTGCTGGCCTCGGCCCTCGATCGGCTCGACGAGGTGCTCGGCTGCTACGAGGAGCTGCTGGCCGCGCTCGCCGCGGAGGGCGTCGCATGGGTGCAGCTCGACGAGCCGGCGCTGGTGGCCGACCGGACGCCGGAGGAGCTGGCCGCCGTACGGACCGCGTACGAGCGGCTGGGGGCCGCCGCCGCGCGGCCGGGGTTGTTCGTGGCCACGTACTTCGGCCCGGCGGGAGAGGCGCTGCCGGTGCTGGCCGGCACGCCGGTGGAGGCCATCGGCGTCGACCTGGTCAGGGGCGGCGTGCCGGAGATCGACCTGCCGGGCAAGACCGTGGTCGCGGGCGTCGTGTCCGGGCGCGACGTGTGGCGCACCTCGCCCGAGCGGGCGCTGGCGGCGCTGGCCGCCGTGCGCGCCGGGCGGGTGACGGTGAGCACCTCGTGCTCGCTGCTGCACGTGCCGTACGACGTGGCGGCCGAGCCCGGGCTGGATCCGGCGTTGAAGGAGCGGCTGGCGTTCGCCGAGCAGAAGGTCGCTGAGGTGGTGGCGCTCTCCTGCTCGCCCTTCCACGGCGCCGCCCCCGCCGGGCCTTCCGTGGCGCTGCCCGCGCCCGTGGCGGCGGAGGGGCGCGGCCCGTACGCGGAGCGCGCGGCGGCCCAGGCCGAGCACCTGCGGCTGCCCCCGCTGCCGACCACCACGATCGGGTCGTTCCCGCAGACCGGCGAGCTCCGCGCGGCCAGGGCGGAGGTCGCGGCGGGCACGCTGCCGCAGGAGGACTACGAGCGGCGGGTCGAGGCCGAGATCGAGCGGGTCATCCGGCTGCAGGAGCGGCTCGGCCTCGACGTCCTCGTGCACGGCGAGCCCGAGCGCAACGACATGGTGCAGTATTTCGCCGAGCACCTCGACGGCTTCGCCGTCACCGCCAACGGCTGGGTCCAGTCGTACGGGTCGCGCTGCACCAGGCCGCCCATCCTGCACGGCGACGTCAGCCGTCCTTCGCCGATCACCGTCCGGTGGGCCGCTTACGCGCAGTCGCTCACGGACAAGCCGGTGAAGGGCATGCTCACCGGGCCCGTCACCATCGTGGCCTGGTCGTTCGTCCGCGACGACCTGCCGCTGCGCGACGTGGTGTTCCAGGTTGCCGACGCGGTGCGCGAGGAGGTGAGCGACCTGGAGGCGACCGGGGTGAAGATCATCCAGGTGGACGAGCCGGCGCTGCGCGAGCTGCTGCCGCTGCGGCGGGCCGCGCAGGCCGACTACCTGGAGTGGGCGGTGGCGGCGTACCGGAGGGCCACGTCGGGGGCGAGCGACCGCACGCAGATCCACACGCACCTGTGCTATTCGGACGCCGATCAGATCCTGGCCGCCATCGACGGCCTGGACGCAGACGTGACCACCATCGAGTCGGCCCGGTCGGGAGGCAGGCTCCTGGGGGCGGTGGAGGCGTTCGGGCGCGGGCTCGGGCCGGGCGTCTACGACATCCACTCGCCGCGCGTGCCGGGCGCGGCGGAGGTCGAGGAGCTGCTGCGCAGGACGCTGGCGGTGCTGCCCGCCGAGCGGGTGTGGGTCAACCCGGACTGCGGGCTGAAGACGCGGACGTACGAGCAGGTGGAGGCGTCCCTGGCGAACGTGGTCACGGCCGCCCGCGAACTGCGCGCCGAGTTGTGAGGCTCAGGCGTCGACGTCAGGGCCGGGCAGCCCGCCAGAGCGCGCCAGCTCCTCGGATGAACGTTTCAGCGGGTTCGGGCAGGCAGGCGGGCCTGACGGTACCTGCTCGCTTGACTTAGGCTCCGTCACTCGCTGATCTGATCCCAGGAAAGCGCTTTCCTTCAGGATGGGAGCAGACAGTGAGATCCTTACCTCAGGCCACCGGACGAGGTTGGCGGCGCCTGCTCGCCGTCCTGGCGGCGGCGTTCCTCGCCCTGGCCGGCGCCGTCATCGCTCAGCCGCCGCCCGCCGTCGCGGCGAGCGTCGACACCAGCGCCTGGTACGTGCTGGTCAACCGGCACAGCGGCAAGGCCCTCGACCTGTACGACTTCGCGACCAACGACGGCGCGCCGATCGTGCAGTGGGCCCGCAACGACGGCAACCAGCAGCAGTGGCAGTTCGTCAGCTCCGGCGACGGCTACTACCGGCTCAAGTCGCGCCACAGCGGCAAGGTGCTGGACGTCTACGAGTGGTCGACCGAGGGCGGCGCGCAGATCGTCCAGTGGGCCGACCTGAACGCCGCCAACCAGCAGTTCCGCCTGGCCGACTCCGACGGCGGCCACGTCCGGCTGATCAACCGCAACAGCGGCAAGGCGCTGGAGGTGTGGGAGTGGGGCACCGGTGACGGCGCCAGGATCTCCCAGTGGGACGACCTCGGCGGCGCCAACCAGCAATGGCAGCTCGTCAAGATGGGCGGCGGCGGGTCCGGCGACTGCGGCAGCGGGTCGTTCGACGCCGAGGCCGTCCTCAGCAACGGCACCTGGACGGCCAGGAACGGCGGCACCACGCTCTACACCGGCGCCAGCATGATCGAGGCCATGCGCCGCGCCGTCGGCAGCCTCACCTCAGGGCGCACCTCCAAGCAGAAGGTGATCGTCCGCGGCTCCGGCTCCATGAACGCCAACCAGTCGCTCGACCTGCCCAGCTACACCATCCTGGAGGTGTGCGGCACGATCAACGTGTCCGGCACGATCAGCGCCAACAACGCGGCCGTACGCGCCCAGAACGTCACCGACGTCGAGGTCACCCACCTCAACGTGACCGGCAACCCCTACTTCGGGGTGTTCGTCCGCAACGGCACCAACATCACGCTCGGCCGGCTCGACCTGCGGCTCGGGTCGGCCGGGCTCGGCGTCCGCATCGACAACCACGCCAACAGGAACGTCCGCACCCGCAACGTGCGCATCGACAGCGTGTACGCCTCCGGCGGCAGCAGCCACGGCGTCGAGACGTACGGCGTGGACGGCATCACCATCGGCACCGTCACGGCCAGGAACACCGGCGAGTCCGGCCTGCTGTTCAACGACACGATCAACGCCACGGTCGGCACCGTCGACGCCCAGGGCGCCGGCACCGGCACCGGATACGCGGCCTTCCGCATGGCCAACCGCAACGGCCGCATCGGCAGCGGCTACCCGACCAACGTCCGGGTCGGCACCGTCATCGCCAGGGGCGGCGGACGCGGCGTCTTCTGCGTCTCGGAGAGCGGCGGCGCCGTCATCGACCGCGTGGACATCTCCGGCACCGGCAGCAACTCGATCCTGATCGAGAACTGCTACAACGTCACCATCGCCGCCCAGAGCGGCACCGTGAACGGCTCCGACATCCGCATCGCCGCCCGCAGCGAGTTCCCCGTGACGTCGGACATCACGCTGCAGAACCTGACGCTGACCAACTCCGCCATCAACGAGAACCCGTGCGGGAACAACATCGTCATCCGCGACATCGAGCTGGTGAACTCCCGGATCAACCGCTGCTGACGCGCTCGGGCGGGGCCGCGTCCGTACGCGGCCCCGCCTGCGTCACTGCCGGCGTCACTTGAGCGCCCCCGCGGTCAGGCCGGACTGGATCTGCCGCTGGAAGACCGTGTAGACGACCAGCATGGGCAGGATGGCCAGGGTGAGCGCGGCGAACAGGGCCGCCCAGTCCGCGTCGTATCCGGCGGCGGTGGAGATGTCCGCGATGCCCTGGGTGAGCACCCACTTCTCGCGGTCCTGGAGCAGGATCAGCGGGATCTGGTACTGGTTCCACTGGCCCAGGATGTTGAAGATCGTGATGCTGATGATGCCGGGTTTGGCCATCGGCAACATGATCTGGAAGAAGATCCTGGTGTGCGACGCGCCGTCCACCATCGCGGCCTCCGCGACCGCCGTCGGCAGCGTGCGGAAGAAGGCGGACAGGAAGAAGACGGTGAACGGCATGGAGTAGGCGATGTAGACCAGCACCGCGCCCGCGTACGTGTTCAGGCCGATGAACGGCCCGACCACCGGCACGTTGCCCATGTTCTGCACCACGAAGAACAGCGGGGTCAGCGCCAGGAAGAACGGGAAGGCCAGTCCCGAGACGAACAACATGTAGATCGCCCGGTTGCCGCGGAAGGGATAGCGCGCCAGCACGTACGCCGCCATCGAGCCGACCAGCATCGTGCCGAACGTGCTGAACGACACGACGACGAGGCTGTTGAGCATGTACTGGCCGATGCGCGCCTGCTCCCAGGCCCTGGCGAAGTTGTCCCACTGCAGCGTGGCCGGCAGCGACCAGGCGTCGCCGAAGATCTCGTCCTCGCTCTTGACCGAGGCCAGGAAGGTCCAGATGATCGGCACCGTCACGAGGAGGGTCCAGATGCCCAGCGCCGCGTGCGTCAACACGCCCATCGGCCCCAGCCGCCGTCTCCGCTCCACGCGGAGGGCGCTCCTCGAATGCGTCCCTGTGGTCGCCGGAGTCGTCGTTGCCATCTCTCAGTACTCGATTCGTTCGCGCCGCGACAGGCGCAGTGACAGGACCGCGAAACCGACGGTGAAGAAGAACATCACCACGCCGAGGGCGGAGGCGTAGCCGAAGCGGAAGTATTCGAAGGCGTTGCGGTAGATCTCGGCCGCCATGACCGTGGTCGACCAGTCGGGCCCGCCCTGCTGGTCGGTCATCACCCAGACGATCGCGAAGACGTCCATGGCGAGGATCCCCAGATAGACCCAGGCGACCTGGACGGTGTCCCACAACAGCGGGAGCGTGACGCGGAAGAACAGGGTGATCCGGTTGGCGCCGTCGATCTGGGCGGCCTCGAACATGTCCTTGGGGATGCTCGCCAGCCCGGCGGAGAACAGCACGACGTAGAAGCCGACCGCCTGCCACACCAGGACGCCGAGCACCGACCAGAACGCGACGTCAGGGTCGGACAGGAACCCGACCGGGCCGAACTCGAACGCCGTCAGCGGCCATCTGCCGTCGGGCCCGAACAGCTGCCCGAGCCCCATCAGCGGCCCGTTCAGCATGCCGCTGCCGTCGGGCCTGAACACCTGCTGGAAGAGCACCGCCACGATGGTGACGGCCAGGACCTGCGGGAAGAAGAAGACCACCCGGTAGAAGCCCGACCCGCGAATGCCCGACACGCCCTGCTTCCCGCCCACGTTGAGCAGGAAGGCGAAGAACAGCGCGATGACGATCGTGATCGCCGGCAGCAACACCAGCAGGGCGACGTTGTGGGTGACCGCCTTCCAGAAGACGTTGTCACCCAGCAGCCGCTCGAAGTTGTCGAGCCCGATGAAGTTCGGCGCGGCCGTCACGCCGCGCCAGTCGGTCATCGCGATGTAGAACGCCTGGACGTAGGGCGAGATCACGTAGACCAGGTAGAGAATCACCGGGGCTGCCAGGAACGAGGTGATGAACAGCCCGCGGCGATACCTGTTGAACAGCACCATCAGCGCTTGTACTTCTTGATGGAAGAGTCGTTCTTGATCTCGTCGGCCTTCTTCTGGACGCGCTCGAGGTAGGCCTTCGGGGTCAGGCCGCCGGTCATGAGCTCACCGGTCGCGGCCTTGGCCTCGTCGTTCAGCGGGCCGTACCACGTCGGCCAGCGGAAGTAGACGGTGTTCTCGCCCGCGTCGGCGACCGCCTTGGAGGCGCTGGTGACGCCCGGAGAGATGTCGCGGCCATCGCTCGCGCCCTTGACCGTCGTGACCGTGGTGACCAGCTCGCTGAAGTCGCCGGCCGCCTTCTTCGACAACATGGCCCGCAGGTATTCCATGCCGGCCTGCGGGTGGGCGCTCTTGGCCGAGACGATGAAGTTCTCGCCGGGCCGGGTGTCCAGGGTGCCGTACGGCATCGCGTCGGAGCTCGTGACGTCGGGGATGGGGAACATCGCGTACGCGAAGTCCTCAGGTGTGGTGGTCTTCTGCTCGTTCTCCAGCCACGACCCGCAGGGCAGCATGGCCACCTGCTTCTTGTTCTGGGCGGTCTGCGTCTGCACGTGGTCGAGGCCCGCCGTGCCCTGCATGAGATATTTGGCGCCTACCTCGGCCCACTTCTCGGCGGCGGTCAGCATGGGCTCGGCCGTCCAGGCGCCGTCCTCCAGGTTGTCGATGTTGACCAGCACGTCGTTGCCGCCGATCTTCGCGGCCATGGTGAGCAGCGGCTCGTACAGGTACTGCGGGTGCTTGCCGGCGTAGGTGAAGGGCGCCATCTTGCCCGACTTCTTGATGGTCTCGCACAGCTCGAGGAAGGCGTCCCAGGTCTTCGGGATCTCCCAGCCGTTGTCGTCGAAGACCTTCTGCGAGTACCAGATGCCGTGGATGTAGTTGACGTAGCCGAGGACGCAGAACTTGCCGTCGTAGGTGCCGATGTCGATCACCGACTGGTCCAGCAGGTCACGCACCTTGACGTTGGGGTCGTCCCACGATGGCGCGTCGAGCAGCGGCGTCAGGTCCTGGAGCTGGCCGTCCTGGGCCAGGGCGCCGAAGTCCATGGCGTTGGCGCCGGAGTTGTCGATCACCTCGGGAGGGTTGCCACCGGCGAAGCGCGGCTGGAGGACCTTGGTGATCTCCTTGGTGGAGTTGTGCTTGATCTCCACCTTCGCGTACTTGCTCTTGAACAGCGGCTGGTGGATGTCCGTGGCGTAGGCCTGGCCGAAGCCGCCGTCGAAGATCCACACCTCGAGCGGCTTGTCGCCCACGCCGAACGGGTTGGCCGCGCTGGTGGCGGCCGGCGCCGCCGACGAGGGCGCGGGCTGGGCGGCGGGGGTCGCGCACGCGGCGAGCGCGCCCGCCACGGGCACGAGAGCGGCACCGCGAAGAAGCTCACGCCTGGTGATATGGGGGGTGTTGGGCATGGTTACTGCTCCTGACTAGTCATGCTCCGCGCCGGATTCGCCCTGCGTAGCGGCTCTCCAGCGCCTTGTTGTGCTCGTCCCCGCCCGCCACGTTGGCCGACAGGTAGATGGGAGGCGTCTCGCCCATCGCCACGAGCTCGTCCACCGCCTCGGTGACCACCATCTGCGCGAGCAGCGCGGAGGTGATCGTGGACACCGCGCCGTAGCTGCCGCCTCCGGGCAGCTCGAGGAGGGCGTCGCCGTACGGGGCGCCGTTGTCCAGCACGACGTCGGCCAGGTCGAGCAGCTTGCTGCCCGACGGGTGGCGCGAGGTCATCTGGGTGCTGTGCTTGACCGAGGTCAACGCGATCAGGGGATGGCCCTGGTCCTTGACGATCCTCGCCAGCTCGACGACCGTGCCGTTCACGCCCGAGCTGGAGATCAGCACGAACACGTCCTGCGGCGCGACCGGCGCCAGGTCGTAGATCTGCCGCGCGACCGCCGGGTCACGCTCGAGCTCCGGGGTCAGGACGCCGGGCGGCTGCCCGCCGTACAGGACGAGGTCTCTCGGCGTGAGGCGGTTGCTCGGGACGAGACCGCCGGCCCGTCCGGCGATCTCCATGGCGATGGCCTCGGAATGCCCCGAGCCGAAGGCGTTGACCACGCCGTCCGCCCTGAGCGAGGTCACGAGCAGTTCCGCCGCCTTGCGCACCTGCTCGGCCTGGCTCTTCGCGACCTGGCGCGCCAGATCGAGGACCCTGTCTGCGTACGTCATCTAGCCTCTCTCCACCCGATGGCTCTCCACGGCGCTGATCGTTCGCTCGAACGCCTCGTTGGTCCGTTCGTACGTGCTCTGGGCGATCGCCACGTAGACGGCGTCCAGCACGAACAGCTGCGAGTGCACGGCGGCCAGCCCGCCGAGCCGGAACGTGGTCTCCCTGCTGGCGGTGGTCAGCACGAGCTCGGCCAGCTCGGCCAGCGGGGAACGGGCGAAAGAGGTGACGGCGACCGTGAGCGCGCCGTGGCTGCCGGCCTCGGCCAGCGCCTCCATGACCTCGCGGGTGCGGCCCCTGTGGCTGATGCCGACGGCCACGTCGCCGTCCTTGAGCAGCGCCGCCTCCGACAGCGCCACGTGGGCGTCTCCCGCGCTCCAGCAGGGGACGCCGATGCGGCGCAGCCGGCCTTCGAACATGGTGGCGACGTTACCGCTGGTGGAGACGCCGACCAGGAGGACGCGCGGGGCGGCAACGATGGCGGCGGCCACCTGGGCGACCACGTCGAGGTCGAGTTGGGCGGCGGTGTCCTGGATCAGCCGGACGTCGGCGGCGGCCATCACCTCGATGGCCGCGTCGAGCGGGTCGTCGGGGCCGATCTCGTGGCCGACGCCCGCTCCCCAGCCCGCCTGCGCCGCCCGCCCGGTCTCGGTGGCGAGGGCGACGCGCAGCTCGGCGTAGCCGGAGAAGCCGAACGCCCGGCAGAACCTGGTCACGGTGGCGGGCGAGCTGCCGGCGCGCTCGGCCAGCGCGATGATGGTCGAGCGCGCGGCCTCGGCCGGGTCGCCGAGAATCACCTCGCCCACCCTGCGCAGCGCCTCCGGCAAACCGGGTAGCTCTGTTTCGACGCGCCCTAGCGCTCCTGAAGTCACGAATATTCCTTCCGAATACTCGGTCTTCTGGCGAAAATTATTCTTGCTTCCTGCCCACGTCAAGCCCCAGACTCGGTCCGTGATGAAATCGCTAGTCGTCGGTGTCGATGCCGGAGCCACCTCCACGCGAGTCGCCGTTCACCGGCTCGACGGCACGCGGGTGGGCTATGCCCGGGCGGGCGCGGGCAATCCGACCGCCCACGGGCTGGCCAAGGCGGTTTCGGCGATCGAGACCGCGCTCGGGCAGGCGCTCGGGTCCCTCGACGGATCGCGGGTGGTCGCCTCGCTGGCCGGGGTCGCGGGGCACGTCCAGGAGATGGTGCCCGCACTGGCCGAGGTCTGGGCCGGGCACGGCATCGAGGCGGAGCCGCGTTACATGGGCGACGTGCCGATCGCCTACGCCGCGGGGTCACCCGAGCCGGACGGCTCGCTGCTGCTGTCGGGCACGGGCGCGGTCGCGGCCAGGATCGCCGGGTTCGAGCTCGGCGCGGTCGCCGACGGGCTGGGATGGTTGCTGGGCGACGCGGGCTCGGGCTTCTGGATCGGCCGCGAGGCCGCCAAGGCGGTGGTCGACGCCTTCGACCGCGGCCTGCCGGTCACGGCCCTGGATCGCACGCCGCCGGACGCGGACCGCGATCCCGCTCCTGGCGCGGGCGGCGCTGCGGCCGGGAGCGGTCTGCTCGTCGCTCTCGTCGGCGAGCACTTTCTCGGCGAGGAGCGGCCCGCCGCGCCGCGCGCCGTCGCCGACCGCATCGTACGCCTGGCCCAGGCCGACCACATGCGCCTGGCGACGTTGTCGGCGCTGGTCAGCCGGGCCGCGTCGGAAGGCGACCCGCTGGCCGCCGGGATCGTGCGCGAGGCGGCCGGCCACCTGGCCGCCACGCTCAGGAGGGTGCACACGTCGGGGCCCGTGGTGCTCGCCGGCAGCGTGCTGACCAGCCCGGGGCCGGTGCGTCAGGCCGTGACGGAGTTGCTCGCGGGCGAGCAGGTCACGACGGCGGGTGACGCGGCGAGCGCGGCGGCCTGGCTGGCGGCCCGCGACTTCCTCCCGGAGCCCGACGCCAAGGCCCTGCATCCCACCTTCACCACCGTCTGACGGGCCACCCAAGCGTGCCGCATTGGCCTATGTTGCCTACGTGGTCGACTACGAAGGGGACACCCACGTCCACGTCCAGATCGCCGACATCCTCCGCCGTCGGGTCTCGAAGCTCGACTCCGGACACCCGGTGCCGAGCGAGGCCGACATTCAGTACGAGTTCGGAGTCGCCAGAACCACGGCCAGGCGGGCGGTCCACGTACTGCGCGAGGAAGGGCTCATCTACACCGTGCAAGGCGAGGGCACCTTCGTCGGGCCTGCCGGCGTGCCTCGTGCGAAGCCGACGAGAGCCAAGTATGCGATCATCGCCGATGACCTGGCTGCCCGCATCAGACGCGGCGAACTCCGCCCCAACAGGGCGATCCCCAGCGAGCAGGTGCTGATGCGTCAGTACGGCGTCGCCAAGGTCACGGCGCGGCTGGCCGTCTCACGGCTGCGGGAGCAGCGGTGGGTCGTCACGGTGCCGCACCGGGGAACCTGCGTGTGCGATCCGGCGCGATGGCCCGTCAGCCCTTGACCGCGCCCGCCGTCATGCCGGTGCCGACGCGGCGCTGCAGGAAGAGGAAGAGCAGCAGCGCGGGCAGCGCGAACAGGCTGGCGGCGGCCATGGTGGCGCCCCAGTCGGTGCCGAACACGTCGCGGAACGACGAGAGCCACACCGGCAGCGTGCGCTTGTCCTGGTCCTTGATGATCAGCACGTTCACGAACGCGAACTCGTTCCAGGCCGTGATGAACCCGAACAGCGAGGTCGCCATCAGCCCCGGCGCCAGCAGCGGGAAGACCACCCGCCGGAAGGCCACCAGCCGGCCGCAGCCGTCCACCTGCGCGGCCTCCTCCAGCTCCGGCGGGATGGCGGCGAGAAACCCGCGCAGCGTCACGATCGTGAACGGCAGCGTGATCATGAAGTAGACGCCGGTCAGCATGGCCAGCGAGTCGAGCAGTTCGGTGTCCCTGGCGATGATGAAGACCGGCACCAGCAGCGCCTCCCACGGCGCCATCTGCGCCGCGAACACCGCCACCACGAACGCGCCCCGCCCCCGCCAGCGCATCCTCGTCATCGCGAACGCCGCCAGCAGCGCCACCACCAGCGCGATCAGCACCGCCGCGACCGTCACCAGCAGGCTGTTGCGCCAGTAGGTCCAGAACCCCGGCGCGCTGACGGCGGTGACGAAGTGGTCGAGCGTCGGATCGGCGGGCCAGAACGTCGGCGTGGCCGCCTGGATGTCCCGCGTCGGCTTGAACGCGGTCAGGAACATCCAGTAGACGGGGAAGACCGTCGTCACGAGCACGGCGACCGCCGTCGTGTTGAGCGCGAGCCGTTTCACGTGCGGACCATCCTTCGCAGGTTGCTGACCAGGGCGACGGCGAGGATCACGACCGTGAGCATGGCGACCGCCGAACCCAGGTCGTAGCGGTGCAGCACGCGGGCGACCTGGAACGCGTAGACCGGCAGGGTGGTGGTGGCGCCGTCGGGGCCGCCCTGGCTGAGCACCCAGATCTGCGGGAAACACTTGGCCACCCAGATCACCTCGAGCGAGGTGATCAGGGCGAACAGCTGCCTGAGCATCGGCACGGTGATCTTCCAGAACACCTGCCGGCCGTTGCCGCCGTCGATCCGCGCCGACTCGTACAGCTCGGCGGGGATCGTGGTGAGGCCCGCGTAGAGGGTGAGCGCGGCGAACGGGACCGACTGCCACACGACCAGGAGCACGAGCACGGCGAACGTGGCCGTGCCGTCGGCGAACCAGGTGTAGCCCTGGAAGGAGTCGAGGCCGAGGGTGACCAGCAGCCAGTTGACCACGCCCAGCTCCGACTGGAACAACCACTGGAAGATCGTGGTCGCCGCGATGATCGGGGTGGCCCAGGCCAGGGCGAGGGCGCTCATCAGGGCCAGGCGCAGGCCGCGGCGCAGGCGTACGAGCATGAGGGCGACGCCGGTGGACAGGACCACGATGAGCACCACGTTGATCGCGGTCCACACGACCGTGCGCCACACGACCTGCCAGAACTCCTCGCCGCCCAGCAGTTCGGCGTAGTTCTCCAGGCCGGCGAGGGTGGCGCCGCCCCTGATCAGCTCGCCCATGCGGAAGTGCTGGAACGAGATCACCGCCGCCTTGAGCATGGGATAGAGCAGGAGGAAGGCCCCGCCTGCCACCGTGGGGGCGATGAGCAGGAAGGGCCAGAAGGAGCGGTGTCCAGCCCGCATCAGGATCCGCTGTTCAGCGTCGTGGTGATCGACTCGGAGACCTTCTTCGCCTCCACCGCCGGGTCGGCGCCGGTGAGCACGGCGGTCATGTACTGCTTGATCACCGAGGTGGCCTCGACGGCGGCCCAGTTGGGGGTGTTCGGGGTGGCCCGCCCGTTGGCCGCGCCGACCGCCATCGCGGCGGTGCCCTCGTCGCCCGACAGCACGCCGGCCAGCGAGGTGCGGTTGGGGACGAAGCTCATCGTCGTGGCCAGCTCTTTCTGGAACTTCTCCCCGGCCAGGGCCTTGACCAGCTCGTACGCCTCGTCCTGGTGTTGCGAGGCCACCGGGATGATCAGGTCGGAGCCGCCCGTGAAGACCGTGCCGGGTTTGCCGGCGGTCTTGCCCGGGATGGGAAAGAAGCCCATCTTGCCCTTCAGCGTGCCGTCCACCTCCAGCACGCGGGCGGCGACGCCTGGGACGGCGATGATCTGCGCGGCCTTGCCCTGCGCGAACACCTCGTGCTGCGGCGGGTTGGCCTCGTCGGCGTCCTTGGGTCCCTTGCCGAGGGCCTGGAGCCGCTGGTAGAAGTCCATGCCGGCCCGGGCCTGCGGGGTGTCGAGGGCGCCCTTCCACCGGCCGCCCTCCTGGACGGCCAGGTCGCCGCCCTCGTCCCAGATGAATCCGGCAAGCGCGTACCAGGTCTGGCCGGTCAGATAGATGCCCTGGTTGCCGCCTTTATTAAGCTTTGTCGTGATATCCAGCCACTCGTCGCGGGTTTTCGGAGGCTCCTCGATGCCCGCCTCGGCGAACAGGTCCTTGTTGTAGACGACCACGCGGTTGGCGGCGTACCAGGGGATCCCGTACTGCTTGCCGTCGATGTTGCCCGGCTGGGCCAGCCCTGGCAGCCAGTCCTCGCCCTTGAGGTCGGCGATCTTCGCGGTGAGGTCCGTGACGCCGCCGCTGGCCGAGTACTGAGCGACCTGGGTGTTGCCCACCTCGATCACGTCGGGCGCGTCGGTGCTGGCCAGGGCCGCGGTGACGCGCTCGCCGATGCCGTCCCAGGCCTGGATCTGGATGTCGAGGTCGACACCCTTGCGCGCGGCCTCGTGCTCGGTCTCGAACTTCTTCAACAGCTCCTGCGTGACGCTGCCGTCCATGATCCAGACGGTCAGCTCGGCGGGGGCGCCGCTCGCCGCCGCCCCGGTCTCCGGCTCCGCGCCGGTGCCGCACGCGCCGAGCGCGAGCACGGCCGCCAGGGCAAGGATGCGGTACTTCATAGTGATCCTTCTGATGCTGGGGGGTGGGCCCGCGCCCGCCCGGGCGGGCGCGGGGCACGATCACACGTTGGGGACGGTGTCCTTGAACGCGGTGCCGGACGAGCGCAGCGAGCCGACCCGGCTCTGCACCTCGGCGGGCGAGAGAACCTCGTTCTTGCTGTGGAAGACGTAGTCGACCTGCTGACGGTACGTACGCGTGCCCGTCGCTCCCTGGAGGTCGATGAACCACTGGTTGAACATGATCCACATCGGGGTCTCGGGGTAGTAGATGTCACCGTGGTCGGCGAAGAGGCGGCCGTCCACGTAATACTTCATCCGGCCGCCGGAGACCTGGATGACGAGGTCGTGCCAGCCGGCGAAGCTCGCGCGCTCCTCCGTGTGGGTGTTCACCGCCTGCCACGGCTCGCCCTGGTAGGTCTCCCAGCTCGTGGCGTAGAGGATGTTGGCCGGCTCGCCCCAGCCGCCGTTCGGCAGGTACTCGAAGTCGAGCTCGCCGTAGTCGGGGTCGAGGTTGAAGCGCAGCGGGGTGATGGTGAAGAACGTCTGCACCACGTGCTCGCCGTCGGGGCCGCTGGTCGGCGCGTCGCTGAAGCGCACGCGGGCGGCGTACGTGCCCTCGTGGAACTTGCGGTTGGTGGTGGACAGCTCGGTCTGCACGGTGCCCGAGGGGGTGCCGTTCGTCGAGGAGTCGAGCGTCAGCAGGCCGCCGGGGAACGAGATCGCGCCGGGCGACCAGGTGGCGCCGGGCACGCCGGGGCCACCCGAGCTGGAGCGGACCGTCCAGCCGCGCTGGGCCAGCCGCGGGTCGTTCGAGCCCGTGTAGGTGAAGTCGTCGAACAGCTCGCCGCCCGGCCCGGGCGGCACGGTGGGCGTGACGGTGGGGTCGGGGTCGCTGCCGTTGGGCTTGCCCCAGGAGAGCGTGCCGTTGACGTAGACGGTGACCTTGTCCCAGTTCGAGTAGGCGGTCTGGGGGCCGTAGGAGTAGTCGTCGCTCTGCGTGAACGTCTGCCAGTCGGAGCGGTAGAAGCGCAGCTGCATGTCGCCGGTGGTCCGGCCTGGAGCCAGGCTGCCCGAGGTGAAGCCCACTTCCAGGTACTGGTCGCCGCCGGCCTGGCGGACGAACTGGCCGGTCACCGTCGAACATCCCACGACCGCCCACGAGCAGGCGAAGCGGTAGGTCTCGCCGCCGGTGAGGTAGTAGCGGATCTTGACCTGGTTGAGCGGGATGGTGGTGGTGCCGTCGTTGAAGAGCTGGAGCCAGGGCTCGGCCTGGGCCGTGGTGGCGCCGGGTGCGCTGGTCCGGTATTGGAGGCGGACGGCCTGGTCGGCGTTGGCGGGCGCGACCAGGGAGACGGCGACGAGGAGAGCGGGGATGGCTAAGGAGAGCAGGACTTTACCGAAATTTCGGGACATGAGTGGGGTTCTCCTTGAGTGGGCGGTCCCCCGACTGTCGTGCGGTACCGAAGATCAGCGGTGCTGCGGCGCGGTCAGGCGCCGGTACGAGGGCGGCGCCGGTCGGGCGCCGCCGTGGGTGCGGCCGGGTCAGGCGGTACGGCGGATGCGGCCCGCGTACAGCGCCTCCAGGCGGAGGTTGTGCGCGTCGCCCTCCGGGACGTTGGCCGAGAGGTAGACCGGTGGCACTTCACCGGCATCGAGCAGGTTGCTGACGGTCTTGGCCACGACGAGCTGGGCCAGCAGGGCCGAGGTGATGGTGGAAACCCCTCCGATGGACGCGGGCGCTGTGGAGCCTCCGCCGGGCAGGGGCAGGACGGCGTCGCCGTAGGGGGCGTGGTTGTCGAGGACGACGTCGGCCAGGTCGGCTAGCCGGCGGCCCGAGGGATGGCGGGACACGACGGCTTCGCTGTGGGCGCGCGAGGTGATCGCGATCAGGTCGTGACCGCGCTCCTTGACGAGCGTGGCCAGTTCGACGACCACGCCGTTGACGCCCGAGTTGGAGATGATGACGAACAGGTCGTGCTCCTGGACGGGTGCCAGGTCGAGGATCGTGTGGGCGATGGCGGGGTCGCGTTCGAGGTCGTAGCGGTCGAGCTCGGATCTGGGCGCGTCGCCGTACAGGACGATGTCGCGCAGGGCGAGCCGGTTGGTGGGCACGAGGCCGCCCGCGCGGCCGGCGATCTCCATGGCGACCGCCTCCGAGTGGCCCGCCCCGAACGCCTGGATGACGCCGCCCGCGGTCAGCGCCCTGGTGAAGAGGCCGGCCGCCCGCGAGATCTCCGGATCCTTCGGGATCACCTGGACGAGGTGCGCGATGTGCTCGGCGAAAGCCTGTGGGACGACTCGCTGGTTGACCGTCATATGTCCCCTTCTGGTGAGCCTGGCCCTGTCAGGCCCTGTTCTGGTAGCCGGTGTCCGGCCACGGCCCGTACGGTGACGTCGAACGCCTGCTTCGTCCGGTCGTACGTCCGCTGGGCGACCGACACGTACACGACATCAAGGACGAGCAGCTGCGAGTGGATCGCGGCGAAACCCTCGGACCTGTAGCTCGTCGCGCGGCTCGCCGTCGTCAGCACCAGCTCGGCCACCTCGGCCAGCGGCGACCTCGGCTGCGAGGTGACGGCCACGGTGATCGCGCCATGGCTGCCCGCCTCCGCGAGCACCTCGATGACCTCGCGCGTCCGGCCGCTGTGGGAGATGCCGATCGCCACGTCTCCCTGGCCGAGCAGCGCCGCGTCGGTCAGCGCGGTGTGGGCGTCGGACCTGCTCCAGGTGGGCACCCGCATGCGCTGCAACCGGTATTCCATCTCGCTGGCGACGGCCGCGCTGCTCGACACCCCGAACAACAGCACTCGCCCGGCCCTGGCCACGGCCTGCGCGACCTTCTCCACCACGGCCAGGTCGAGCTGGTCGCCCGTCTCCTGGATCAGGCGGATGTCGTTGCCCGACACGACGCTCAGCACCCGGTCGAGGCTGTCGTCGGGCAGGATCTCGCGGCCGATGTCGGTCTGCCACGTCTGCTGCGCCACCCGGCCGGTCTCGGTGGCCACGGCCACCCGAAGCTCGGCGTAGCCGGAGAAGCCGAGGGCGCGGCAGAATCGGGTGATCGTGGCCGTGGACGTGGCGCTCCGCTCGGCCAGGTCGACGATGGTCAGCCGGGCCGCCTCCGCCGGAGCGGCGAGAATCGCATCGGCGACCTTGCGCAGCGCCTCGGGCATGTCGTGCTGCTCGGCCCTGATGCGGCTCAGTAGTTCCACGCGGTGATAATTATGCTCATTGCCTGGCGCCGTCAAGGCGTTTCGGCAATAATTTTTGACATGCACCTGGTTCTGGGCGTCGACGCCGGCGGCACCTCGTCGCGGGCCGCGCTGTTCACGCTGGACGGCACGCTGGTGCGGCGGGGGCAGGCGGGCGGCGGAAATCCGGGGGCGCTCGGCATGGACACCGCCGCCGCCAACCTGACCGCCGCCGTGCGCGCAACCCTGGCGGACCCCGGACCGGCCCACCGCCCGGGCCCGCTCACGGGCGAGGGCACGGGCGAGGGCACGGGCGAGGGCACGGGCGAGGGCGTGGTCGTGGGCGTGGTCGTGGGCTTGGCCGGCAATCCCGCGCTGTGCGCGACGCTGACCGAGCGCGTCCTCGGCGCCCTTCTGCCCGGGGCGGACTTCACCGGCGACAGGGGCGTACCCGGAGCCACGCCGGTACGCGTGACGGGAGACATCGTGACCGCCTTCGCCGCCGGCACCCCCTCACCGTCGGGCACCGTGCTCATCTCGGGCACGGGGGCGATCGCGGCCAGGATCACCGACCACGCCCCCGCCGGCACCGCCGACGGGTACGGCTGGCTGCTCGGGGACGAGGGCTCCGCCTTCTGGATCGGCCTCGCCGCCGCCCGCGCCACCATCCGCGCCCTCACCGTCCCACGCCCCTCGCCCACGAGGGGTCGGGCCGGGCCGGGGTTGCTGGCGGACCTGGTTCTGGGGCGGCTGCTGCCCGACGGCCCAGGTGGCGATCCGGGGGCGCGGCTGGCGGCGACGGTCCATGCTCGGCCGCCCCTCGCGCTGGCCGAGTTGGCGCCGCTGGTGAGCGAGGCGGCCATGGGCGGTGATCCGGTGGCGCTGTCCATCGTGGCCGAGGCCGCGTCCAGGCTGGCGAGCACCGCCTCCGGGGTGCACGAACCCGGTCTGCCCCTCGTGCTGGCCGGTGGCGTGCTCACGGCGGAAGGCCCCGTACGCGACGCCGTACGAGGCCTTCTGGAGGGTGCGGTCACGGCGGGAGATCCGGCGGGGGCGGCGGCCTGGCTGGCCGCGCGGCCCTTGCTGGGACCGCGGGAGGCCGAGGCGCGCCATTCCCGTTTCACGCGTCCCGCCTAGATGGTTGATTCCCAGGGCTTCGGGATCAGTGATCGTAGGGGTGAGTGATCGGGCGGTGGGCTGGCCGGTCGTGTCGTTGTGCCAGATCACGGTGGTCAGCGCCAGGATGCGTACGATCACGCGGATGGTGACGCCCGCGCCGTTCCGGCCCCGGCCAGGCGGCGCGGCGCCCGGCTCGCGGGTCGGGTCAGGCGGGCTCGGCGGGGTTGCGAGGCAGGCGTTCCCGGGTGACGAGCAGGCGCAGCACGCCGGCCCGCTCCGACTCCGCCTTCCAGACGATCCAGCCGTCGCCGACCTCGGCCTGCCGGCTTTCGGGGTCGATCCGGTAACCGACGTTGCCGGGGCCAGGGGTGATGACCTGGAAGACCGTCTTCAGGCCGCGGTCGCGGGCTTCGGCGCGCACCTCCCCGACGGTCTTCTCCGCGGGGTCGTAGCCTTCGAGCATCTCGCCCTTGGCCGTCGCCAAGCCCCAGTTCTGGTACCTCTCCCCCGCCTCGGCCGGCCGGCCCAGCTTGACGACGGCGTCACCGGTGTAGTCGCTCCGCACGATGACGGTCATCGCGCAGCCCGGCCGCCCGAGCGTGCAGCCCGCCGGCGCGGTGCCGCTGCCGATGGGCGCCTGGTAGGGGCCGCTGACCTCGGGATGGACGCTGCCGCGCACGCCGGTGACCTTGCCCACCTGGGACGGCGACGAGGGCACGAGCTGCAGCCGCACGTTCAGGCCCACCGCCGCGAACCCCTTGGTGTACTCGGCGTACTCGGCGAGCGGGTCCTTTATGGTGGCGACGTACCGCTCGCCGCGCAGCTCGATGTCGATGGCGGAGCTGGCGTAGGAGGTGGCGGGACCGTGCTCGCCGAGGACGGCCGGGCCGATCACGGCGGCGGCGGCGAGGCCCGCGACGGCCACGGCGCCCGCGGCCAGGCGGCGGGTACGGGTTCGGAACAGGCCCCTGGTGGCGTGAGCGTCCGCCGCGTCGCTCGCGACGGTGGAGAGAGCTTCGCCGGTGATCGAGGCGAGGAGCGCCTGGGCCCCCGCGCCGGATGCCTGTCCTGCCAGGTCCTCGTCGCGGACCCTGGCGAGCTGCTGCAGATCGTTCATCGAGGTTTCCTTTCGCTGAAGTCCGTACGGGCGGAAGTCACAACGACTCCATGACGACGCCGCCCACGGAGACGCAGGCACCTGCCAGCGCCTTGGACAGGCGCTTGCGCGCCCGGTAGAGCCGGATGCGCGCGGCGTTGCGCGAGCAGCCGAATACCTTGGCGATCTCCCCGTGGTCCAGGCCCTCCCAGGCGACGAGCGAGATCAGCTCGCGGTCGTCGTCGGGCAGTTCGCGCAAGGCCCGCGCGATCGTGCCGAGCTCGACGCCGCTCTCGGGCGAGTGGCCGTAGAGGTCGGCGATCTCGGTGTCGAGCTCCGCGTTCCTGTGCCGGTGCCTGGCCTGGCCGCGGCGGTGGCTGGCCAGCACGTTCCTGGCCACTCCGTACAGCCAGAGCGGGGCCTGCCCGCCGGGCGGCAGGGCGTCGATCCGGCGCCATACGATGGCGAAGGTCTCGGCGACCACGTCCGCCGCGATTTCAGCTGATTTTTCACCTCACGAGCAGCGCGGCGCTCCCGTAGCTCCCGCCGAACCCCGTCACGAGCGCCACGGATCGCCCGGCCCGCAGTTCCCTGACGGCCTGGGCGGCGTTGTTCAGCCCGTGCACGTATCCCTCGGAGAGCAGGCCGCCGTGCGGGTTGACCCAGGCGTGCCGCCGCTCCATCAGGTACGTCCCGAGTTCCTCGCGCGCCGCGAAGCCGAAGTCCTCCAGCTGCCTGGGCACGAGCCACGAGTAGGCGTCGTACAGCAGCGCCACGTCCACGTCCGCGGGCCGCATCCCGGAGGCGTCCCACACCATCGGGGCCACGTACGCGGAGAAGATCGTGCCGGCGTCGGGCGCGCGGTCCATCGACGAGCAGCCCGGCCCTCCCCCTCGCACCGCGGCGTGCACGCGCGGCCCGTCGAGCACGGCGCTGACCAGCAGCGCGCACGCCCCGTCGGTCTCCTGGCAGCAGTCGACCGTGCGCAGCGGGGTGCAGACGTACGGTCTGGCCAGGTAGGCGTCGAGGGTGAGCGGGTCGCGGCGCAGGGCGCGGGGGTTGGCCGCGGCGTTCTGCCTGGACTGGGCGACGACGGCGTGCAGGTGCTCGGCGGCGAGGCCGGTGTCGTGCAGGTAGCGGGTGGCGGCCATGGCGAACAGCGGGATCGGGCCCGCCAGGCCGTACGTGGAGATGCCAGTGGAGATGCCGGTGGGGGCGGTGTTCATGCGCGTGCCGGAACGCCCGTTGAGCGCCCGGTAGATCAGGATGTTGCGGGCGAGGCGGGCCTGGATCAGCATCGCCGCGTCACCCAGGATGGACGCCGCCTGCGTGCCCCCGCCGGCGATGTCGTTGTGCCAGCCGAGCCGCTCGATCCCGAGCGCCCTGGCCACCCGCACGGCCGGCGCCGAGTCGTTCATGTGGTAGCTGAGCACCGCGTCCACCTCGCGCGGCGCGATCCCGGCGTCCGCGCAGGCCGCCCGGCACGCCTCGGCCGCGAGCTCCTCCTCGGTGCGCCCGGACTCCCTGGTCAGGGCCGTCATGCCGATCCCGGCCACGGCCGCACGCCCCGCGAACGGCTGCATGTTCCCTCCTCCGGCGTCCCCGGTAGGGCCCGCCATCCGCTCCGGCGAGGCCGGCGGAGCCATGCCGTCAGCGCCTCGCCGATCACGCTAACCGGCCGCACCCGCTGAGACAAGCGCTTGCTCAACAGGCCGCATCCCGGGTTTACGGACACCCGTAACGACCGCCTCCCCCGTCCGAAGCCCGTGCCCCCGGACCGGTACGAACCCCGGGATCAGCCGCCTGAACAGCGGATCACCGCGCATCACCGGAAGATCGGCGGCGGCGGATAACTGTGTATCTTCACGGAAGCTATCGCCGCTTGTAATACCGAGGTTCGATCAACCGATAGCCCATCATCATCACGCCCGAGGTGAGCGATGGATCTACGCTACGTCCGCTACGCCCTGGCGATCGCGCGCGCGGGCTCCCTGCGCCGGGCCGCCACCGCACTGCACATCTCCCAGCCCACACTGTCCGAGCAGCTCAGGGCGCTGGAGAAGGAGATCGGCGTCGAGCTGTTCAGCCGCTCGCCGAGCGGGGTGCGGCTCACCGAGGCGGGCGAGGCGTTCCTGGCCCAGGCCACCGTCGCGGTCGACGCCTTCGAGCGGGCCGTGACCGCCGCCAGGAGCGAGGGCCACGTCGCGCGCCTGGGCGTGGCCGACGGGCTGACCGACGTGGTGGCCCGCCTGCTGTCCCAGCTGCAGAACGGCAACCTGCGCGTCGCCCCCATGGGGACGGCCGAGCAGATCGTCTCCATCGCCGACGGCGCGCTGCAGGCGGGGCTCGGCTACGCGCCCGGCTCCATGCCGAGAGGCGTGGCCCGGATGCTCGTCCACCGTTTCCCGGTGCGCGCGCTGCTGCCGCGCGCCCATCCCCTGGCCGCCGCCGGGGCGCTGTCGCTGGCGGACCTGGCGTCGGAGCCCCTGCTCATGCCGGAGTCCGACGCGGTGGCGGGCGCCCGCCGTTTCCTCGAAGGGTTCGTACGCCACCGCCTGCACCCCCGCCTCGGCCCGTCGGCGGCCACGCACGACCTGGTCATCGACATGGTGGAGTCGGGCGCGGGCTACGCCCTCTGCGTCCACGAAGGCACGAAAATCCCTGACGCGCTGGCATTCATCCCTATCAAGGAGGACGTCCCACCCCTGGAAGTCGTCTTCCTCTGGAACCGGCAGGCCGACGTGCAGGAGCTGGTCAGCGCGGCCCGCCATCTGGCCCGATCTGGATAGCGGTATTATCTACCGATGCGCATCTCCGAACTGAGCGCCAGTTCCGGCGTGGCCATCCCCACGATCAAGTACTACCTGCGTGAGGGCATGCTCCACCAGGGCCTGCAGACAGCCGCGACGCGGGCCGAATATGACGAGTCGCACCTGCGCCGGCTCCGCCTGATCCGCGCCCTGCTCGACGTGGGCAGGCTCTCCGTGTCCTCCATCAAGAAGGTCGTCGCCGCCGTCGACGACGCGTCGCTGCCCTTTCACGAGATGCTGGGCACCGCCCACTACGCCCTGAGCCCCGGCGCCCAGCCGGAGCCCGGGGAGGACTGGCAGCAGGCCCGCGACGAGGTCGACCACCTCGTCGAGGAGCTCGGCTGGGACGTCACGTCCCACGCCCCCGCCCGCGACGAGCTGGCCCAGACCCTGGTCAGGATGCGCCAGCTCGGCGTGGCCGTGGACCTGGCGCCCTACGTCGAGGCCGCCAGGAAGCTCGTGTCGGAGGTGGAGATGGACAAGATCCCGTTCGACGGCCCGCGCGACGCCGCCGTGGAGGCCCTGGTGCTCGGCACGGTCCTCTACGGCCGGGCGTTCGACGCCCTGCGCAGGATGGCTCAGGAGTCGGAGTCGGCCGCCCGCCTCGGCTCGTAGGCCCGCGCCGGCGACGCGACGGTCCTGAGCGCCGCGAGATACGCGGCGATCGCCGGCCGGGCCTCCGCCCCCCGCCGGACCGCCGCGTAGATGTGCCGCCGGATGTCGTGCCCGGTCGGGGCCACGGTGACGACCCCCGCGGGGATGGGCAGCCGTGCGGCGCGGGGGATGAAGGCGACGCCCATCCCCGCTTCGACCAGGGCCAGGATCGCCGTCCAGTCGCCGGCGCGATGCCGCACCCGCGGGCGGAAGCCGGCGGAGGCGCAGGCGAGGTGCAGCAGGCGGTCGCAGGCGTCGCCTTCGAGGGTGCTGACCCACTGCTCACCTTGGAGCAGCGACAGGGCGGTGGCCGGCGCGCGCGCCGACGGGTGCGCGATCGGCAGGGCGAGGTCGAAGTCGTCGGTGCCCAGCTCGACCCTGGTGTATCTCGCGTCGTCGCCGGAGGGCGCCCCCTCGGCCTCCACCGCGACGACCACGTCGAGATCTCCGCCGGCGAGCTGGTCGAGGCAGCCGGGCACCGCGACCTCGCGGATGTCGACCCGCAGCCGGGGACGGCTGTCGCGGATCAGGAGCGCCGCCGGAATGAGCAGGGACGAGATCGTCGAGGGGAAGGAGCCCACCGTGATCCGCCCCAGCTCGCCGTCCACGGTGGACTGGATCTCTCCCATCGCCCGCTCGAGAAGCGCGAGCATGGCATAGGCGTGGTCGACGAGCACGCGGCCGGCGTCGGTGAGGCGCAGCTTGCGGCCGTCGGCCTCGGCGAGCGGCACCCCCGCCTCGCGGGTCAGCGTCGCCAGTTGTTGCGAGGCGGCCGACGGAGAGATGTGCAGCGTGGCGGCCGCGGCGTGGAGCGTGCCCTGCTCGTGCAGGGCCACGAGCACCTTCAGGCGAGCCGGATCAACCATGCACATCAACTTACCATTACCGACCGTAATCATTTGATTGTCTTCACGGTTCGCGGACGGCACGATGGGATCCGGGCACAGACACCGAGAAGAGGAAGAGGTGCACGGCTCATGAAGGCCCTCGCCCTGAGCGCGAGCCCCCGCAAGGACGGCAACTCCCGCCTGCTGGCGGAGACCGTTCTCGAGGGTGCGGCGAGCCGCGGGCACGAGGTCGAGCTCGCCGACCTGACCGATGCGGTCGCGGCGCCGCTGCGCGACTGCCGCACGTGCCGGCAGGCTGACGGAGCATGCTCAATCGGGGACGGCTACGAAACGCTGCTGCGGCGGCAGGTCCTTCCGGCCGACGCGCTCGTCCTCGCCACCCCGCTCTACTGGTACGGCGTCGCGGGACAGCTGAAGATCTTCATCGATCGCCTCTTCTGCTACATCAAGGCCGGCTACCCCGACAGCGCTGAAGTCACGCGGCGCCTGGTCGGCAAGCGGATGGCCGTCGTGGTGAGCTCCGAGGAGACCTACCCGGGCTCGATGGTCGGCGTCACCGCGCAGATGCAGGAGCTCGCCCGCTACCTCCACCACGACCTGGTCGGCGTCGTGCGCGGCGTCGCCAACTCGCGCGGGGAGGTGGCGCGCGACCCTGCCGATCCGCTGGCCCAGGCGTACGGTCTCGGGACGCGCCTGTTCGAAGGACACGTGAGCGACCACCGCATCGACACCGTGCGCAACGGTGTGGTGTGGCCCTGACCGCACGGGAGTCACGATGCTCATCCGGACGCTCGACGACGTGCTGGGATCCGCGCGGGACGTCGACTGGACCAACGGCACGAGCCGCCGCCTCCTCGTCGCGGCCGACGGACGCGGCTACACGCTCACCGACACCCGCGTGCGTCCGGGCACGACCACCCTCCTCCGCTACGACCGGCATCTCGAAGCCCGCTACTGCGTCGAGGGCGAGGGCCGGGTCGAGACGGCCGGCGGGCTGTTCACCATCGCCCCGGGCACGCTCTACGCACCGGACCCGGGCGAGGAACACCGCCTGACCTCGGCCGGCGGGATGCGGCTCATCTGCGTGTTCACCCCTCCGCTCGAGGGGGACGAGAACCACGATCTCGCGCCGGGACGCCCCTCCGGATTCTGACGAACCCCATGCCGGCTAGACCATGCCGTTGGCCCGCAGTGTGCGCACGGCGCCGACCGTGACGTCCCCGCGCCAGTCGAGCGCCCCGGCGGGCGAGATGCGGGCGAAGTCGACGACCCACCCGCCGTCGTCCTGCTGCTCCCCCGCCAGCCGCACGAGATCGGCGGCGATCACCTCGGGCTCGAACAGGCCGCGGGCCGGGCTCCCTGGGAGGGGCGCGAAGTCGAGCGGCCGCAGCGCCTCGGCCTCGGTGCCGCCCTCGACCGGCACCCGCCCGTCCGCGGGGATGTGGCCGCCCAGCCGCTTGAGCAGCCCGGCCGCCTCCGGCCGGCTGTCGTGGACGGCGTCGAGGAAGCGCACGGAGAACAGCAGCACGTACGCGTGCGGCATGCCCTCCAGCCGCTGGATCGCGTCGAGGCAGAAGCGGGTGGCCCGCTCCAGCCACGGATGCGCGGCGACGGCCGGGTCGTACGCGGCGACCTGGTGAGCCGCGGCCGCGGTCACGGAGGTGATCTGCAGGGACGAGACGGCCGGGTCGCCGCTCAGCCACCAGGGCGCGCTGGCCTCGGAGACCGTGAGCGGCAACGAGAACGGCAGCCCGCCGTCGGGCAGCGTCACCGAGTCCAGCCAGTCGCACAACGCCGCGGCGTGCGGCGAGGTGCGGGGCGTGACGTGCGGGGCGACGTCCCCGAACACCGCGAAGGCGTGCAGCGCCGCTCCCGGCTGGCTCTCGGGGGCGCGCAGGTCGGGCTCCAGGCCCCAGCCGTAGCCGCCGTCGGGATTGCGGTAGGCGTCGAGGGCGGCCAGCACGGAGGCGGCGTCGCCCTCGCCCGTCAGCAGGTCGTAGCGGCGGCGGTCAAGGACACGCGCGTGCCCGGCCAGGAAGCCGGGGATCGCGGAGAGATTCACGTTCATACCGTCATCGTGCCCGGATCGCCGCCCCTGGTCTTGTAGCTTCCGGACACGTCACTCGCGGATCGTGACGGGCCGTTTGAGCAGCCACAACGCCGCCCGCTGGAGCAGCGTGCGGTGGATCTCGTTGTCGTAGGACCTGGTGTCGTGACCCAGCGCGTCGTAGAGCACCCGGCCACGCCGGACCTGCCGCGCCCAGACGAGCGGCTGGCCGTTCGACGAGGCCAGCGGCCTGACGTCGGGCAGCACGTCGAGGTCGCTGTAGACCTCGTCGACCACGTCGAAGTCGCGCAGGCCCTCGACCACGGGATGCCCGCCGTGCACCCGCACCCCCGTCCACCCCAGCGGCGGATGGTGGGACTTGGGCCAGCTCCAGCAGCCGCCCAGGACCCGCGGCCAGCCCTGCCAGTCGTCGAAGCAGATCGACGCGGTGTGCATGCACAGCAGCCCGCCGCCCCGGTCGAGGTGGTCGAGCAGGGTGGTGCGGGCCTCGGCCGGTAACGAGAAGGCCCGGGCGGCCCGCTGGCCGGCGAAACGGTCGTGACCCATCTGCCAGCGCAGCGCGTTGACGGTGATGAGCTGGACCTCCGACGGCTCGCTCAGCGCTCCCGCGATGTCCTCGGTGATCTCCGACTCGACCCCGACCTCGGAGAGCACTCCGGCGAGTGCCTCCGACGTGGCGGCGAAGTCGTGGAACAGGCCCCCTGAGAGGATCAGATTTCTCGCCACCCGTCCAGCCCATCATGCTTGCCGCGGCATTACCACCCGTGAACCGTCACGTCCCCGCACCGGCCACCCCCGGCGCACCTCCCGCCGGGGTGACGGGGCATGATGCCAGCGTGGACTTCGAGGAGCACCGGCCCATGCTGCTCGGGCTGGCCTACCGCCTGCTCGGCAGCATGTGGGACGCCGAGGACGTCGTGCAGGAGGCGTGGCTGCGCTGGCAGGGCACCGGCCACGACGCGATCAGGGAGCCGCGGGCGTTCCTGGTGACCGTGGTCTCGCGGCTGGCCCTCGACCAGCTCCGCTCCGCGCGGGTCAAGCGGGAGGCCTACACCGGGCCGTGGCTGCCCGAGCCGGTGCTGACGTCGGAGGCCGGCCCGCTGGACACCGCCGAGCTGCGCGACACCGTCTCTTTCGCCACCCTGCACATGATGGAGCGGCTCTCGCCGCCGGAGCGGGCGGTGTTCGTGTTGCGGGAGGCGTTCGAGCTGCCGTACGCCGAGATCGCCGAGATCGTCGAATCCTCCGTGGCCAACGCCAGGCAGCTGCACCACCGGGCGTCCACGCGGCTCGCCGAGGGGCGTGACAGGTTCCAGCCGTCGACGGCGGACCACACCGAGTTGCTGGTGAAGTTCATGGAGGCGGCGAAGGGCGGCGACATGGACGCGCTCACCGAGCTGTTGCACGAGGACGTGGTCTCGTGGAACGACGGCGGCGGCAAGGTCAAGGCGGCGCTGCGGCCGGTCGCCGGCCGGCGCAAGGTGCTGGCCTTCCTGTCCGCGCTGGTGCACCGCTACGCGTTCACGGACGTGCGGCTGCTGGACGTCAACGGCAGCCCGGCGTTCTGGACGCGCTCGGAGGAAGGCGACCAGATCGTGCTGGTGAACGTCCACGACGGCCGCATCACGGACATCTACGCCATTCTCAACCCGGACAAGCTTGTACGCGTGCACAAGATGTGACGCCCGGCCTTGCCGGTCCGGGCGCTCCCACGACCTATAGTCACGCCTGTGACTCCTCCGCTTCCTGAAGGGAGCGGCTTCTCGCCCCGCTTGCGCCGGAGACGACGGCCAAGCCCTGACCGATGCCCGAAAGCACAAGCTCGATCCTATCCGGAGGTGGCGACAATGTCCGAGGATCTGCCACTGCACGCTCAAGCCCTGGCGGCCCTCCCGCTCCCGATTCCCCGATCGCCCGAAGGCGACGGTCCCCTTAGGAGGCTCTGATGGATCTCGGCATCTCGGGCAAGGTCGCCCTCGTCACCGGAGGCAGCGCGGGCATCGGGCTCGCCGCGGCCAAGAGCCTCGCGCGCGAGGGCTGCGACGTCTGCGTCAGCGCCCGCAGCCCGGAACGGCTCGCGGACGCGGTGGTGGAGCTGCAGGAATACGGCAAGGTCGTGCACGCCGTGCTGGCCGACGTGGAGGATCCGGCGACCGCCAGGCGGGTGGTCGAGGAGACCCGCGACGTGCTCGGCCCGATCGACATCCTCGTGGCCAACGCGGGCGGCCCGCCGGCCGGCCGGTTCGACGAGGTGGGGCTGGAGGAGTGGGACGTCGCGATCCAGCGCAACCTGCTCGGCACCGTACGCCTGATCCACGCCGTCCTGCCTGAGATGCGCGCCCGCGGCTGGGGCCGGATCGTCACGGTCACCAGCAGGTCGGCCCGGGAGGCGATCGACGGCCTGGCGCTGTCCAACGCCACCCGCTCGGCCGTGGCCGGCGTGGTGCGCACGCTCGCCCGCGAGGTCGGCCGTGACGGCGTGCTGGTCAACAACGTGATGCCGGGCCCGATCGAGACCGAGCGGCTGCGGGAGCTGGCGGGCGGCGAGGAGGCGCTGCGGCAGCGGGGCGAGTCCGTGCCCGTCGGCCGCATCGGGCGCGCCGAGGAGGTCGGCGACGTGGTGGCGTTCCTGGCCGGCGAGCGGGCGTCGTTCGTGAACGGGGTCTCGCTGCTGGTCGACGGCGGGGAGAGCCACGTCATCGCCTGACTGCCGTGGCTGTGGAAGGCCTGCTCGAAGGCCTTGCGCGGACCTGGTGGAGCGGGTGCTCAGGCAGCGCTCAGCACATGACATCCTTCCCTTAAGGGACGGAGTGCGATAAGGCAGGGGCGTAACGGCATGGAGAAGCCGGTCATCGTGACGGTGGACGACGACCCGGGCGTCTCGCGGGCAGTCGCCCGTGACCTGAGACGCCGCTATGGCCAGGACTACCGGGTCGTCCGCGCGGAAGCGGCCAGGGACGGCATCGAGGCGGTCAGGGAGATGCGGCTGCGCGGCGTCGAGGTGGCGGCCATCCTGGCCGACTACCGCATGCCGCAGATGAACGGCGTGCAGTTCCTCGAGGCCGCGATGGACCTGTACCCGTACGCGCGCCGGGTGTTGCTGACGGCCTACGCCGACACCGACGCCGCGATCCAGGCGATCAACGTGGTCGACCTCGACCACTACCTGCTCAAGCCGTGGGATCCGCCGGAGGAGAAGTTCTACCCGGTGATCGACGGGCAGCTCGACGCCTGGCTGCGCACCGACAGGATCGAGCGGTCGGAGCTGCGCGTGGTGGGCGACCGCTGGTCCGCGCCGTCCTACAAGGTGCGCGACTTCCTGGCCCGCAACCACGTGCCGTACCAGTGGATGCTGGCCGAGGACCCGGAGGGCGCGCAGCTGGTGAGCGCGGCCGGCGAGGGCTGCCACCTGCCGCTGGTGGTGACCGCCGACGGCACCACGCTGGAGTCGCCCGACCAGTCCGAGCTGGCCACGGCGGTGGGGCTGTCCACCACTCCGGCCACCGACTTCTACGACCTGATCGTGGTGGGCGGCGGGCCGGCCGGGCTCGGAGCGGCCGTCTACGGCGCGTCGGAGGGGCTCAACACGGTGATGGTCGAGGCGTACTCGTCGGGCGGCCAGGCCGGCCAGAGCTCCCGTATCGAGAACTACCTGGGGTTCCCCGACGGCGTCTCCGGCCAGCAGCTGGCCGACCGGGCGCGCAGGCAGGCGCTCAAGTTCGGGGCGGAGCTGCTGACCGCGCGGAAGGTGACCATGCTGGAGCCGCGCGGGCAGGCGCGGGTGATCGGGTTCAGGGACGGCGGGGAGATCGCGGCCCACGCGGTGATCCTGGCGACCGGCGTCACCTACCGCCGGCTGGAGGCCCCGGGACTCGACGAGTTCGTGAGCCGGGGCGTGTTCTACGGCGCGGCCCTGACCGAGGCCCCGTCGTGCAAGGACACCGAGGTCTACATCGTGGGCGCGGCCAACTCGGCCGGACAGGCGGCCGTCTACCTGTCGGGATTCGCGAGCAAGGTCCACTTGTTGGTGAGGAGTGATGGTTTGGAGAAGTCCATGTCTCACTACCTCATCGAGCAGATCGCCGCGCTGCCCAACGTCGAGGTGCACCTCCAGACGGAGGTCGTCGGCGGCGGCGGCAGCGACCACCTGGAGCGGCTGAGGTTGTCGTCCAAGGGCGAGGAGCGCGACGTCGACGCCCAGTGGTTGTTCGTGTTCATCGGTGCCGAGCCGTACACGTCCTGGCTCGGGGAGACGATCGAGCGGGACGCGCGGGGATTCGTGCTGACCGGGCCCGACCTGGTGCAGGGCGGACGGCGGCCGCGCAACTGGCCGCTGCGGCGCGAGCCGTACTACCTGGAGACGAACGTGCCAGGGGTGCTGGCCGCGGGCGACGTACGCGCCGAGTCGATCAAGAGAGTGGCCTCCGCCGTCGGGGAGGGCGCGATGGCCGTCGCGCTCGTGCACCGCTACCTGGAGAAGCAATGAGCCGGCAGACGAGCATCGACATCGACGAGATGCGCAAACTCTTCCTGTTCGAGCGGCTGACCGACGAGCAGCTCACCAAGCTCGCCGGCAGCGGCGCGGTACAGACGTACGCGCAGGACGAGGACATCGTGCGGCAGGGCGAGCCGGCGGAGTGCTTCGCGGTGCTGATCGAGGGCGAGGTGCAGATGATCAGCGAGACGGTCAGCGCCGGCACCGTCGCCATGCCCCGCACCTCGCAGCCCGGCGTCTACGGCGGCGCCACCTCGGCCTACCTCGGCGAGCGGGCGCCGCAGACCTACCAGCACACGCTGCGGGCCACGGCCCCGTCGCGGATCTTCATGCTGCCGGCCAAGAAGTTCGCCTACATCGTGGCCGAGTGGTTCCCCATGGCGATGCACCTGCTCGACGGCCTGCTGTCGGGCGGCAGGATGCAGCGGGAGATCATCGACCGGCGGCAGCGGCTCACCGCGCTCGGCACGATCACGGCCGGGCTCACCCATGAGCTGAACAACCCGGCCGCGGCCGCCGTACGCGCGGTCAGCGAGCTGCGCACGCTGCTGCGGACCTCGCGGTTGCAGCTCGCCCAGCTCGCCCAGGACGGCATCGCGCCCGACAAGCTCCGCACGCTGGTCGAGGTCCAGGAGCACTGCACCGAAGCCCTGGGCAGGCAGCAGCGCTCGCCGATGGAGATCTCCGACGCCGAGGACGCGCTCGGCGAGGAGCTGGACGAGGCGGGCGTCGAGGACGCGTGGGACCTGGCGCCGGCGCTGGTCAACGCCGGGTTCTCCGGCGACGACCTGAGGAAGATCCGCGGCAAGGTGGGCGAGGAGCACACCCCGGCCGCGCTGCGCTGGCTGGCCGACGCGATCGAGATCTCGCAGATGCTGAGCGAGGTGACCGAGGCGACCGAGCGCATCACCTCGCTGATCCGCTCGGCCAAGCAGTACTCCCAGATGGACCGGGCCCCGTTCCAGATGGTCGACGTGCACGACCTGCTCGACAGCACGGTCGCGATCTTCCGCGGCAAGATCGCGCCGGGCGTCACGGTGGTCACCGACTACGACCGCACGCTGCCGCTGATCCCCTGCTACGCGGGCGAGCTCAACCAGGTGTGGACCAACCTGATGCACAACGCGCTCGACGCCATGGGCGAGTCGGGCACGCTGACCATCCGCACCGCGCACGACGAGGACGAGGCGATCGTCGAGATCGGCGACACCGGTCCGGGCGTTCCCGAGGCGATCAGGGACCGCATCTTCGAGCCGTTCTTCACCACGAAGACCGTGGGCGAGGGCACCGGGCTGGGTCTCGACATCTCCTACCGGATCGTGGCCGGGCGGCACGGCGGGGAGATCAAGGTGCGCTCGAAGCCGGGTGACACCTGGTTCGAGGTACGGCTGCCGTTGCGCGAGCCCGCGGCGGTCCCCGAGCCATCCGCAAACGCCTGAGGATGCGGCGCACGCGGTAAACCACCGGCAATCTCGACTTGTCATGATGAGTCGTGACCCCGTGTAATGGTTGACCGTAATGCGGCAGCCCTCGGAAGGACCTTTGTTTTGATCATCGACTGGACCCGGCAGGCCCTCCCGGCCATGCTCGACGACCTGAAGGCCGTGGTCGAGCTGGAGACCCACAGCTACGACAAGGCCATGCTGGTCAAGGGTCTGCGCGAGATCAGGGCCAGAGCCGTCGGGCGGCTCGGGACGCCCGACGACGAGATCCTGCACGAGGGCGGGCAGCACGGCGACATCCTGGAGCTCACCTACCAGGGCACCGCCCCGGGCACGGTGCTCATGCTCTGCCACTACGACACCGTCTGGCCGACGGGGACGCTGCGGTCGTGGCCTTTCGCGGTGGTGGACGACAAGGCCACGGGGCCCGGCGTGTTCGACATGAAGACGGGGCTCGTGCAGTCGATCTGGACGCTGCGCGGCCTGCGGGAGCTGGGCCTGCCGCACCCGAGCGTGCGCTACCTGTTCAACGGGGACGAGGAGATCGGCAGCCCGGCCTCGCGCGAGCACATCGAGGCGGCCGGCATCGACGCGCTGGCCACGCTGGTCTTCGAGGCGTCCATGGACGGCGCGCTCAAGACCGCGCGCAAGGGCGTGGGGCTGTTCAACGTGAGCGCCACCGGGGTCGAGGCGCACGCGGGGCTCGACCCGTACGCGGGGGCGAGCGCGATCCACGCGCTGGCCGAGGTCGTCACCACGCTGGCCGCAGCGGGTTCGCCCGAGCGCGGCACCACGGTCAACGTCGGCCTGATCGGCGGCGGCACCGGCCGCAACGTCGCGGCGGGGCGGGCGACCTGCGGCGTGGACGTACGCGTGCGCGATCCCGCGGAGATGGACCGGATCGACGAGGTGTTCCTCCGGCTGAGGGCATCGGACCCGAGGGTGTCGATCTCGTCGACCGGCGAGTGGAACCGGCCGCCCATGACGCCCAACCCGGCCTCCCAGCAGCTGTTCAAGGAGGCGCGGGAGGTGGCGGCCGGCTTCGGATGGCTGCTGGACGAGGCGGCGGTCGGCGGCGCCAGCGACGGCAACTTCGTCTCGGCGCTCGGGCGCCCGGTGCTGGACGGCATGGGGGCGATCGGCGACGGGGCGCACGCGCGGCACGAGCACGTGCTGGTGGAGCACATCCCCGACCGGACGGCGCTGGCGATCGGCCTGGTCAGCGCCCTGGCGTGACCGTGCTGAAAACGTTGTCACGGGCGGGCCTGGCGCTGTCCGCGTCCGGCCCGCCGTGAGGAGAGCCGGCGCCCGCTGACCGGAGCCGAAGGGGACCGGCCTGGACTGGGGCGGGCTCTCGCGTATACGCTCCCAAGCGAGCGCTTGGTTTATCGCTGAGGGGCCGCCGCATGAAGTTCTCGACCTTCCACCTCTTCCACCGCTTCGACGGCCAGAGCTTCAAGGACGTCTACGACTACCACCTGGAGCTCATCGAGCTGGCCGAGGAGCTGGGGTTCGACGGGGTGCGGCTGGCCGAGCACCACTTCCGCGACTACGGCGTCGTCCCGAACCTGTTCGCCATGCTCGCCCACGCCGCCGCCCGCACCACCCGCCTCAGGCTGGGCACCGGCGTCGTGGTGCTGCCCCTGCACGACCCGATCCACGTGGCCGAGGAGGCCGCGCAGGTGGACGTGCTCTCCGGAGGACGGCTGGACCTGGGCATCGGGCGCGGATACCAGAGCGCCGAGTTCGAAGGGTTCGGGATCGACCTGGCCGAGGCCCGCGACCGCTTCAACGAGGCGCTCGAGGTGATCGTCGGCCTCTGGACGCGGAAGGCGTACCGGCACGAGGGGAAGTTCTACCGGACCGGCGCCGAGGTCTCGCTCGTGCCCAGGCCGCTGCAGACGCCCCACCCGCCGCTGCACGTCGCGGCCGTCTCCCCTGAGACCGTCACCATGTACGCGGAGCGCGGGCTGCCCATCCTGGCCGACCCCGCGGCGACGTTCCGCAAGGTCTGCGCGGCGGCAGGCACCTGGCGGGAGACGGCCGCGCGGGCCGGCCACCCGGACGGGGCCGAGCTGGTGGTGGCGCGCAGCGTGTACGTCGCCCCGACCCTGGAACAGGCCCGCGCGGACCAGGAGCGCTTCGAGGCGTCGTTCGACCGGTCGCGCATCTTCAACGAGCGCAGCGCCCCCGTCGACCCGAGGACCGGCCGCGCCGCGCAGGGCTTCGAGTACTACCAGGACCGCTACCTCAAGGGCGGCTCCGTGTCGGCCGGCTTCCGGTGGGAGCAGCTGGAGGTCATCGGGGATCCGGCACGGGTGATCGAGCAGATCGCGCTGCTCAGGGACGCCGGCTTCACGAACCTGCTGTGCGACTTCGGCAGCACCCGGCCGATGCCCCTGGAGGAGATGAAGCGGGTCATGCGCTTCTTCGCCGCCGAAGTGATGCCCGCCTTCCGGAGGTCCTCATGATCCACAGCCTGTCCCTGTCGGACGTCCTCGCCGACCACGCCCGCAGCCGCCCGGGGATCATCGCGGTGGTGGACGGCGCGACGCGGCTGACGTACCCGGAGCTCGACGCCCGCGTGACCCGCCTGGCCGGCGCCCTGGCCGGGCTGGGGGTGGGCGACGGCGACCGGGTGCTCTGGCTGGGCCGCAACTCCTGCGCGGTGCTGGAGCTGCTGCTGGCCTGCTCGCGCCTGGGCGCGGTGTGCTGCCCCGCCAACTGGCGGCAGTCGGAGGACGAGCTGCGGTTCGTCCTGGCCGACCTGACCCCGTCGGTCGTCGTCTGGGAGCCGTCGGACACGACGGCCGCGCTGCGCGGCTCAGGCCCGGGGACGTGGGTGCGGGCGGGCGACGAGTACGAGCGGCTGATCGCGGACGCCGGCCCCCGGGAGTTCCCCCAGGTGGCCGACACCGAGCCGGTGCTGGCCCTCTACACCGCCGCGTTCGGCGGCCGGCCGTGCGCCGCCCTGCTCGGCAGCGCCGCGCTCGTCGCCCACGCGACCTCGCTGCTCGTCGTCCGGCAGATGGAGCCGGGCTTCACCTTCCTCAGCAGCGGCCCGCTCTATCACGTGGGCACGATGATGTTCTGCCTGGCGACGTTCCAGATCGGCGGCACGAACGTCTTCACCCCCGCGTTCGACGCCGAGGAGGTGTGCCGGCTGGTCGACGCCGAGCGGGTGACGCAGGCGTTCCTGTTCGGGCCGATGATCGACGCCGTCACGAAGGCGAACGCGGACGGCGCGTACGACCTGTCGTCCCTGCGCTTCGTCGCCCACTCGGCCGAGTGGGACGACATGATCACCGTGGACGGCTCGCCCTGGTGCCGGTCGAAGATGGGCGGGTACGGGCAGACGGAGGTGGGCGGGATGCTCACGTTCCTGGGGCTGGCCGAGGGCGGCGCGGGATTCGCGGGGCGGCCGAACCCGCTGGTCCAGGTACGGTTGCTGGCGCCGGACGGGGTCGAGGTGCCGGTGGGCGAGGTGGGGGAGATCTGCGCGCGGGGCAAGACCCTCTTTTCCGGATATTTCGCCCGTCCCGACTTAAATGCAGTTAAGTCGGCGTACGGCTGGCACCACACCGGCGACCTGGGCCGCCGCGAACTCGACGGCACCATCACCTTCATCGGGCCCAAGCTGCGCATGATCAAGTCAGGGGCCGAGAACGTCTACCCCGCCGAGGTGGAACGGGCGCTCGCGGCACATCCAGCGGTGGCCGGCGCCGCCGTCATCGGGGTGCCCGACCCCGTCTGGCACCAGGCGGTCAAGGCCGTCGTCGCGCTCCACCCCGGCGGGACGGCGACGGCCGCGGAGCTGATCGAGCACGTCAAGGCGTCGCTGGCGTCGTACAAGAAGCCGCGGGAGGTCGTCTTCGTGGACGAGATCCCGACGCGCGGCCCCGGCCCCGACTACGACGCCCTGGACGCCGCGCACGGCGGCGGAGGTTACCCGGGCGACTGATCATGCAAGTGTACTAGCAATTGATAGTCTACTCTCATATTTATGCGACTTCCCATCGAACGTCACCCCGGACACCCCTTCGACCCGCCCGCCGGTCTGCGCGGCCTGCCGGCGATGAGCCGCCTGGAGTTCGCCGACGGCCACCTGGGCTGGCTGGCCACCACCGACGCCGCGGCCCGCACGGTGCTCGGCGACCCCAGGTTCAGCGCCCGCCAGGAGATCAAGCACGTCGCCACGCACTCCTCACGTCCCGGCGGACCCGGCCAGGCGGCACCGCCGGGCTTCTTCGGCGCCATGGACCCCCCTGAGCACACCCGCTACCGCCGGCTGCTCACCGGCCGGTTCACCGTGCGCGGGATGCGGCTGCTGGAGCCGCGCATCGAGCAGATCGCCGCCGATCGGCTCGACGCCATGGCCGCCGCCGGGCCGCCCGCCGACCTCGTGACGGCGTACGCGCTGCCGATCCCGTCCATGGTCATCTGCGAGCTGCTCGGGGTCCCGTACGCCGACCACGAGTTCTTCCAGGAACGCAGCTACCAGCTCGTCATCCCCGGCGGCGACCCCGCGGCGGTCGGCGACCTGACCGCCTACCTGCACGAGCAGGTGCGGTGCAGGCGCAAGGCGCCCGGCGACGACCTGATCAGCGGTCTCACCGCCGACCTGACGGACGAGGAGCTGACCAACGTCGCCCTGCTCCTGCTCGTCGCCGGCCACGAGACCACCGCCAACATGCTGGCCCTCGGCGTGTTCGCGCTCCTGGAGCGGGGCACGCCCCCGGAGTCCGTCTCGGACGACGCCGTCGAGGAACTGCTGCGCTGGTTGTCGATCCTGCACCAGGGCGGGCCGGCCCGTACCGCGCTGGAGGACGTCGAGGTCGCGGGCGAGCTGGTCAGGAAGGGCGAGACCGTCGTCCTCTCCCTGCCCGTCGTCAACCGCGACCCGTCCGTCCACGACGACCCCGAGACGCTCCGGCTCGACCGCGGCGGCGCGCGCCGGCACCTGGCGTTCGGCCACGGCGTGCACCAGTGCCTCGGGCAGCAGCTCGCCAGGATCGAGCTGCGCATCGGCTACCGCGCCCTGTTCGAGCGTTTCCCGGGGCTGCGGCTGGCCGTCCCCGCGGCCGCGGTGCCGTTGAAGCCCGACGCCACCGTGTACGGCGTCACGAGCCTGCCCGTCACCTGGCCACAGGGGTCTGACGAAGGCGTGATCGAGCCCGGAGGCGAGCATGCTCCGGCCAGTCCCGCATGACCGCCGAGTTCCGCGCCCTGATGGGGGTGACGCCCGCGGCGTTCCTCGCGGGCCGCCTCCCGGCCCTCCAGCCGTGTCAGAGAACGGCCAGCGGGGTCAGCGGGCTGCCCGTGCCGCCCTCGATCCTGAGCGGCGCCGCCACGAACACGAACTCCGCGCGCCCGGCCGCGTCCAGCTCCTCGCCCAGCTCCTCCAGCCAGAGCATCTCGATCAGGTGGATGCCGTGCCGGTGGAGGAGGATGAGGTGCAGGTCGTCGGCGAGGCTCTCGCCGGCGCGCCCGCGCGCGTCGAGCCCGCCGATCGCGGCGTTGTCCGCGGCGACCGCCGCGACGTCGTGCGCGGCCAGCCACCGGCCCGCCGCCGCCGACAGTCCCGGCTGGCCCGACCAGTAGTGCTCGCGCGAGCGCTCCCACACCCGGGGCCAGCCCGTACGGATGACCGCGACGTCCCCGGGCCGCGGGGTGGCGATGTCCGCCAGCAGGCCGGCCGAGATCCGGTGATCGGCCGGCAGGTGGTCCAGGCCGAGGCGGCGGGGCACGTCGAACAGCACGCCCCTGGCGACCACCCCGCCCACCCGCTCGATGCCGCACCGGGTCGTGCCGTAGGAGCGCACCCTGGCCGCGGGGTGTCCGTTGTAGAGCTCGTCGCCCGACCACATGTGGCACAGCGCGTCCATGTGGGTGGTGGTGCCGTGGTGGGTCACGAGCAGCGCGTCGTCGGCCACCCGCAGGCCCTCGCCGATCGGCCGCGCCCCCGCCGCGTAGTCGCCGCCGTCCACGGACATGAAGTGCTGCGGCAGCGGGCGGCCGGGCAGGTGCGGGACGGTCGTGGGCGCGGGCGAGGAGGTGGCGCCCCTGATCGGCATGGCCAGGCTCAGCACCTCGCCCGTGGTGGCGCTGCGCAGCGCGTCGAGCACCACGGCGGGGGTGAGGAGGTTGAGAGTGCCACGCTGATCATCTGGGCCGAATCGTCCCCAGTTGTTAGGCTCGTCTACCACTGAGCTCCCTTTCTCCGCGGAGGTCTGATGCACTGCGATCCCCGGTTCTCCGGCGTACGCGAGGTCTTCGAACGGCACTTCTCCGACGGCGAGGAGCTGGGCGGCGCCCTGGCCGTCTACCTGGACGGCGAGCTGGTCGTCGACCTGTGGGGCGGGGTCGCCGACCGGCACACCGGGCGGCCCTGGCAGCAGGACACGCCCGCGTTCGTCTACTCCTGCACGAAGGCGGTCACCGCCGCCGTGCTGCTGCAGCTGGCGGAGCGGGGCCAGGTGGACCTCACCGCGCCGGTCGCCGACGTGTGGCCCGAGTTCGCCGCCGAGGGCAAGGCGGCCATCACCGTCGAGCAGGTGCTGACCCACCAGAGCGGGCTGCCGGTGATCGAGGAGCCGGTGCCGGTGGAGGAGTTCGGGGACCACGCGGCGATCGCGGCCAGGCTCGCCGCCCAGGCGCCCCTCTGGGAGCCGGGGAAGGCGCACGGTTACCACGCGCTGACCTACGGGTTCCTGCTGGGTGAGGTGATCAGGCGGGTGACGGGCAAGAGCGTCGGGGAGCTGGCCGCCGCCGAGATCGCCCGCCCGCTGGGGCTGGAGCTCTGGGTGGGGGCGCCGGACACCGTGATCGCGCGTACGGCCAGGCTCCAGGCCGGCGAACGCGCCCGGCCTCCTGCCCCCACCGAGGCCGAGGCCGCGCCTGAGGTCGGGCGGGCGCGGGATGTGCTGGCCGAGGTGGCCAGGGCGGCCCAGGACCCGCAGAGCCTGATGAACCGGGCCCTCGGCAACCCCGGCATGCACCTGCTCAAGGGCGGCGCGAACCATCCGGTCATCCTGCGCGCCGGATGGCCGGCGGCTGGGGCCGTCGCCACCGCGCGAGGGCTGGCCGGGTTCTACCGGGCGCTGATCGCCGGCGAGCTCCTGTCTTCCGGCGCGCTGCGCGAGGCCGTACGCCCGCGCGTGAGCGGCCCCGACCGGGTGCTGCTGCTTGACACCTCGTTCGGGCTCGGCTTCATGCGGCCGTCGCTGACGTTCTTCGTGCCGTCGGAAACCGCCTTCGGCCACACCGGCATGGGCGGCTTCATCGGTCTGGGCGACCCCGAGCGCGGTCTGGCCGTCGGCTACGTCATGAACAGGATGGCCGCCGCGCTCTCCGGCAACCTGCGCGGCATCCGCCTGGTGGAGGCCGTCTACCGGGCCCTGTGACCGCATCGGGGCTCAGTGCATGGTCACGCCGCCGCTCACCGACAGGATCTGCCCGGTGATGTAGGCGGCGCGGTCGGTGCACAGGTAGGCGACCAGGCCCGCCACGTCGGCGGGCGTGCCGAGGCGGCGCAGCGGGATGCCGCGCGCGATCTTGCCGACGAGCCCTGGCTCGGCCTCCGACACCCTGCGCAGCATGGGTGTGTCGGTGGGTCCGGGGCAGACGACGTTGGAGGTGACCCGGGCTCCGGCGGCCTCGCGGGCGAGCGTCTTGGCCAGCCCGAACAGCCCGGCCTTCGTGGCCGCGTACGCGCCTTCGCCTCCCGAGCCGGCCCTGGCGCCGTCGGAGGAGACGAACACCAGCCGCCCCCGGCCTCGCTCCAGCATGCCGGGCAGCAGGAGCTTGGTGAGCAACATCGGCCCGCGCAGGTTGACCTGCCACATGAGGTCCCAGCTCGCCGGGTCGCTCTCGATGAACGGCCGCACGACCGACACCCCGGCGTTGTGCACCAGGATGTCCACCGGCCCCACGGCGCCGGCGAACGCCTCGACGGACGGGGGCGCGGCCAGGTCGACGGCCAGCGCCCGCGCGCCGGGCAGGCCCGCGGCGACCTTCCCCGCGTTCGGCAGGTCCACGTCGGCGATGACCACGCGGGCGCCGAGCGCGGTCAGGTCGGCGGCGATGGCCGCGCCGATCGCGCCCGCTCCCCCGGTCACGACCGCCACGCGCCCGTCCAGGCGCAGCCCGTCCATCACGCAGGTGTCCGTCTCGTCCATGAGCGGGCCAGGTCCGCGGCGGCGGTGCGGGTGGCGAGCAGGCCGATCGTGTGCTTCAGCACGGCCCGCGCGTAGTCGTCGGGGATGCCCGCCACCGCGTCCTTCACCACCGTCACCCGGTAGCCCAGGTTGACCGCCTCCAGGGCCAGCCCGGGGATGCCCAGGTTGAGCGAGACCCCGGCCGCGACGACGGCGGTGACGCCCATCGAGCGCAGCGTCATGTCGAGCGAGGTGCCGGTGAACGGGGAGAAGCCGTGGTAGCGCCGGCTCTCCAGGTCGCCGCCGTCCCGCAGCTCGGGGATGACCTCGGTGGCGGGCGTGCCGTCCAGCATGTGGCCGGGATCATTGAGCAGCGAGATGATGAACGGGCAGTTGCCCGTGTGGGAGCCGGCCCGGTCGGGGCGGAAGGCGGCCGTGCAGTGGATGACGGGGATCGCGGCGGCCCTGGCCGCGTGGAGGACGCGGGCGGCGTTGGCCACGACGTCGTGCCGGACGCACGCATCCACCAGTTCTGGAAATTTCGTGAGATCGCCGACGACGCCCCGCTGCATCTCCATCACCAGCACGGCTACCCGCTCCACCGGCGACCTCCGCATGCACTTTAGCCGAGCGCTTGCTTGGTAATGTCGATCAGCATAACACCTGCCATCAGGGGCCATCCCCCGATGGACGCTGGGCGAAATTTCTGGACTCGTGACAACCGGAACCCCGGGTGAGACCGTCCAATCGAAGACGGCTGCCTGATGGGGGTTAGGACTTGGTCCCTGGTTACCGTGAAGTACGCCAGCTCGGCGCCGGCCGCACCGGCCGCGTGTTCCTCGCCACCTACCAGCAGACCGGCGCCTACGTCGCGATCAAATACCTGAACGCCACGCTGCGCCGGGATGCCGAGTTCATGGACCGCTACCGGACGGACACCCACGAACTCGTCGAGATCGACGACCCGAACGTGGTCAAGCTCTACGAGTACGTCGAGACGCAGAGCAGGGCCGCCATCGTCATGGAGCTGGTGGACGGCGTCACGCTGCGCGCCCTGCTGGCCGAGCACCACAGGATCAGCGCCGAGGCGGCCCTGGCCGTGGTGAAGAGCACGCTGCTGGCCCTGGCCGCCGCCCACGAGCGGGGCGTGCCGCACCGCGACGTCAAGCCGGACAACATCCTCGTCCAGGCCGACGGCACCACCAAACTGGCGGACTTCGGCGTCGTGGTGCACGCCGAGGAGCCGGGCGTGCCCGCCGGCAGTCCCGAGTACATGGCGCCCGAACTGTGGACCCAGGGCAGGACGGGCCCGCCCGCGGACGTGTACGCGGCCGCGTGCGTCCTGTTCGAGGCGGCCAGGGGGCGGCCTCCCTACCGGGCGTACAAGGAGGGCGGGGACGGCGGGCTCGACGTGCCCGCGCTGCGCGACAAGCACCTGGTGGAGCCGGTGCCCGTGGAGGTCGCCCCCGACACGCTGCGCGACCTGCTCAGGCGAGGGCTCGCCAAGGACCCCGCGCTCCGGTACGCCTCCGCCCGGCAGTTCGCGGCGGAACTGGAGGAGGACGCCGTCGCCGCGTACGGCCCCGACTGGGAGAAGCGCGGGCGCCGCCACCTCGCCGAGCTGGCCACGCTGCTCGCCCTCCGCTTCCCGCTGGCCAGGACCGACCCCGCCGCGACGGCCGCCTCCCGCATCCGCGACCGCATGCCGAGGGTGCCCCGGCTGCCTCCGCACCTGTGGGTGGCCGGCGCGACGGTGGTCGCCGTGTCGATCTCGCTCATGATGTCGGGCGGACGGCTGCCCTCCGGACCGGGGGCGATCCTCATGCCGCCGCCCGAGACGCAGAGCGCGCCGGAACCGACCCAGGCCGACGCCGGCACACCCGGCCCGACCAGGACGGCCGCCACACCCCGGCGCACGGCCGCCGAGCCGGCGCGCACGCCTCCCGCGCGCAGCGCCTCACGGTCCCTCCCCGCCGTCCGGCGGCCCTCCGCCCCGGCCCTCACCGTCCAGGCGGTCGGCATCGTGCGGTGGAGCGGCACGGCCGGCGCTATCAGGGTGGCGGCGAACGGCACCGGGCCCGTGCGGCTGCGGATCTCGTACACGCGGAGGGACGGGGACTCCGGCGCGGCCAGGACGGTCCGCCAGGAGCTGCGCACCCTGCGCGGCCGGACCGCCTACGCCAGCGCCGTCACGCACGATCCCGGGGGCGTGGCGTGCGGGCGCCGGGCGTACGTCGGGATCCTCGTCATGACGGAACCGGCGGCGGACAACGGGCCGCAGGTGAGCGAGGTGCTCGTGGACGGCCCCTCCTGCGCCGCCCCGACGCCGACCTCGTCCGGGACCACCGTCCCGACGCCCACCGATGAGCCGACCGCCTCGGCCCGCACCACCCCCGCCCCCTACCCGGCCCGCACCACCTCGTCCCCGCCCGCCCGCATCGCGTCGCCGACCTCCACCACCGACGGATCCTCGCGCCTCGCGCCACCACATCCGGTCACGAGCCTCACTCCCGCCCCCGACCACGACGCCGCCACTTCCGCCATGGAACCCGGCGTGACGCCACCCCTCGCCGCCGACCCCGACGCGGCATCGTCCACCTCGCCGCCGCTCGCCCAGGAAGATTCCGCGCTGTCGCCGGAGGACCTCACCGCACGCCGCCGTGGCGATCCCGTACGCTTCAGCGACGACCGTCACGGGCCCGGCGGGCGAGGTCTTGTGGGGGTACCAAGCGTGCGCTAGCTTGGCTAGCGATGAGCGGTGACACCTGTGCCCACCGGGCCGCCCACGGCGAACTGGTCATCCAGCGCTGCACCGGCTGCGACCACCGCGGCCACCTCCCGGAACCGGCCTGCCCCAGATGCGGCGGCCGGGCCTTCCGCGCCGAGCCGGTCTCCGGCGAGGGCGTGGTGCACACGTTCACGATCGTGCACCGCTCCTTCGCCCCCGGCTACCAGGGGCGCGAGCCCTACGCCGCGGCCTGGGTGGACCTGCGGGAAGGCCCCAGGGCGTTCGGGCACGTGGTGGGGTGCGCACCGGAAGAGGTACGCGTCGGCATGCCGGTACGCGTGACGTTCATAGACGATCTCCCCCATTGGAGGCCCGCGTGAAGCTGGGCAACGTGCTGATTCCCGTCGCCGACCTGGACGAGGCGATCGCCTTCTACGGGCTGCCGGTGAAGTTCCGCGACGGCGACAGGTTCGCGGCGCTCGACGGGGGCGGGGTCACCGTGGCTCTGGCCGGGCCCGCCGAGCACGTCACCGCCTCGGCCGCGCCGTCGTACAAGGTGGACGACGTGGCGCGGGTCGTGCGGGAGATGGAGGGACGCGGCGCCGAGGTGGTGCGGGCGCCGGAGGACGGGCCGCACGAGAGGCGGGCCGTGCTGCGCGATCCCTCAGGCAACGTCTTCGTGCTCTATTCGCCCCTCTGATGTGGAGGCACCCCCGATGGCACGATCACCCTACGGCAACTACGGCCACGCGGTCCTGACCGCGGGAGCGCTGCGCACGCCCGACAGGGTGGCGCTGACGTACTGCGGCGAGCGGAGCTTCACCTACGACGAGCTCAACAGGAGCGTCAACCGCCGCGCGAACGCCCTGATCGCCGCCGGGATCACGCCGGGGCGGCGGGTGGCGGTGCTGCTCAACGAGACGTTGCGGGTGGCCGAGGTCTACCTCGCGCAGGCCAAGATCGGGGCGGTGACGGCGGCGCTGAACCCGTACTGGCCGGTGGAGACGGTGCGGGACGTGGTGGCCGCCTCGGGCTGCACGGCGCTGGTGCACGACGCGACGGTCGAGGGAGCGGTCGAGCAGATCAGGGGCGAGCTGCCGGCGGTGACCGCGTGGATCGACGTACGCGAGCCGGCGGAGGGTTCGGACGCCGAGCCGCCGCTCGGCGGGTTCCACGACGATCCGCTGGCGCTCTACTACACCTCGGGGACGACAGGGCTGCCCAAGGCCGTCGTGCACACGCACGCGTCGTCGCTGGCCACGGCGCGGATCTGGCTGGACGTGCCGCGCGGGCCCGACGCGGTGTTCGGCACGGGCGCGATCATCTGGGGCATCGGCTTCCCCGCCATCGCCGGGCCCGCCCTGTACGCCGGGATGCGGCTGGTGCTGGAGCAGGACTGGGGCCCGGCGAACTTCCTGCGCGCCGTCCCCCGCGAACGGGTCACGCACGTGTCGCAGATCCCCTCGTTCTACGCGGCCCTGCTGGGCTCGCCCGACCACGAGGGCGTGGACCTGTCATCCATCCGGGTGATCATGCTGGGCGGGGAGCCGCTGACCGCGACCATGCTCGACCGGATCAGGGCCAGGCTGCCGCAGGCGGCGGTGTTCTCGTACTACGGCCAGACCGAGGCGCCGTACACGTGCATGGGGCGGGTGGACGACGGCTCGATCCCGCTCGGATCGTCAGGGCGCGCCCGCACGGGCAACGCGGTGCGGATCACGAACCAGCGCGGCCACCGCGTGACCGGCGAGGTCGGCGAGATCAACCTGGCCGGGCCGCACCGGATGGCCGGTTACGACGGCCTGCCGGACCGCACGGCGGAGGTGCTGCGCGGCGAGTGGTACGTCGGGGGCGACCTCGGGACGCTCTCGGCCGACGGCGTGCTGCGCGTGCTCGGCCGGCGGGAGGACGCGATCATCAAGGGCGGCGTCTGGACGCAGCCGGCCGTGATCGAGGAGGCCGTTTCCGCCCTCGACGGCGTGGCCGAGGCGGGCGCGGTGGGCGTGCCGGAGGGCGCGGCGGACCAGCGGGTCCTGCTGGCCGTCGTGCCGCGCGCCGGGCACTCGCTGGACCCCTCCAAGATCGCGCTGTCGCTGGCCGACACGCTCCCCGCCCACCGGCGCCCCGACCACATCGTGGTGGCCACCGCGCTCCCGCACGCGCAGGACGCCTCCGGCGGCCCCGGCAAGCTGCTGCGCGGGAAGATCCGCGAGCTGTACGGGTGAGCGCGTACGAGCACGAGGTCAAGGCGCTGCTGCGCGAGGCGGGAGTGCCGGTCCCGCGCGGGGTGGTGGTGCGTGACGGCGACTTCGGCCCGGCCGGCGAGCTGGCCGAACCGCTGGTGCTGAAGGCGTTCGGGCCGGGGCTGGTGCACAAGTCCGAGGCCGGGGCCGTGGCGCTGGGCCTGCGGCACGGCGAGCTCGCGGCGTCGGCCGCCGCGATGGCCTCCCGGCTGGACGTCGCCGGGTTCCTCGTGGAGGAGCGGGCGCGGGCCGGGGTCGAGCTCATCGTGGGTCTGGTGCGCGACCCGGGGTTCGGGCCGGTGGTGCTGGCCGGTCTCGGCGGAGTGTGGGCGGAGGCGCTGGGTGACACGGCGCTGCGGCTCTGCCCGATCACGGAGGAGGACGCCCGGAGCATGCTGGCCTCGCTGCGCGGGGCCGCGCTCCTGCGCGGGTGGCGCGGCGGCCCGCCGGTGGACGTGGACGCGCTGGTCAAGCTGCTCGCGACGGTCGCCGGGCCCGGCGGGCTGTGGGAGCGGCTGGAGCTGGGCGAGTTCGAGCTGAACCCGGTCATCGCGGGACCGTCGGGCGTGGTGGCCGTCGACGCCCGCCACCTGCCCGCCGCGGCTCCCGCGCGGGCGGCGGCGGGACCGCCCGCGGACTTCCTGCCGCTCTTCGAGCCCCGGGCGGTGGCCGTCGCCGGCGCGTCCGCGACCCGGCCGAACTTCGGCAACATGTTCCTCGGCTTCTACCGCGAGGCGGGTGTCCCGCTGGTGGCGGTGCACCCCGAGGCGGACGAGGTGTCGGGCGTGCCGGCCGTACGCTCCCCCGCGCTGGCGGAGGTGGACTACGCGCTGGTCGCCGTGCCGGCCGGGCGGTGCGCCGACGTGGTGCGGCAGGCGGCGGGGATCCCGTTCGTGCAGGTGATGAGCGGCGGGTTCGGGGAGGCCGGGCAGCACGGGCTGGAGCGGGAGCTGGTCGCGGCGGCCCGTGCGGCGGGCACGCGGCTGCTGGGGCCCAACTGCATGGGCGTCTACTGCCCGCGGGGCCGGCAGACGTTCGTCGGCGGCGGGCTCGGGCCCGCGGGATCCGTGGCCCTGATCTCGCAGAGCGGCGGCCTGGCGGGCGAGGTGATCAAGGTCGGGGAACGGCGCGGGCTGGCGTTCAGCCGGGTCGCCACGGTCGGCAACGCGGCCGACGTGACCCCGGCCGAGCTGCTGCGCTGGCTCTCCGGCGACGAGGAGACGCGCGCGGTCGGGCTGTACCTGGAGGATCCGCGCGGCGGGCGGGAGCTGTACGAGGCGCTGCGCGCGACGCGCCTGCCCGTGGTACTGCTCGTCGGCGGGCGCAGCGGGCAGGGTCGGCGCGCGGCGGCCTCCCATACGGGCGGCATGGTGAGCGACCGGCGGATCTGGGAGGCGGTGGCCGAGCAGGCGGGCGTGGCGCTGGTGTCCGGCCAGGACGACCTGATCGGGGTCCTGGCGTATTTCCAGGCGCACGGCTCGCGGGTCACCTCCGGGGACGGCGTGCTGGTGGTGGGGCCGAGCGGGGGCGCGAGCGTGCTGGCCGCCGACGCGTTCGACGGCGCGGGCGTGCGGCTCGACCCGCTGCCTGACGACGCGCTCGACGCGCTGCGCGGGCTCGGGGTGGCCGCGGCGGGCAATCCGCTCGAGGTGCCCGTCGGGCCGCTCGGGCGTGCCGGGCTCGTGCCCGAGGTGATCACCACGATCATGTCGCGGCGGCCGTACCGGGACGTCGTGGCGCACGTCAACGTGCAGGCCTTCTTCACGTACGGCGACGCGGCGGAACCCCTCTACGCCTACGCCGGGGCGGTCGCGGGAGCCCAGGACGCGCTGCCGGGCACCCGGATCACCCTCGTCACCAGGAACGGCGACTGCGCCCCCGAGGGCGTCGAGGACGAAGTGCGACGGATCGCGGCGGCTGCGGGTGTCCCCGTCTACCGCTCCATGGAGGCGGCCGCGGCGGCCGTCGCCGGAGGAGGACGTCATGAGGTTGCTTGACGGCAGGGTCGCGCTGATCACGGGCGGGGCCCGCGGCATGGGGGCGGCGCACGTGCGGCTCTTCCTGGAGGAGGGCGCGCGGGTGGTGTTCGGCGACGTGCTGGACGACGAGGGCAAGGCGCTGGCGGAGGAGACGGGCGCGGTCTATGTCCGGCACGACGTGACGAGCGCGCGGGAGTGGGAGCGCGCGGTGTCGATGACCACCGATCTGTACGGCAAGCTCGACGTTCTGGTCAACAACGCAGGGATCCTGAAATATCGGCGCATCCACGAGATGTCACCCGAGGACTTCGACCAGGTGATCGGCGTCAACCTCAAGGGGTCCTGGCTCGGGATCAAGTCGGTGATCGACCCCATGAAGGCGGCCGGGCGCGGCGCCATCGTGAACATCTCCTCGATCGAGGGCTTCATCGGCGCCGAGGGGCTGTCGGCGTACTCGGCCTCGAAGTTCGGGCTGCGCGGGATCACCAAGTCGGCGGCGCGGGAGCTGGCCAGATTCAAGATCCGGGTCAACTCGGTGCATCCTGGCGCGATCAACACCGCGATGGCCATGGACCCCGACATGGCGAACGAGGTGGACGCGGACACCTTCGTGAAGTCCATGGTCATCAAGCGGTTCGCCAAGCCGGTCGAGGTGTCGCACGTGGTGGCGTTCCTGGCCTCCGACCGGTCGAGCTACTGCACCGGCAGCGAGTTCACGGTGGACGGAGGGCTGCTGACCGGGGCGGGATACTAAGATCTCACCCCAAGGTAGATCTTTTGGGTTTAAACCACCTGGATCGGACATTTCTGGCAGCATCCTGACCTGCGGTTCTTTCCCAAGAAGAGTCGACTCTCTCTTGGGGCGTGCTTGACCTGGGGTTACCAAACGGTAACCTCGCTCATCGCAGAAGATGACAAGCCGCCGGTTTCATCACACCAGTCACAGGGCGTCCCTTACCCAGATTTGTGTGGACAAACCGGTCTTGCCCGGAAGGTTTCCCCACGCCTCCATGACGCCAGAGATGCAGAAGTTCATCGAGCTGCTCGAGCGCCAGCTCGGCTACTCGGAGAAGGCCGGCGCGTACACCAAGTTCGGCTCCTGGTACGGCAAGAACGTCGAGTTCGACGCCGACTACACCTCCGCCCCATGGTGCGACATGATGCTGTCCTGGGCGGCGCACAAGCTCGGCTACGAGGAGTGGATCGGCCAGTTCGCCTGGACGGTCGCCCACGCCAAGTGGTTCAAGGAGCAGGGCGCGTGGGGGAAGAAGCCCAAGCCCGGCGCGATCGTCTTCTACGACTGGAGCGGATCCAACAAGATCAGCAGGATCGACCACGTCGGCGTCGTGACGCGGGTCGAGGGCGACACGATCCACACGATCGAGGGCAACATCGACGGCGGCGTCGCCAAGCGCAAGGAACGCGACACGAGCAAGGTCGTCGGCTACGGCTACCCGGAGGAGATCAAGGCCCGCCTGGACGAGGAGGCCGCCCAGCAGGCCAAGGAGGCCAGGAAGAAGGCCGAGGAGCGGGCGGAGGAGCCGTCGAGGCCCGGCAACGACGTCGGCGTGCTCGAGCTTCCCGCGGACGAGGCGCTGTCCGGCATGATCCCCCGCGCCAAACGCGACGAGCCCGCCCGCGCCCCTCACTCCGGCGGCCGCGACGCCGACGCACCCGCCCCCGCTCCGTCGAAGAAGGCCGAGCAGGAGGCCACGGTCCACGCCTCCGCGAGCGCCACCGGCAAGGAGCCCGCCAAGAAGGCCAAGCACGCCAAGCCGTCCACCGCCGACACCACGGCCGCGACCGCCGACCCGGTCCCCACCCACATCGACGCCGCGGCCACCGCCCCGATGCCCGCCGTATCGACGCCGACGCTGGTCGGCTCGGCGCTGGTGGCCGCGCTGGCGCTGCTCGCCGTCGCCAAGACCCGCCGGATGCGGGCCGCCGCGTCCGCCGCGTCCGCCGCGTCTTCCGGGGCCGGCACGGGCGCCCGCCCGGCCCGCTCGAACGCCGGCCGCCGCCGCCGCAACGCCGCCCCCGCGCCCCGGCGCCGGCTCGCCACCCGGCCCTTCGACCTCGCCACCGACGCCCCCGAACTCCGCACCACGGACACCGCCGTCCTCCGCTCCCCGCGCCACGCCGCGGCGCTCCGCTCCGCCCGGGACACCTCCGACGCCACCGTGCTCCGCTCCCCCCGGCAGTCCGGCGACACCACCGTGCTCCGATCGCCGGACGCCGCCGAACTCCACCCCTCTCACCGCCGCGCGAGTGCAGGGGACCGCCGCGCGGCGGGCACCGGTCCCTTCGCGCCCGCCTTCGACGACACGGCTCCCGCCGAGACAGGGCCGTTGGAGATCGTCCTCGACACCGGCCCGCTCGATCGCGTCGTGGACACAGGACCGTTCGAACGCATCGTCATCCCCGGCGCGTCGAGCAGCTTCGACGCCTTCGCCCCCACCCGCGCCACCGGCTCGGACGCCTTCGGCCCGCTAATCACCGTCGACCACCCCTCCGGAGCATCCGGCCCGCTCGCCAGCCCCACCGCCGACGGCTGGTTCCCCGGTAGCCGGCCGGACGCTCCTTCCCGAAGCGGCAGGCCGGGCCGCACCTCCGGCGACAGACCGGACCGTGCCTCCGGCGGCGTGCCTGGCCGTGCCTCCGGCGGGGTGCCTGGCCGTGCCTCCGGCGGGGTGCCTGGCCGTGCCTCCGGCGGGGTGCCTGGCCGTGCCTCCGGCGGCCCTTATCGCGGACGGCGGCGGCGGCACGAACGGCTGGCCGAAGAGCCCGCGTTCGCGTCCGACCTGCCGTCGCGCGGCCGCCGCCACCGCCGCGCCCAGCCGGGCTCGCCTGACGCCCGAGGGCCTCGCCCCGGCAACGCGCCGCAACCCGCCGGAGCACCGTACGCCGGCCGCCAGGAGCCAGCACAGCCCGCGGGACGCGCGCAGTCCAGGCGGTCCGGCGAGGGGCGCGGTGCCGAGGGGTTCGTCCAGGACCTCCCGCTGCAGGGCCGCAGGCACCGCAGGACGACCCGCCCCGACGGCGGCCGCCAGCTCGCCGGCGCGGCCACCACCCGGCCAGGAAAGGGACGCCACCGCGCCTGACCGGTATCCCGGCTCGTCCCGAGGGACGCCACCGCGCCTGACCGGCATCCCGGCCGTGCCGGCCGCGACGCCACCGCGCCCGACCGGCGACCCGCCGGCCTCGCCCCACCACGCCCGGCCGGCCCAGAACCCTTGGGCGCGATGCCGAGGGCGTTCGGAGGGGCGCTCTAGCCGAGCCCGTGCTCGGCGGCGAAGGCGGCCAGCCGGGAGACGGCGTCCCGTCCGCGCGTCCACGGCCGTACGATGAGCCGTTCCACGCCCAGCGCCTCCCACGCGGCCACCTCGTCGGGGGAGGCCGGCGCGTGGGCGTGCACCGTCACGGGAACCCCAGGCCCGAGCCGGTCGAGCTGCGGCCTGATCGACTCGATCGTGTGCGGCATGCTGATCCACCCGTCGCAGAGCCGGGCCGCCCTGCGCAGCGCGGCGGGCGACTCCCCGCCCGCCAGCAGGGGCAGCCGCCGCTGCACCGGCTTGGGCTCGAACGCGACCTCGGGGAACGAGTAGAACCTCCCGGAATGGGCCACCACCGGCTCGCTCCAGAGCCGCCTGACCACCTCGATCGCCTCGTCCAGCCGCGCCCCGCGCGTGCCGAACGGGATGCCCGCCGCCTCCCACTCCCCCCGGTACCAGCCCGCGCCGACCCCGCAGATGGCCCGTCCCGACGAGACGACGTCCAGCGTGGCGAACGCGCGGGCCGACACGAAGGGGTGGCGCAGAGCGAGGAGCTGCACCGCTGTGCCGAGCCTGACGCGGGTGGTGAAGGCGGCGAGCCAGCACAGGTACGCCGGCGCGTCGAACAGCGGCGTGCCGGGCTTGATCCCCGGGCCGGTGGCGCCCGGGTACGCGGCGAGCGACAGGTCGGTGGTGAACACCAGGTGCTCGGGCAGCCACACCGACTCGAACCCCAGCTCGTCCGCGGCCACCGCCACGTCCTTCCACGCGGCGGGATGCAGCAGCCCGAGCGGCACGCCGAACTTCACGGATACCGTCCAGGGCCGCCGTTGGCGATGGCGGCGCGCAGGCGTTCGCGGTGAGCGGCCGCGGTGCCGTACGCGGACGAGAGCGACCAGGCCCGCGCGAGCCAGAACCGCAGATCCAGCTCCTCGGTGTACCCGATCGCGCCGTGCACCTGCAGCGCCACCCGCGCCGCGAGGCCGGCGGCCTCCCCCGCGGCGGCCTTGGCGGCGCTGACGTCCCGTCCGGCGCTGGGCAGCGGCCGGCTCCGGGGCCCGCCCACCGACAGGGCCGCCCGGTGTACGAGGGGCGCGGCGAACTCGACGGCCACGGCGACGTCCGCGAGCTGGTGCTTGACCGCCTGGAACGACCCGACGGCCGCCCCGAACTGCGTCCTGGCCCGCGCGTACGCGACGGTGACCGCGAGCAGCTCCCTGGCGACCCCGATGAGCTGCGCCGCCGTGGCGGCGGTGGCCGCGAGCACCGCCGGCCCGGCGGCCGCGCCCAGGTCCTCGGACGCGTCGAAGCCCACCTCGAACAGCGGCCGGCACGGATCGACGCCGTGGCGGGGGGCGAGGCGTACGGACTCCTTGCGGACCAGGTGCCAGCCGCCCGCCCGCGCCACCACCAGAAGGTCGGCCAGGTCGGCGTCCGGCGCGTACGCCTGCCCCGGCGGCTGCACGCTCACGCACACCGCGCCGGAGGCCAGCCCGGGAAGGCTCGCCGGCAGGTACGCCGCCGCCACGGCGGTCTCGACGACCGGCCCCGGCAGGCATGCCCGCCCGGTCTCCTCCAGCGCCGGCAGGAGGTCGGCCGGTGACAACCCCGGGCCGCCGGACCCGGGGGGCAGCAGCGATCCGAACAAGCCCAGGCCGGCGAGCTGCTTCCAGGCGGGCCGCCGCTCGGTGCGCAGTGCGGCAGGTGGGCAGTGGGCCCGCAGCACGTCGCGCACGGTCGCGCCCAGGGCGAGCTGGTCGGGGGTGAAGCCGAAGTTCACGGCCGCCGCACCCCCGCCCTGGGCAGCCCGAGGACGCGTTCGGCGATGATGGTGCGCTGGATCTCGTTCGTGCCCGCGTAGATCGGGCCCGCCAGCGCGAAGAGGAAGCCGTCCAGCCAGGCCGTGTCTCCCGCCCGGTCTCCGAGCAGTTCCATGGCGAGGGCGTGCATGCGCAGGTCAAGCTCGGACCAGAACACCTTGCCCATGCTGGCCTCGGGCCCGAGCTCCTCGCCGGTCATGAGCCGGAGCGCGGTGGCGTACGTGTGCAGCCGGTACGCCTCCGCGTCGGCCCAGCAGCGGGCGGCCCGGTCGGCGAGGGCCGGGCCGGCGTCGCGGGCGAGCTCGACGAGCCGGTCGGCGGTGGCGAGGAAGCGTCCCGGGCTGCGCAGGGTCAGGCCGCGTTCTGACGAGGTGGTGGCCATCGCGATCCGCCATCCGTCGCCCGGCTCGCCGACCACCATCGGCTCCGGCACGAACACTCCGTCGAAGTGCAGCTCCGCGAACCCGGGCAGCCCGTCGAGCTGCGCGATCGGCCGGACGGCGACGGCGTCCATGGGGAACATGACGTACGTGAGGCCGTGGTGGCGCGTGCCGGAGGTGCGGAAGAGGCCGAACCCGTGGGTGGCGAAGGCGGCGCGCGAGCTCCACGTCTTGTGGCCGTACAGCCGCCAGCCGCCGGGCGCGGGCTCGGCCCTGGAGGTCAGCGCGGCCAGGTCGCTGCCCGCCTCCGGCTCCGACCAGGCCTGCGCCCACACGTCGTCGCCCCTGGCCATCCGCGGCAGCCAGCGGTCGCGTTGTTCCGGGGTGCCGAACCTCATGAGCGACGGCGCCAGCAGGAAGATGCCGTTCTGCGTCACCCGGGCGGGGGCGCCGGCGGCCCAGTACTCCTCCTCGAAGATCAGCCACTCGATGAGGGAGGCGCCGCGCCCGCCGTGGTGCTCGGGCCAGGAGACGACGGACAGCCGCGCGCCGGCCAGCAGCGCCTCCCAGGCGCGGTGCGCCGCGAAGCCCTCCGCGGTGTCCATGGGCGGGAGCGGTCGCGGCACGTGCGCGCGCAGCCAGTCACGAACCTCGGCTCGGAAGTCCCGCTCGGCCGGGGAGAAGTCGAGATCCACGCGACCAACCTAGCGCACGCTTTGTCTGCGCGCCAGGGATCCGGCACCGGAGCGGCCGCACCGGCACGCGCGAACGTCTCCGCCACGACCCCCCGTGCTCGGATCCGAGCACGGGGATATCCGCGAACGCCCCGGGCATGCTGTCCGGCATGTGCCATTCCACCGACAGCAGACCGCCCGCCCCGCCCGTCCAGGGGGAGGTGGCCGCACACGAGCTGATCGCGCTGACCGCCGCCGACGGCAACCGTTTCCTCGCCTACCGGGCCGAGCCCGCCGAGCCCAACGGCCGCAGCGTGGTGATCCTGCCCGACGTACGCGGCCTGCACCCCTTCTACCGCGACCTCGCCGTGCGCTTCGCCGAGGCGGGATTCTCCACGATCGCGATCGACTACTTCGGCCGTACGGCGGGCCGCGGCGATCGCGGCGACGACTTCGACTTCATGCCGCACGTCAACCAACTCACCCCCGGGGGGATCAGAGCCGACGCGAGGGCGGCGGCCGAGGCGCTGTCGGGCGGAGGGCCGGTGTTCACGGTGGGCTTCTGCATGGGCGGCTCCCAGTCGTGGCGGCTGGCCGCCGAGGGCAACGGCCTGTCCGGCGGCATCGGCTTCTACGGCGCGCTGCGCTTCATCGAGCCGCCGCGGTCAGGCCCGGGAGCGCCGCTCCTCCTGCTCAGAGGCGGGGCCGACGCGGTTTCGACGCCGGAGGAGTTCGAGGCGTACGAAGCCGCTCTCGACCAGGTGGGCACGGAGCACGAGACGCACGTCTACGACGGCGCGCCGCACTCGTTCTTCGACCGCGCCTACGGCGAGTGGGCCGAGGCGTGCCAGGACGCCTGGAGGCGCATCCTGTCCTTCACCGAACGCCACGCTCAGCCCAGATAGGCGGCCCTGACGACCGGGTCCTGCCTGATCTCGGCGGGCGTGCCGTTGTGGCGAGCGTGAACTCGCCTGGGAGGATGTCAACGGGTCCCCGAGCAACTGCTTGCTCACGGTCTCGGCGCCGGGTTACCGTTTGGCCCATGCTGATGCGCGCGGCGGTCCTGACCAGGTTCCACGCCCCCATGGAGATCCGCGAGGTCGAGATCGCCGACCCCGGCCCCGGCGAGGCACGCGTGCGCGTCATGGCGTCCGGCGTGTGCGGCTCCGACCTCAAGGCCATCGACGGCAAGAGCCCCGTGGCGAGCCGGCCACCGTTCATCCTCGGACACGAAAGCGCCGGAGTGGTGGAGAGCGTCGGCACGGGCGTGACCACCGTCAAGCCCGGCGACCACGTCATCATCGCCATGAACGGCCCCTGCGGCCGGTGCCGCCCGTGCGGCGCGGGCCGGTTCCACCTGTGCTCCGGCCCGGCCAGGCTCCCCACTGTCATGGGCGGCCCGCCGCGCGTCACTCTCGACGGGCAGGAGACCCGCCGCTTCATCGGCATCGGCTCGTTCGCCGAGTACACCGTCGTCTCCGAGGCGATGTGCGTACGGATCACCGCCGACGCGTCCTTCGCCGCCATGTGCCTGCTGGCCTGCGGCGTCGTCACCGGCGTCGGCGCCGTCACGAACGTCGCCAAGGTGCCCCCCGGCGCCACCGTCCTCGTCGTGGGCTGCGGCGGCGTCGGACTCAACGTCATCCAGGGGGCGGTGCTCGCGGGCGCCACCACGATCGTCGCCGCCGACACGGCCGAACCGAAACTCAAGCTGGCCGAACGCTTCGGCGCCACCCACACCCTCCTCGCCGCGGACCTGCCCCGGCAAGTGGGCGAACTCGTGAAGGGTGGCGTCGACTACGCCTTCGACGCCACCGGCGCGCCCGGGGTGCTCTCCCGTGCGTTCGCCGCCACCCGTGCCGGCGGGACGGCGGTCATGGTCGGCAGCCCGCCCCAGGGCCACCACGCCGAGGTGGACACCGGCCTGCTGTTCGCCTCCCGCCGCCTCATGGGCACCCAGGGCGGAGACTCCGCACCGCACCGCGACCTGCCCATGCTGGCGGCGCAGTACCTCCGGGGCCGCCTCGACCTCGACGGCCTCATCACGGAACGCCTGCCCCTCGACCAGATCAACGAAGCCGTGAACCACGTCCGCCAGGGCACCGTCGCCCGCACGGTCATCACCTTCTGACGGCCGCCCGGCCGCGGTGCCCCGCGGGTCGTCTCAGTCCTCGTCGGAGAAGGCGCGGTAGTCGCGCAGCTCACGGCGCGCCTGGTGCCGGCTGCGACGGCGCTCCTCGCGACGGAAGTAGTACCACTCCCGGTTCCCACCCTTGGTTTCGCGGACGAGCACGTGGTAGCCGGGGGCGCCCCAGTAACAGCCGCCCCGGCGCCAGTTCGCGCTGTCGGCGGTGATCTCGTCCGGCAGCGTGCACGGCCCGAAACGATGATCATGCACGGGCACGCCGGTCATCGGCGGCGCGTCGGCCATCCGCACCCACCAGGGCCGGGTCTTGTCGGTCTTGCTCATACGGTCACCTTTCGGCTCCGTGACGCCCCGGGTTGGGGCCGTCGCTAGACCGGGTGCACCGTGATCACCTCCGACTTCGCATACAACAAAAGGGACCGAAGCGACAACGCCGCCCAGAGACCCTGATCCACACTACCCACGGACCGCGGCGGGTGGCGGGTTTCGGTCAGGCCATTCGGGGTGAGTCCGGCGCGACAACGCTTGCCCCGCACGTTTACTCGGATGCCCACGAGAAGGCACCCAACCCTTCGTCCCAGCTGGGCACATTGCAATTGATCACGCTGATACGCGAGGCTGCAGCAGCGCGAGTATCCGCTTCCCGCGCTGCTCCGGCGCCTGCCTGGCCTGCGCTTGGCGGTGGCACCCGAGGAGGTGCCGATGCGTTCGGACATGAGCATCCATAGACTTCTCGTGAAGATCAGAGGAGGCGGAATGTCCTATCCCGAGCCCCGATACTTCGGCGAGGCCGGCGAGCACAGCGGCACTTTCCAGCTGGCCGGCCGGGAGCCCGACCTGTCCATGGGGGTGGGGGGCACGCAGGTGCACTACCTCGCGACGGGCGGCTCCACGAACGGAGCGTACGGCCTCTACCGGTGGGAGATGGGCCCGCGCCCGAGCGGCCCCGATCCGCACTTCCACCGGACCATGACCGAGTCGTTCTACGTGTTGTCGGGCACGATCCGCCTCTACAACGGCGAGGAGTGGGCCGACGGCAAGCCGGGTGACTTCCTGTTCCTGCCCGAGGGCGGGGTGCACGCTTTCAAGAACGAGTCGGGCGAACCGGCCTCGATGTTGATCCTGTTCACGCCGGGCGCCCCCCGCGAGGCGTACTTCGAGGAGCTCGCCGACATCGCCACCACCGGCCGGCAGCTGAGCCCGGAGGAGTGGACGGAGCTGTACCTGCGCCACGACCAGTACATGGTCTGACTTCGACGCCCCGGTCGAGGTGCGGCAAAACCGCTGGAACGATGGGTGACCGATCTCTTACCGTGTGTTACTGACACCACGGGGAGGAGAGACGGTGCACATGAAGAACGTCACCATGGCCGGGGCGCTCACCGGGCTGGTCATGACCGGGATGCAGGCCCAGTCCGCCGTGGCGGGAGACGTCCACGACTTCGGCGCCCTGGGCGTGGTCATCTGGAGCGAACCCAGGGCCGGTTCCGGCCGTGCCGGGATCGGCTACGCCGGCCAGGGGTTCGAGTCGGACCGGTCGGCCGAGTACGGCCTCTACCGCTGCGACTTCTTCGAGAGCACCCTGTGGCACCACGGCCGCAACATGGCGACCGGCGTCGTCGGCTGGGTTCCCGCCTGCAACCTGACCGACTCCGACTGACCAGGAGTCTTCACACGCCGGCCTTGACGGGCTCGCGGCGCGGCGCGGCCGGGGCCTCGTCCTCCTCGTGGCCCTCGACCGACAGATTGGGCAGGATGCGGTCGAGCCAGCGCGGGCACCACCAGTTGAGCCGCCCCAGCAGCACCATGGTGGCGGGCACGAGGAAGCCCCTGATGATCGTGGCGTCCACCGCGATGGCCACCGCCAGCCCGACTCCGAACGTCTTGACCATCGGATCCGGGTACGCGATGAACGCCACGAACACCGCCACCATGATGAGGGCGGCCGACGTGATGACGCGGCCCGTCGACCCGAGTCCCTGCGCCACCGACCGCGCGTTGCCCCGGTGCCGGTGGTACGCCTGCCGCACCGCCGTCAGCAGGAACACCTCGTAGTCCATCGACAGCCCGAACAGCACCGCGAACAGCATCAGCGGCACGTAGCTCTCGATCGGCACCGAGAAGAAGATGGTCTGCACGTACGACGAACTGGCCGGCGGGTCCATGCCCACCAGCCCGCTGCCAACCCCGATGGAGAACACCAGCGCCAGCGCCCCGAACGCGGCCCCGAGCGAGACGAGGTTCATCACCGCGGCCTTGATCGCGACGATGGGCGCGCGGAAGGCGAGCAGCAGGAGCAGCGCGCTCAGCAGCACGACCACGCCGATGACCAGCGGGGTGCGCTCGGCCATGCGGTCTCCCGCGTCGGTGAGCCCCGCGACCTTCCCGCCGACATGCACCTGCACGCCCGGCAGCGCGAGTTCCCTGATGTCCCTGACCACGTCGGCGGCCCGGGGGTCGCTCGGGGCGTAGTCGGTGACGACCTGGAGCAGGACCGACCGGCCCGAGGTGTTGACCTTGGGCTCGGCCACGTGTGCGGTGCCTTCGACGTCGTCGATCGCGCGGGTGAGGTGGTCGACGATCGGGTCGCCCGGGTCGGCGACCTTCGAGGGCAGCTTGGCGACCACGATCAGCGGCCCGTTGGCGCCGGGCCCGAAGCCGGTGGCCGTCAGCTCGTACGCCCGCCGCGACTCGGAGCCCTGGGTGCCGTATCCCTCGTCGAGGGGCCCAAGCTTCAGTGCCAGCGCGGGCGCGGCCAGCGCTCCCAGCACGAGGGCGCTGGCGAACAACACCCGCCACGGGCGGCGGGCGACCCACGAGCCGAGCCGTGCCCATCCGGCGCCGGACCCGCCGGCGCCCTTCAGGAACGGCACCTTGAGCGCGTTGACGCGGTGGCCGAGCAGCCCGAGCAGTGCGGGGACGAGCGTGACGGAGGTCAGCACGGCGGCGACGACGGAGATGCCGGTGACCCAGCCGAGCGTGGCCAGCAGCGGGAAGCCGGCCAGCATCAGCGCGCTCAACGCGATGATCACGGTGCCGCCGGCGAAGACGACGGCTCCTCCCGAGCTCGACACGGTGCGGCGTACGGACTCCACGACCGGCACCCCGTCGGCCAGCAGCCGGCGGTGGCGGGACAGCAGGAACAGCGCGTAGTCGATGCCCACGCCGAGCCCGATCATCGTGGCCATGATGCCGGCCTGCTTGGGCATGTCGACCACCCACCCGAGCAGGCCGATCACGCCGAGCCCCGAGGCCACGCTGACCAGCGCGGCGAAGATCGGGATGAGCGCGGCCACCAGCGTCCCGAACGCGAACACCAGCACGAGCAGCGCGCAGAGCACGCCGATGATCTCGCTGGGCCCGGTCTTGATCTCCTTGTCGGCGGGCGTGGAGCTGTCCGCGGGCACCACCTCGAGCCCGGCGGCCCGCGCCGGGTCCGCGGCCCTGGACAGGCTCTGGGTGAGTGCGGCGATCTTGTCGCTGTCGTGGCCCTCCATGCGGATGCCGATGAGCCCGATCTGCAGGTTGGAGGCGATGCCGCCCACGCGGTACGGCGAGTCCACCCGCACGACGTGCGGCATGGTCCGCAGCCGGTCGACGGCCCGCTCCACGGCGCGCTTGGGCGCGTCCTCGGTGAGGGGGCCGTCGGCGGAGTAGACGACGAGCTGCACCGTGCCGCCCGCGGCGTAGCCTGGCCCGAAGCCGGTCTTCATCAGGTCGTGCGCGCGTTGCGCGTCGGTCCCGGGGATGCTCGCGTCGTTGCTGGTGGGGGCGGCGAACACGAGGCTGCCGCCCATCAGCGCGGCCGCCGCGACCACCCAGAGAACCAGCACGATCCGCCCGTGGCGCGCGCACCAGCCGCCCAGCCGTCCCAGCAACCGCGTCATCGCAAAGCCCCCACTCGACGGCCGTCCTGTACGGTCGTACAGGACATACGATAAAACGGGAAATATTGGGAAGGCTGTCTCCTCGAGAGAATTGAGACGATGACCACAGCCGACGACACCCGCACCCGGATCCTGGCCGCCGCCCGCGAGCTGTTCGCCGAGCGCGGCTACGCGGCCACGTCGCTGGCCGACATCGCCGCCGCCGTCGGGCTGACCAAGACCGCCGTCGCCTACCACTTCCACCCCAAGGACCGCCTGGCGGCCGAACTGCTCTCGCCGGCGGCCGGCGACATGCTGGCGCTGCTCGACGCCGGCCACGGGAGCCGGGACGAGTTCGTCGAGGCCCTGGTCGGGTTCGCGGTGCGCTACCGCTCGGTGATCCGCCTGTTCATGGAGGACCTGGCCGGCGACGACTCCGTCTCCCCCGTCTCGCCCGGCTCGGAGCGCGCGGTGATCAGGACGTACAGGGACGAGATCTTCACCAAGCTCGTGGGCGAGGACCCCGGCCCGGAGACCCGGCTGAAAGGCTGGGCCCTGCTCGGCGCGTTGCAGTGGGGCACGGTCAAGACCATGGACCTGCCGGAGGAGCAGGTCAGAGCGGCCATGCTGGAGTCGGCCAGGGCGATCTGGCAAGACCCACCAGGCGGCTAGAGGCCGAGGATCTCGCGCTCGACGTGGGAGAGCGCGAGACGTACCGCGCCCAGCGCCACCCCTTCGTCCCCGAAGGTGGACGCCACCACCTCGGGCACGCTCACGCACAGCTCGGCCAGGTGCCGCCTGACCGGTTCGAGCAGCACGTCGCCGGCCCGCACGTAGCCGCCGCCCAGCACCAGCAGGTCGGGGTCGATGGCCAGCGCGAGCGCCGAGGCGCCGACGGCGAGGGTCTCGGCGTAACCGTCGACCCGCCGCCGGGCGTCGCGGTCGCCGCGCAGCGCCGCCTCGAACACCTCGGCCGCCGAGGCATCCTTGACCAGGTCGCGGGCGGCGTCCTCCCAGCCGACCTGGCGCAGCGTGCCGATCTCGCCCGCGGCCCCGCCGCGCCCAGGATGCAGCCGTCCGCCGATCAGGATGCCCGCGCCCACCCGTCGGCCCATCATGACGTACACGACGTCGGATGCGTGCTGGGCACTGCCGCGCCAGTGCTCGGCGAGCGCGGCGAGGTTGGCGTCGTTGGCCGCCAGCGCGGTGCAGCCGAACCAGTCTCCGGCCAGGCCCGCCAGGTCCACGCCCGTCCAGCCGGGCAGCGTGATCGACAACGACACGCGCCCGGTGCGGTCGACGATGCCCGAGGTGCCGGCCGCCACGGCCCACACGCGGGTGCGCGCCACGCCCGCGCCGTCCACGCAGGCCAGGCAGGTGCGGCGGGCGGCGGCCAGGCGTTCGTGGGCGGCGGCCTCGATGTCGACCTCGGCCCGCTCCCAGGCGATCACCTCGCCGCCGAGGTCGGCCAGCGCGGCCACGATGGTGTCGCCGCCGACCTCCACGCCCACCACGTAGCCGGCGTCCGCGCGGAACCCGAACCGCCGCGCGGGCCGCCCCATCGCGCCCTCGTCGGGCGGCACCTCCTTGACGTAGCCGCGCTCGCCCAGCTCGTCGAGGACCGCCTCGACCGTCTGCCTGGACAGCCCGGTGATGCGGCCGAGCTGTGTCAGCGTGGCCACGCCCTCGCGGCGCAGGGCCCTGAGCGTGGCCTGGGTGTTCACCTTGCGCAGCAGCGACGCGTCACCCGGCCGGAGCTCGGTCACTTATGAGACCTTTCTCCATAACTTCCCTATTGACGTCTACCAGCCCGGATCTTAGCATCAGCCGACATACGTGAATTGGTTACATAAGTGAGGAGCGCTATGATCACGCTCGCCATCGTCGGCGCGGGCTCGCGGGGCGCCTCCTACGCCGACCACGCCGTCGAGACCGGCCGGGCGCGCGTGGTCGCGGTGGCCGACCCGCTCGCCCGCCGCCGCGGCAAGTTCCCCGACGCGACCCCGTACGCCGGCTGGCGCGAGCTGGCCGCGCTGCCCCGCCAGGCGGACGCGGTCGTCATCGCCACCCAGGACCGCGAGCACGTCGAGCCGGCCGTGCGCTTCGCCGAGCTGGGCTACGACATCCTGCTGGAGAAGCCCATGGCGGCCTCGGAGGACGACTGCCACGCGATCGTGAACGCCGCCGAGCGCTCCGGCGCGATGTTCGCCGTCTGCCACGTGCTGCGCTACACGCCGTACACCAGGGTGCTGAAAGAGCTGCTCGACGCGGGACGCGTCGGCGAGATCGTCAACATCCAGCACCTGGAGCCGGTCGGCTGGTGGCACCAGGCGCACTCGTACGTGCGGGGCAACTGGCGGCGGGCCGACGAGTCCACGTTCATGCTGCTCGCCAAGTCGTGCCACGACCTCGACTGGCTGGTGCACCTGACGGGCCGGCAGGTCACCCGCGTGTCGTCGTTCGGCGGCCTCCAGCACTTCCGCCCCGAGAACCGGCCGGAGGGCGCCGCCGACCGCTGCCTCGACTGCCGGGTCGAGCCCGACTGCCCCTACTCCGCCCGGCGCATCTACCTGCCGCTGGCGGGCGGGGACGAGTGGCCGCTGTCCGTGCTCACCCACGACGTCTCCGAGCAGGGGGTGCTGGAGGCGCTCAGGACCGGCCCGTACGGCAGGTGCGTGTACGCCTGCGACAACGACGTGGTCGACCACCAGGTCGTGAACCTGGAGTTCGAGGGAGGCGCGACCGCGTCGTTCACGATGACGGCGTTCACCCCGGCGCTCCACCGGCAGACGCGCGTCTTCGGCACCCGCGGCTCCATCGAGGGCGACGGCGACCGCCTGACCGTGACCGACTTCGTCACCGGCCGCTCCGAGACCGTCGACACCCGCCCCACCGGCGACGCGACGGCGAGGGGCGGCCACGGCGGCGGCGACCAGGCGCTGGTCGAGGCGTTCCTGACCGCGGTGGCCACGAGAGAGCGCGCCCCGATCCTCTCCTCGCCCCGCGAGAGCCTGCACAGCCACCTCATCGCCTGGGCGGCCGAGCGGTCGCGGCTGCGCGGCGAGACCGTAACCCTGGAAGGAACCCCCCGATGAAGGCAATCCACATCGCCGCCGCGCTGGCGCTCGGCGCGGGACTGGCCGGCTGCGGCTCGACGACCCCCGCGAGCGCGCCGAACGCGCAGGAGAACGGCGGGCGCGGGCCGATCACGTTCCTCGGCGGCAAGTTCGAGGCCGAGTCGGTGCAGAAGATCGTCGACGCCTGGAACGCCGCGCACCCCGACGAGAAGGCGACCGTCGTGCTGCTCCCGGAGAGCGCCGACGAGCAGCGCCGCAAGCTCATCCAGAGCGCGCAGACCAAGTCGGACACCGGCGACGTCATCCTCATCGACGCGGTGTGGACCAGCGAGTTCGCCGCGAACCGGTGGGTGGACGAGCTGAAGCTGGACACGACCGGCCTCCTCCCCACCACCATCGAAACAGGGAAGTATCGAGACAAGCTCTATGCGATGCCGCTGTTCACCGGCACCGGCCTGCTCTACTACCGCACCGACCTGGTCAAGGAGCCGCCCAAGACCTGGGACGAGATGAAGAAGATCTGCGCGGACGTCCTGCCCGGGCAGAAGGGCATGAGCTGCTACGCCGGCCAGTTCGACAAGTACGAGGGCCTGACCGTGAACTTCGCCGAGGCCGTCGCCTCCGCCGGCGGCCGGCTGCTCGACGCCTCCGGCAAGCCCCAGGTCACCAGCGAGGCGGCGAAGCAGGCAGCACGGTTCCTCGCCGACGGATTCGACAGCGGCATGATCCCCAAAGAGGCGATCACGTACAAGGAGGAAGAGGGACGGGTCGCCTTCCAGGAGGGCAAGCTGCTCTTCTACCGCAACTGGGCCTACGGCTACGAGGCCGCGCAGAAGACCGACGGCTCCAGCGACGTCGTGGACAAGTTCGACGTGGCGCCCATCCCCGGGCTGACCGGCCCGGGCGCGGGCACGCTGGGCGGCAACAACCTGGCCGTCTCCGCCTTCTCCAAGCACAAGCAGAGCGCCAGGGACTTCGTCGCGTTCATGACCAGCGCCGCGCAGATCAAGGCGTTCGCGCGGACCAGCTCGATGCCGGTGGCGCGGACCGCGATCTACGAGGATCCCGAGCTGGTCAAGAAGTACCCGTACCTGCCGGCGCTCAAGGAGGGCATCCTCGCCGCCGTGCCGCGCCCCGCGGCCGTCAAGTACGGCGACGTGACCGCCGCCGTCCAGGAGTCCGCGTACGCCATCGTCACCGGCGCCAAGCCCGTCGACCAGGCACTGACCGAGCTGCAGTCGGCCCTCGGCCCGCTGCTCACGTGAGGGTGCGCCCGGCCGTCCCGCGCGGCCAGTCGTGGACGGCCGCGGCCATGCTGTCGCCCACCATGATCGTGCTGGCGCTCGTGGTCCTCTACCCGCTGCTCGCCGCCATGCGCGAGTCGTTCTACGAGAGCGGGCAGCGGCTCGACGCGGACGGGTTCGTGGTGGAGGGCGAGTGGTTCGCCGGGCTCGCCAACTACGCGGGCGTGGTGGAGCAGCGGTTCGTGAACGCCGCGTTCAACACCACCCTGTTCACCGTGGTGACGGTGGCGCTGGAGGTCGTGCTCGGGGTGGCCATGGCGCTGGTCATGCGGCGGGCCTTCAGGGGGCAGGCGTTCCTGCGGGCCAGCATCCTCATCCCATGGGCGGTCCCGACCGCGGTCGCGGGCCTGATGTGGAAGTGGATCTTCCAGGCGGACGGGGTGGCGAACGCCCTGCTCGGCACCGACATCCTCTGGACCGCGGACGGCCCCTGGGCCAAGCTCGCCGTGATCGTCGCCGACACCTGGAAGACCGCCCCCTTCGTCGGCCTGCTCGTGCTGGCCGGGCTGCAGATCATCCCGTCCAGCGTGTACGAGGCCGCCAAGGTCGACGGCGCCACCCCCTGGCAGACGTTCTGGCGGATCACGTTGCCCCTGGTCAGACCCGCCCTGCTGGTGGCCGTGCTGTTCCGGCTGATGGACGCGCTGCGCATCTTCGACCTGCCGTACGTGCTGGTCGGACCGCGCAAGCAGTCGGTGGAGACGTTGTCGGGGCTCATCTGGGACGAGGCGACACGGGTGCACTACGGGCCCGCGTCGGCGTACGGGACGGCGTTGTTCGCCTACATCGCGGTGATCGCGTTCGTGTTCGTCAGGCTGCTCGGAGCCGACCTGCTGAGCGACGTGCGCTCGCGCGGGAAGGAGGCCCGCCATGTGGCGTAGGGCCGCGATGACCGGCATCGCGCTGTACTGCCTGGTGCCGTTCTACTGGATGGTGGTGTCGAGTTTCCGCCGCACCGCCGACATCCACGACAAGTCGCCGCTGCCCGCCCCGTGGTCGCTGGAGAGCTACGACGCGGTCTTCGCCGAGGGCACGGGCTTCGGCCGGTCGCTGGTCAACAGCCTCGTCGTCGCGGGCACCACCACGGCGGTCACCCTCCTGGTCGGCACCATGGCCGCGTACGCGCTGGCCCGGCTGGCCTTCCGCGGCAAGAACGTCATCCTGGCCCTCGTGATCGCCGTGTCCATGTTCCCCGGCGCGCTGCTGATCGTGCCGCTGCTCAAGTTGTTCACGACGATCGGCTGGATCAACACCTACCAGGCGATGATCGTCCCGTCGATGTCCTTCGCCCTGCCGCTGACCATCTGGAACCTGACGACGTTCTTCCGGCAGCTGCCGTACGAGCTGGAGCAGGCCGCCATGATCGACGGCTGCACCGCCTTCGCCGCCTTCCGCCGCGTCATGCTCCCCCTGGCGGCGCCGGGGGTCTTCACCACGGCGATCCTGGCCTTCATCGCGACCTGGAACGAGTTCATCATCGCCGTCACCATGGTCAACGACCAGTCCCGCCAGACGGCCACGGTCCGGATCGCCCAGTTCACGGGCGCGGCCAAGTTCGACACCCCGTTCGGCACGCAGATGGCGGCAGGCGTGCTCGTGACGATCCCGCTGGTGCTGCTGGTGCTGTTCTTCCAGCGCCGCATCGTCGCGGGGCTGACGGCGGGGGCGCTCAAGTGAGCATGCCACCGCCCGGGAAGGGGACGGTGCCGATGATGTCGCGGCAGTCGACCAGCCCCAGCTGGCGGGAGTCCTGGGAGCGTGGGTTGTCCCCGGCCACCGCGACATGCCCGGCCGGCACGTGCGGCACATCCGGCATCGAGGGGGCAAGCCAGTCGGGCAGCGGGTCGCCGGCGATGGCGGCGACCCGCTTGATCCGGTGCGGCAGGCGCTCGTCCGCGACCCGGAAGACGATGATGTCGTTGCGCCGGGGGTCGCGGCGTAGCCGGCGTGCGAGCAGGTGCTGGCCGTCGTGCAGGGTCGGCGCCATGCTGGTGCCGCGCACGGTCACTCTGATCCAGCCGATCATGGCACCCTCGCGTCCTGGTAGCCGCCGGCCTGGAGGCGGAACAGCCGGGCGTACTCGCCGTCCGCGTCCATCAGCTGGTCGTGGCTGCCCTGCTCGGCGACCCGGCCGTCGACGAGGGTGACGATCAGGTCGGCGCCGCGTAGCGCTGACATGCGGTGGGAGATCAGCAGCCTGGTACGGCCCCGCGCGTGCCGGCGCACGGTGGTGTGCACACGGTGCTCGCCCTCGGCGTCCAGTCCCGAGGTGGGCTCGTCCAGCACGATCAGCTCGGCGTCGGTGCGCATCAGGCAGCGGGCCAGGGCCATCCGCTGCCACTGCCCGCCGGACAGCGTCACGCCGGCCCGCTCGCCGTCGTCGTCGGTGTGCGTCCGGGAAAGGACGGTGTCGTAGCCGCTGGGCAGGGCCGCCACGGTGTCGTCGGCGCCTGCCGCCCGCGCGGCCGCGGCGATCCGTGGCCGATCGCCGAGGTGCTGGACCTGCCCGATGCCGATGTTCTCTGCCGCGGTCAGGTCGTAGGTCATGAAATCCTGGAACACCACGCCGATCCGCGCGCGCAGTGCCGCGACGTCCAGCTCGCGGATGTCCACACCACCCCAGGTGATCGTGCCGCGCTGCGGGTCGTAGAACCGGCACAGCAGTTTCACCAGCGTGCTCTTGCCCGCCCCGTTGACGCCGACGAGTCCCACGGCGGCGCCGGCGGGAACGGTCAGGGTCACCCCGCGCAGCACCCACGGGCCTTCCTCGCCGTACCGGAACCAGACGTCGCGCACCTCGATGGTCGCCGACGGAGGTGGCGTGCCCGTGCCGTCCGGCAGGTCGTCACCGGTGTCGAGGACGTCGAGGTAGTGCACGAACAGCCGCGCCGCGCGGACGGCCTCGCCGAGTTGGAGCACCACGCCGGACAGCCCGGCCTGCACGCCGGCCACCGCACCGAGGAACAGCACCAGGTCGCCGACCGGCGAGCCACCGGTGGCGACGTTCGTGGCGACCACGACCGTGCCCATCCCTGTGACGGCGGCGCCGAGCAGCGCGAGCCCGCTCTGCGCCAGTGCGCCGCGGCGTGCCACGGACAGCCGTGCGTGCGTGACCGCCGCCAGCGAGTCGATCATCCTGGTGTGCAGCAGCGTGCCGATGCCGAACAACCTGATCTCCTTGGCGGCACGCACATCGGTGAGCAGCGCCCGGTAGAACAGGCGGCGCCGGTCCGTGGCCACCCACGCCTCCTCGACGGCCGCCTCGCGCCGCGCGGTCGCCAGCCTGGCGAGCACGGCGGTCAGCACGGACGCGAGCAGCAGCAGGGTCATCGGTGGCCACACAGCCAGCAGCACACCCGCGAAGCTGGTGAGCAGCACCACCGAGCGGACCAGCTCTTGCGCGAACTGCGAGACCGTGCCGGGCGCTTCCTGCGCGGCCTGCTCGGCGAGCCGCAACCGGTCGTGGAACGCGGGATCCTCGAGATGTCGCAGCCCTGGCAGGGCGGCGACCCGCTGGAACAGCCGGCTCTCCACGGTCAGCGTGACCCGGTGCTGGACCACCTCGCCGAGATACCCGGCGAGATACAGAAGAGCGATGGCCAGCCCTCCCGCGAGCGCCGAAGCGATGGCGAGGAACACCACCCGGCCCGCGTTCGCTGTGCCCGTGGTGAGCTCGTTGACCAGCAGCATCGTCAGCCATGCCCCGCTCGCGGGCGCGGCACCCGCGAGCACGGTCAGTCCCAGTGCGGTGGCGGCGGTCACCGGCGCGGACCGGAACGGCAACGCGAGCGCCACCACGCCGGCACGGGCGGCGGACCGGGTCATGCCACCTTCGCCGGAGCGCCAGTGGCCTGCGCGAAGTCGTCAAGCCGGGTGCCGGACGCGGTCACCACGCCGCTGTGCGTGTGCAGCAACGTCGGGAACGCGACGATCTCGAACGCGCTCAGCACGGGGTCGTCGACCCCGATGAGCGCGACCCGGCCCAGCGCACCGAGCTTGGCGGCCAACCGCTCCGTGGCCTCAGGAGCATCCGGATCACCCTGCACCATGGACACGAACCGCGCCTCCGGCGGAGCGGCGACCAGCGCGTCCGACAACATCCGGCACGGCCCGCAACCGACCTGGAAGAACCCGACCTGGACCGGGCCGTCCAGATCGGCCTCGGAGATCGGGACGCCGTCCACGCCGGTCACCGAGAACGGGCCGACGACCGTGCCGGGCCCCGGCACGCTCGTGTGGCGAGCCGGCCCGCCGCCGTGCTCCTGCAGTTCGCGGACCCTGGCCACCAGCCCGAAGGTGAACAGCAGGTGCACCGCGACCACGGCAGCGAGCAGCACGACAGCGGTGGCGAGCACGGTCAACGGTTTCTCCCTGCGGGAACGAGGAGGAACGCGACATCCTCCCAGCGGATCGTGAGCAGACCGGCGAACGCGCCGGCGACCACGGCGACCAGCGCGCCCGGAGCGGACGCGGGCACGCCGCCGGCGAACGCGCCTGCCACGGCGACGGCCACCAGCAGACCGTTACGGACCAGATGCCGCGGCCCGAGCAGGCCGCCACCCGCGCCGAAACACTGACAACGCACCGGCTGCCCGGCCAGGACCGCACGCGCGATCCCAGCGCAGAACATCACGAGAAGCACGGCCGCCATGGCGTAGCCGGCCGGCCGCATGCCGGGGACAGCCAGCAACACCACGGTGCCGGCCTCCCCCATCACCACCACGCCGGCGACCGGACCGGCGGGCAGCCACCGCGGCCCGACCGCCGCGACCAGGTCACGGAACCCGGCCAGCCCTCGCCTGGAACGCACCTTCCCCACGACCGCCGCAGAGAAGACAACGGCGAGTAACGCGCGGGCGAACAGGTCAAGCACCTCAGCCCCTCCGGGTGGACACGGCGGCGGGGCACGCGGCAGCGTCCCCCGCCGGGGTGATTACGCGTTCACTTGCAGGTGGACGACTTGCTGGTGCAGCTGCCCATGCAGTTGAAGCGGTAGCCCTTCTTGCAGCACTGGCCGTGTTCCGCCACACACGCGCCGGCTTCCACGCTCGGCAAGACCGCTCCGACGAGCCGCTCACCCGCCCGCCGCATGAGTCCCTTCATGACAACTCCTTCCGTGACCAACGACGCGGACGCCGACCAGAAGAAGTACGTGCCATGCCTCCCCTGGCGGTGCCGACAAGGCTGCCCCGGATCGCGTGCGATGTCCTTAGCAGGAAGTCCACATTTGTTCGCACCGGATCTACTGAAGTCGCGGAACCTGGCGATGAACCGCCTGCCCCCGCTCCGGCGGCCGGGCGCCCTCCTGCCGCTGCCTGCGGCGCCTGCTCAGGAACCAGCCCAGTCCCAGAACGGCGAGTGCGAGCGGCGTCCTGGTCAGCCACTTCGCGGCGAAGAACATGAACAACTTTTTCATGAGCTGCACCTGCCCCGGGAACGGCGCGGCACGCACAGGTCCGTGCGACGCGCCCGGGCGGTCACTCGCCGGGGACCTGGCCGCTCGGGGTCGGCGAAGGCTGCTCGTCGCCGGGGTCGGGAGGGCCTGACTGGCCGGCCACGCCGACGATGATCACGACCGTGGCTCCCGGCTTGGCGCAGGTGCCCGCCTGGACGCTCTGGCGCAGGATCGTGCCCGCCCGCGACTCGTCCTCCACCACCTGCCCGCGCTGGCGCACCCTGAAGCCGGCGGCCTCCAGGGCCGCCCGTCCGTCCGCCCTGGTCCGGCCGACGACGGGCGGCGCAGCCGTGCCGTGGCGGGACAGGGTGAGGTTCACCGAGGTGCCACCGGAGACGCGGCTGCCCGCTTCGGGGTCGCTGCCGAGCACCCGGCCGCCGGGCTGGGCGGAGCAGGTGTGGCTGATCGTGCCGACCTCGAGGCCCGCGCCGGTCAGGGCGTTCTCGGCGGCCCGGCGCGGCTCGCCCGTGACCGCGGGCACCGCCACCCCCTTCGACACCTGGAGCGCGACCTTGCTGCCCTTGGCCGCCTCCGCGCCGGAGGCGGGCTCGCTGCCGAGCACCTGGCCGATCTTCTCCGGCGAGTCGGCCTCGGTGACCGTGCCCAGTGCCAGCCCGGCCTTCTTGAGTGCCTTGGTCGCCGCGCCCTTGCTCATCCCGACCAGGGAAGGCACCGGCACGGTGACCGGGCGGGTCACCGGGGGTGGCTTCGCGGTGGGCTCGCGCTGCTCCTGCGTCTCCTTCCTGGTCCTGATCGGGGTGGACTCGCCGATCGGCGACTGCGTGATCACGGGCGGGTACGTGTCCGGCAGCCGCGGTCCCGCCTGCGCACCCCGCTGGTCGTCGAACGTGGGGATGAGCACCGTGAGCAGCACGGCTGCGGTCACCGTGAGCGCCGCGCAGACGGCGACGGCGGCCCTCGGCCAGCCCCGTCTCGGGGGCTGGGTCAGCTGCGTGCCAGGACCGGGCCCCGACGTCTCGGGCGGGCGCCCCACCCGCCCCCACCCGGTGGCCCCGGACCCGCCACCCGCCCCTGCGAGGAGATCCACCGAGGCGGGAGCTCCGGACGCGCCCTGCTCCCTGCCGGGCTCTCCACGAGCGGACCCGGATCCCGCGGGCTCCCGCGACTCGGGCAGCACGTAACCGCCGGACGCCCCCGTCTCCTCAGGCTCGGCCATCGGGGGTCGCGGCTCGGAGATCAGCGGCGGCACGGCCCGCAGGATGGGGCCGGGTGGCGAGCTCAGCACGCCGTCCGGCACGTCGCCCGCGTCACCCAGCAGCGCGAGCAGCAGGTCCCTGCTGCTCGGCCGGTTGCGGGCGTCCTTGTCCAGGCACGACTCCACCAGCGTGCGCAAGTGGCCGTCCAGCAGCCCGAGTTCGGGCGCCGCGGTCAGGATGCGGTGCAGCACCGGCGCGACGGAGTCCTGCCCGAACGGCGCGCTCGCGTTGGCCGCGAAGCACATCGTCGCGCCCCACGAGAACACGTCCGCCGCCCCGGTGACCGCCGACGCGGTGATCTGCTCGGGCGCCATGTACGCGGGTGTCCCCACGCCCCTGCCGCTCACCGTGGCCGCCGCGTCCAGCGCCTTGGCCAGGCCGAAGTCGATCACGCGCGGCCCGTCGGGGCCGAGCAGCACGTTCTGGGGCTTGAAGTCGCGGTGCACGATCCCGGCCCGGTGGATCGCCGCGAGCGCGGTCGCGGTGCCGACCGCGAGCCGCTCCAGTGCGCCGCCCCGCCGCGGCCCCGTGAGCGCGACCTCCCGCTGCAGCGAGGGCCCCTCGACATATTCGCTCACGATGTACGGCCGGCCCTCGTCGAACCCGGCGTCGACCACCTGCGCCGTGCAGAACCGCGCCACGTGCTTGGCCAGCTCGACTTCCCGCAGGAACGCCCCCCGCTCGTCGCCGACCGGCCCATGCAGCAGCTTGACCGCGTATCTTTCCCCGCCCCTCGTGCCGAGGAACACCGCACCCTGACCACCCTCGCCCAGGCGCCCGGAGAGCGTGTACTCCCCGAGCCGCTGCGGGTCCCCCGTCCTGAGCGGCTGTGCCGTTGGCACGGGCACCCTCCCCTCGCCGCCTGCTTCCTACTGAAGGCAACGGGCCGCCCGCAGTCAACCGTGCGCAGGCCAATCGCTGCCTGACCGTGATACAGCAGGTCAGGAGGTGCGGGCGACCTTGCCCGAATACGTAACCTCGTCCTCACCGTGGCGGGTGACCTTGATGGCCATCTGGTTAGTGTCGGCGGTCGGGAGCATCCGCAGTGTCCCCGAATAACACTCCTCGCCCTGAACCTGATCGAGGGTGAACACCAGCTGGGTGCCGGTCTGCCCGATCCGTCCGGAACAGTGCAGATCCGCTCCCCATCGCATGGCACCGCCGCCGGAGTGCATGTGCAGTTCGATGGGGAAGACGCGCTCGGCGGTGAAGTGCTCGGCCGAGCCGGTCCACGTGCCTTCGAGGCCGGGACCCTGGGCGCCGCGCAGCCAGAACACGAACCCGGCCACCCCCATGGCGAGCCCGGTCACCGCCACGACGGCCTGCCAGAGCCGCACCCGACTCCGCGCGGGCCGCGTCCCTGGGAGCGGCCCGTCACCGTCCGCGCCCTCGCCGGCCGTGCTTCCGCCGCTCTCCCGGCCCGCGCCTCCGGACGTGCTTCCGGTCCTTCCCGGCCCGGCCGCCCCGGAGGTGGGGGCCGTCTCGCGGACGCGTACGACGGGAAAGCTCGTCGTCGGGTCAGGGTCGGTGATCACGATCTCGTCCCGCTCGGCGACGGCGACGGCGGCCATGGCGCCGGACGTCAGCACGTCCTGCTCGCCGACCGCCTGCTGCCCCAGGAGCCGCAGCAGCACCTCCTCGGCGCTCGGCCGGTCCCCGGGCTCGGGGGCCAGGCACGCCTGCACGATCTCGCGCAGCGGCCCGCGCAGCGGTCCGAGGTCCGGCTTGCCGTACAGGATCCTGGCCAGCACCTCCCGGTGCGTCTCCGCCGTGAACGCGTGCCGGCCGCTGGCGGTGTACGCGACGGTCAGCCCCCACGCCCACAGGTCGGCGGGCGGCCCCGCGGGCTCTCCGTGGATGCGCTCGGGCGCCATGTAGGCCGGGGTGCCCACCGGGATGTGGCCGGTGGTCGCCTCGGTGTTCACGAGCCTGGACACGCCGAAGTCGATCACGCGCGGCCCGTCGAGCCCGAGCAGCACGTTGCCCGGCTTGAAGTCGCGGTGCACGACTCCGGCGCGGTGGATGGCGCCGAGGGCGGTGGCGGTGCCGATGGCCAGGCGGTCGAGCGAGCCGCCCTGGCGGGGCCCCTCCGCGACGATGTGCTCGCGCAGCGAGGGGCCTTCGACGTACTCGCTGACCAGGTAGGGCCGGTCGCCTTGGAGGTCGGCCTCGATCAGCTGGGCCGTGCAGAAGGCCGCCACCCGGCGCACGGCCTCGACCTCGCCGAGGAACCTGCGCCGCACGTCGGGGGCGCTCGACAGGCTGGCACGCAGGAGCTTGATCGCGACTTTGGCGCCTTGCGGGGATTCGCCGAGGTACACGACGCCCTGGCCGCCCTGGCCGAGCCTGCGTGCCAGCCGGTACGGCCCAAGTCGCCGCGGATCATCGGCACGAAGCTCGGACATATACCGCCATTATGCCCGTCATCAGTGAAGGGCCGCGTACTGATCAAGAAAGCGCAGCACCTCGTCCGCGGACCCGCTCGGCAGCGCGGCCACGGCTTCCTCGATGCCGAGACCGGCGAAGTAGTCGAGCTTCTCCTTCGTCGGCCGTGTCCCGAACGGTATCACTTCGGTCATCGGCCGCCCGGCCTTTTCGCACGCTTCGCGCAGCGCGGGCAGCGCCGCCTTGATCCCGTGGCCGCCGATCGGCATCCAGCCGTCGGCGTACTCGGCGACGTGCGCGAACACCTTCGGCCCGGCGGCGCCGCCCACGTACACGGGCGGGATCCGCACCGGCTTGGGCCAGGACCAGGACGGCTCGAACCCGTCGAACGCGGCCACCTCGTCGCGCCACAGGGCCCGCATCGCCAGCACGTTGCGCCTGGCGACCTCGCGGCGGCGGCCGTACGGGACTCCGTGGTTCTCGATCTCCTCGACGTTCCAGCCGAACCCGACGCCGACCACCACGCGCCCGCCGGAGAGGTGGTCGAGGGTGGCGACGGCCTTGGCGGTCACGATGGGGTCGCGCTGGGCGGCGAGCAGGATGCCGGTGCCCAGGCGCAGCCGCTCGGTCGCGGCGGCGGCGAAGGAGAGGGCGACGAGGGGGTCGAGGGTGCGCTTGTACTCCTCGGGCAGTTCCCGCTGCCCGCCCGCGGGAGGGGTGCGGCGCGAGACGGGGATGTGGGTGTGCTCGGGCAGGTGGAGCGAGGAGAAGCCGCGTTCCTCCGCCGCTCTGGCCAGGTCGGGGACCGGCATGGCCAGGTCCGTCGCGAACATCGTGACCCCGAGCCTCATGGGGACCTCCCGTCGTGACCAAGCGATTGCTCGGTTAAGATTTCCAGAGTACCTTGCAGAAGACCATCCGCGGAGAGAGGCCCAACGGTGAAGTTCTCTATCTTCCTGAATCCGCAGATTCCCGGCTCTGGTTACGCGGCCGAGGACAACGCCAAGGCCAGGCGGCCCATCGGGCGTGACACGGAGTCGTACCAGAGGTTGCTGCACGAGGTGCGGGAGATAGCCGTCCACGCCGACCAGGTCGGGTTCGACGCGCTGATGATGACCGAGCACCATTTCCACTCGGAGGGCATGGAGTTCTCGGTCAACCCGCTCATGTTCCTCACCGACCTGGCCGCCAGGACCGAGCGCATCCTGCTGGCGCCGCTCGGCCTGGTCCTGCCCGCCTGGGACCCGATCAGAGCCGCCGAGGACGTGGCGCTGCTCGACCAGTTCTGCAAGGGACGGCTGCGCCTCGGCGTCGCCCGCGGCTACCAGAACCGCTGGATGAACGTGCTGGGCCAGCGCTGGCACGCCGCCGCCGCCCGCTCGGACGGCTCGGCCTCCGACACCCGCAACTTCGATGTCTTCGGCGAGGTGCTGAAGATCATGAAGCTGGCGTGGACGCGGGAAACGCTGCGCTACAAGTCCGACGTGCTGGACTACCAGGTGCCGTTCCCGTACGAGGGCATCGAGGGCTGGCCGGCGCAGGAGTGGACCAGGACGTTCGGCGCGCCCGGAGAGCTCGCCGACGACGGCACGGTGCGGGCCGTCTCCGTCTGCCCCAGGCCGTACCAGAACCCGCACCCCGAGCTGTGGCAGCCGTTCACGATCTCCGACCGGTCGGTCATCAGGGCCGCCCAGGAGGACATCATGCCGTGGATGTTCACCCCCAACCCCGACGACCACGCCCAGAAGGCCAGGCTCTACCAGGAGGAGTCCGCCAAGCAGGGCCGCCACTACAAGCTGGGCGAGCACACCGGCATCCTCAAGATCGTCGGCATCGCCGACACCACCGAGGAGGCCATCAACACCTTCGGCCGCAGCATCCCCAAGGACTTCGCCGCCTTCTTCGGCCCGTTCGGCTACCTCGAGGTGCTGCGGAAGAAGGAGGACGAGAAACACCGGCCCATCTCCCCCGAGAAGGGCGACGCCAGGCGCATGAACGACGTGGAGATGGCGCTCTTCGGCACCCCCGACGACGTCAAGCGCGGCATCCAGCGCATGCTCGACCGGATGCCCGACCTGGAGTGGTTCGGCCTCTACATGCAGGGCCAGCAGGGCGTGCTGCCGCTCGACACGGTCAAGCGCAACCTGGAGATGTTCGCCACCAAGGTCGCCCCGGAGTTCCGATGAAGATGTGGCTGGGGGCCTCGTTCTCCGACACGGACCAGTTCGTGGAGCTCGCGCGGGCCGCCGAACGGTGCGGCTTCGACACGCTGACGCTCTCCGACCATCTCTTCTACGCCGACTTCGAGACGCCGTACCCGTACTCGAAGTCGGGGCGGCCGCGCTGGAACGCGCGGACGCACTGGCCGGACGTGTGGGTGACGATCGGTGCCATGGCGGCGGTGACCACGTCGCTGCGGTTCGCCCCCAACGTCTACATCGCCCCGGTCCGCGACCTGTTCACCGTGGCCAAGCAGGTGTCCACGGCGGCGGTGTTGTCGCGGGAGCGGGTGACGTTCGGGGTGGGGGTGGGCTGGTGCAAGGAGGAGTTCGTCGCGACCGGCCAGGACTTCCACACGCGGGGGCGGCGGCTGGACGAGATGCTGCCCGTGCTGCGCTCGTTGTGGGCGGGCGAGACCGTCACCCTGGACGGCCTGCCCGCCCTGTCGATCTGCCCGGTCCCCGCCGGGCGCATCCCCGTCCACGTGGGCGGTGACAGCGAGGCCGCCCTGCGCCGGGCGGCGCGGCTGGGCGACGGCTGGATCGGCAACCGCATCTACACCGAGGAGCAGCTCGACCCCGTGCTCGACACGCTCCGCCGGCAGCTCGACGCCAACGGCAGGAGCGGGCAGCCGTTCGACGTCATCGCGCCGCTCGCGGTGCTGCCGGACGCGGGCACGTACCGGCGCTTCGCCGCCAAGGGCGTGACGGGAACGCTGGCCGCGCCCTGGTGGCTGGCCACTCCGGAAGAGAAGGCCCGGTACGGCGAGGACACCCTGGAGCTCAAGATCGCCACCATGGAGCGCTTCGCCGAGGAGGTCATCGCCAAGCTCTGACCCGCCCGGCCCGAAGCGGCTGGAGAGGGCGATAGCCTCGTCTCGTGCTGGAAAGGATCGCGGCCACGCGCTACGTGACCCCGCTGCGCGAGGGCGGGTCGCTGCCGGGCGTCGTCGAGGCCGACGACCTGGGCACCTACGTCGTGAAGTTCCGCGAGGCGGGCCAGGGCCGGCGGGTGCTCGTCGCCGAGATCATCGCGGCCGAGCTGGGCCGCCGGCTGGGCCTGCGGACACCCGAGCTCAAGCTCATCGACCTCGACCCCCAGCTCGGCGTCAGAGAGCCGGACGAGGAGGTGCAGGACCTCCTCAAGGCCAGCACCGGCCTCAACCTGGCGGTCGACTTCCTGCCGGGCGCGCTCGGGTTCGACCCGCTGGCCTGGTCGGCCGATCCGGTGTTCGCGTCGAGGGTGGTGTGGTTCGACGGCCTCACCCACAACATCGACCGGAGCTGGCGCAACCCCAACCTGCTGGTCTGGCACGGCGACACCTGGCTGATCGACCACGGCGCGGCGCTCTGGTTCCACCACAACTGGAAGACTGCCGACCCGCGGCGGCCGTTCGACGCCGGCGACCACGTGCTCGCGCCGTTCGCCCGCGACGTCGCGGCGGCGGGCGCCGAGCTGGCCGCGAAGATCACTCCCGAGCTGCTGGAGGCCGTGACGGCGCTGGTGCCCGGCGAATTTCTCGACGGCGAGCCCGGGTTCGGCTCGGCCGGCGCCGTCCGCGAGGCCTATGCCGATCACCTGCTCCTGCGGGCGCGCGAGCCGCACGACTGGCTGGTGCGCTCCGAGCAGAGGGCGCCCAGGCAGGGGCCAGGGTCCGTCGCCGAGTTCTGGCGGGGAGGCGGCCGGTGACCAGGGACGTCTACGAATACGCGGTGATCCGCGTCGTGCCCAGGGTCGAGCGGGGCGAGCTGATCAACGCGGGCGTGCTGCTCTACTGCCAGCCGCGCGCCTACCTGTGCGCGCGGGTCGAGCTCGACGCCGTCCGGCTGAGGGCCGTCGATCCCGGCGCCGACCTCGACGGCGTACGCCGGGCGCTGAGCGCGTACGAGCTGGCCTGCGGCGAGGAGGCCGGTCCGCTGGAGGGCGAGTCGCTCGGCGGCAGGTTCCGCTGGCTGACGGCCCCGCGCAGCACGATCGTGCAGGCCGGGCCGGTGCACGCGGGGCTCACGAGCGACCCTGACACCGAGCTGGCCAGGCTCTTCGACAAGCTCGTACGCCTCTGACGGGGGCGGGCTCCCCCGTGCTAGAACAGCACCGACATGAAGGTGTCGACCTCGTGGAAGCCGACCTTGCGATAGACCGCGCGCGCCGACCGGTTGTAGTCGTTGACGTAGAGCGTGACCACGGGGGCGAAGCAGCTCAGGGCGGCCTCCACCGTCGCGGCCATGCCCGCCACGGCGTGGCCCCTCCCCCGCAGCTCGGGGGCGACCCAGACCCCCTGGATCTGGCAGGCGTGCGGCGTGACCGCGCCGATCTCCGCCTTGAACACCACCCGCCCGTCCTCGATGCGGGCGTAGGAGCGGCCGATCCTGATGAGCTCGGCGACCCTGGTGCGATAGAGAGCGCCGCCGTCGCCGATGTTCGGCGACACCCCGACCTCTTCGGTGAACATGGCCACGCACGCGGGCAGCAGGATGTCGAACTCTTCCGGCCGCACCCTGCGGACGAGCGGGTCGGCGGGCACCGGCGCCCTGTGCGAGGTGGCCATGACCGGCTGCGCCCAGCGGATCGCGCGGGCCCGGCCCCAGTGCGGCTCCAGCCGCTCCCACAACAAGGAGACAGCGTCGGCGGGACCCACGATGGACGAACACCGGCGCCCCTGCTTGCGGGCGCGGTCGGCGAACGCGTGCACGGCCTCAGGACCGGCGTTGACCGGCACCATGTTGGCCCCGGCGTAACAGAGTGACACGAGGCCACCGCGCGGCCCGAATCCCCACATCTGCCCGCCCAGCCTCGCCGGATTGAGTCCGACGGCCCGCACCCGGGAGGAGACGAAGACGTTGGCGACCGGGTCGGAGTCAAGCATGGCGAGGACTTCGTCCCGGTCGCTGTCATCGAGCACGCGCGACGCCGATGTTCGCAGCATCACACGGTCAGACTACGCGAAGGGTTACCGATTAGCTCATCTGGCGATGCCCGCGGTAACCGATTCTTGACGTCATCCTCCGCCGAGCAGCCCCAGCAGCCCGAGAGCGCTCAGCAGATCGTGCCGCTCCGGCGGGTTCGCGGCCATGCGGGCGGACGCGTTCGGCTCGGGCAGCGCGCGGCACCCGGCGTCCCGCGCCGGCAGCGAGCCGTCTCTCAGGTACGCGGCCAGGTGCCCGTCCACGCACTGGTTGCCCCCCAGGGACACGCCGTGGTTGCCCCCTTGCTCGACCACCAGGCGGGAGCGCGGGAAGAGGCGGTGCACCGTCAGCGCCCCCCGGTAGGGTGTCGCGGCGTCGTCACGGGACTGCAGGATGAGGATCGGCGGCAACTTCGGCGACCCGTGCACCTTGACCGGCTCACCCCCGCGCACGTGCCAGAACGCGCATGGGGCGTTGTACCACGCGTTCGGCCAGGTCAGGAACGGCGCGCTGCGGTGCGACCTGGTCATGTCGGCCCGCCACCTGTCCCAGTCGCGCGGCCAGCGGGCGTCGCGGCACTGGACGCCCAGGTAGACGGCGTAGCTGTTCTCGTCCGCCGCGTCGACCTTGCCGTGCTTGTCGTAGAGGTCGACCAGGCCCTTCACCTCGCCCTTCCGGACGTAGGCGGACCAGGCCGCGGCGAACGCGGGCCAGAGCTTGTCGCTGTAGCCGGTGATGGTGAACGTGTCGTCGAGCTCGCTCGGCCCCACGACACCGCCTGCCGGGCGATCCCGCAGCCTGTCACGCATCGCGTAGTAGGCGAACGACGTCTGCTTCGTGGTGGCGCCGAGCGTGTAGACCGAGTTGTGCTCGGCGACCCAGCCGAGGAAGAGGCGGTGGCGGCGTTCGAAGGCGCCGTTCTGCCTGAGGTTGGCCTCGTACCACACCGCGTTGGGGTCGACGACGCTGTCCAGGACCAGCCGCTTGACCCGCTGCGGGAAGAGCGTGGCGTAGACGGCGCCGAGGTAGGTGCCGTACGAGTAGCCGAAGTAGCTGATCTTCCGCTCGCCGAGGGCGGCGCGGATGGCGTCCATGTCCCTGGCGGAGTTCTCGGTGGTGAGGTGCGGCAGCAACCAGGCCCAGCGGTTGCCGCACGCGTTCGCGTACGAGGCCGCCCGGCTGAGCAGCACCCGCTCCTCGGCCCGCCCGCGCGGCACGGCGTCCGGCCGCGGCGCCTTGTAGTAGGCGTCGGGGTCGACGCAGTGCATCGCCGGCTCGCTCGCGCCGACGCCACGGGGGTCGAAGCCCACGATGTCGTAGCGGTCGCGCAGGTCGCCTGGCAGGTTCCTGGCGACGTACGAGGTGAGGTTGCGGCCGGACGCGCCAGGACCGCCCGGGTTCACCAGGAGCGTGCCCAGGTGGTCGGCGTCCCGCGACGTCTTGGCCTTGATCCGGTTGATCGCCACCTTGATCGAATGTCCGAGCGGCTCGCGGTAGTCGAGCGGCACGCGCACGGTGGCGCACTCCAGGCCGGCCGGCGCCGGCTTCCCCGACACCTGGGGACACGGCCCCCAGTCCGGCGCGGCCGGCGCGATCGGCGCGGCCGGCGCGCCTCTCGCTCCGCTGGCCACCGCCACCCCGTCCGCGCTGACGATTCCGGCGACGAGCACCGCCGTTCCGGCGACAATCCCGACTACCCGTTTCACCCGGTCCCCTCCCATGTCATAGGCCTTGCGATGCTCCCGTACGTGACCGGGCCATGACGCTGGGTATGGGCAAATGCTTGCCATCATGTAATGGATCGGTTGCAAAGAGTGAAGGGCGGCATGCGGCCCGCGGACGCCGGAGACCCCGGGCCGATGGCGGGCCCGGGGTCTCCGTGTGCGTCTAAGGGCAGGTCAGCCGACCGTGACCTGAGGGCCGGCGTCGTCGTCGAGATCGATCTCGACGCCCATCTCCTCGGCCAGCCGCATGGCCTCCTCGATCAGGGTCTCGACGATCTGCGACTCGGGCACGGTCTTGATGACCTCACCCTTGACGAAGATCTGGCCCTTGCCGTTGCCTGAGGCCACCCCGAGGTCGGCCTCGCGGGCCTCCCCCGGCCCGTTGACGACGCAGCCCATGACGGCCACCCGCAGCGGGACCTTCATGCCCTCCAGCCCGGCCTGCACCTGGTCGGCCAGCGTGTAGACGTCGACCTGGGCCCGCCCGCACGACGGGCAGGACACGATCTCGAGGCCGCGCTCGCGCAGCCCGAGCGACTCCAGGATCTGGGCGCCCACCTTGACCTCTTCGACCGGCGGCGCGGACAGGGACACCCGGATCGTGTCGCCGATGCCCTCGGCCAGCAGCGCGCCGAAGGCGACCGCGGACTTGATCGTGCCCTGGAAGGCCGGCCCCGCCTCCGTGACGCCCAGGTGCAGCGGGTAGTCGCACTGGGCGGCCAGCAGGCGGTACGCGTTGATCATCACGACCGGGTCGTTGTGCTTGACCGAGATCTTGATGTCTCTGAACCCGTGCTCCTCGAACAGCGAGCACTCCCACAGGGCCGACTCCACCAGCGCCTCGGGCGTGGCCTTGCCGTATTTCTGCAGCAGCCGCGGGTCGAGGGAACCGGCGTTGACGCCGATCCTGATCGGCACCCCGTGCTCGGAGGCGGCGCGGGCGATCTCACCGACCTTGTCGTCGAACTTCTTGATGTTGCCCGGGTTGACGCGCACGGCCGCGCAGCCCGCCTCGATGGCCGCGAACACGTATTTCGGCTGGAAGTGGATGTCGGCGATGACGGGGATCTGCGACTTCCTGGCGATGACGGGCAGCGCGTCGGCGTCGTCCTGGGACGGCACCGCGACACGCACGATCTGGCAGCCGGAGGCCGTCAGCTCGGCGATCTGCTGCAGCGTGGCGTTGACGTCGGCGGTCACCGTGGTCGTCATCGACTGCACCGAGACGGGGGCGTCGCCGCCCACCGGCACGCTGCCGACCATGAGCTGGCGGGAGTGGCGGCGTTCGGCGAGCGGCTTGGGACGCACCGCCGGAATGCCGAGAGCTACAGATGACATTTCAACCCTTACTGTGACGACGCTTTCAGTCTAGGTAGTCAGCGGGACTGCCCCGCTGTGAGTTCGGCCGCACGGGCCCGGGCCCAGGCGTCGGCCGCCAGCACCTCGTCGACGGAGCCGGCCGGGGTGACGTCGTGCTCCTCGACGACCCGGGCGACGGTGTCGACGATCGCCGGGAACGGCAGGTCGCCGCGCATGAACGCGTCGAGGCAGGCTTCGTTGGCGGCGTTGTAGACGGCCGGCGCGGTGCCGCCCGCGCCGCCGACGTGCCTGGCGAGCGCGACGGAGGGGAACGCCTCGTCGTCGAGAGGCTCGAACGTCCACGTGTGCGCTCTGGTCCAGTCGATGGGCCGGGCCGCGCCGGGGATGCGGTGCGGGTGGCCGAGCGCCAGCGCGATGGGCAGTCGCATGTCGGGCGGGCTGGCCTGGGCGATGGTGGAGCCGTCGACGTATTCGACCATGGAGTGGATGATCGACTGCGGGTGCACCACGACCTCGATGCGGTCGAAGCCGAGGTCGAACAGCAGGTGCGCCTCGATGACCTCCAGCCCCTTGTTGACCAGGGTGGCGGAGTTGATCGTGATGACCGGCCCCATCGACCAGGTCGGGTGGGCCAGCGCCATCTCGGGGGTGACGTCGGCCATCTCGGCGCGCTTCATCCCGCGGAACGGCCCGCCGCTGGCGGTGACCACGAGCTGCTTGACCTGCGCGGGGTCGTAGCCCTCCGGGCCCGAGGCCCACAGGCACTGCTGCAGCGCCGAGTGCTCGGAGTCGACCGGCAGGATCTGCCCCGGCTTGGCCAGCCGCTTGACCAGGGGCCCGCCGATGATGAGGGACTCCTTGTTGGCCAGCGCGAGCGTCCTGCCCGACTCGAGTGCGACCAGCGTGGAGGTCAGGCCGAGCGCGCCGGTGATGCCGTTGAGCACGGTGTCGCACGGCCACGCCGCCACCTCGGCGACGCCTTCGGGGCCTGCGAGCACCGTGGGCCGCGCGCCGTGCGCGGCCAGCGCCTCCTTCAGCGCCGGCACGGCCGAGGCGTCGGCCACCGCCACGACCTCGACGCCGAACTCGGCCGCCTGCCTGGCCAGCAGGTCGACTTTGCCACCCCCCGCCGCCAGCCCTGAAACCGTGAAGCCGCCGGGGTCGGCGGCGATGACGTCGAGTGCCTGGGTGCCGACCGAGCCGGTGGAGCCGAGCACGACGACGGAGCGGAGGGTCTGTTCATGCACCCGTCCATTGTCCCCGCTGCGCGGCGTACTCGGGCACGAGACCCCGATCAGCCGCAAAGTGCCTTACTTAAGTGACGCGAGATAACACAGTTGATTCGTGCCGGAATATCGCCATATCGGATCGCGCAAATCTTGAGAAAACGGGATATCGATGCCACTACCTTCCGAAGCTCACGTTCGGTTTCGGGAGGTACGTAATGCACCGCAAAGTTGCTCTGATTTCCGCCCTGGCCCTCGCTGCGGGAACCGCCGCCCTGCTCCCGGCGAGCGGGGCGCAGGCCCACGTACGGGTGCGGCCGGAGCCCGCGCCCGCGCAGAAGGCGGCGGCGGATTCGGCGTCCGAGCGGCGCCAGGTCCTGACGTACTGGACGGAGCGGCGCATGGAGGCCGCCAAGCCGCTGAACGCGCCCGGACCCAAGGCCGGGGCGAAGAAGACCATGGCGGAGCCCGGCGAAGGCACCCCGTGGACCGCCCCGCCCAGCGGCGCGCGGAAGAACGGCGCCGCGTTGCAGGCGGCCAGGTCGTCGGGCACGCCCTGGACGCGCGGCGGCGCCGTCGTGAAGACCACGGGCCGGGTCTTCTTCACCACGCAGGGGCGCAACGCCTCATGCTCGGGCTCGGCCGTGACCAGCGCGAACAAGAGCGTGGTGCTGACCGCCGGCCACTGCGTGAAGATGAACGGCGCCTTCCACACCAACTGGGTCTTCGTGCCCGGCTACGACAACGGCAAGCGCCCCTTCGGCACCTGGGCCGCCACCCGGCTGCTGACCACACCCCAGTGGAACGCCCGCGAGGACATCAACTTCGACATCGCCGCCGCGGTGGTCGCGCCGCTGGAGGGCAAGACGCTGGTGGACGTCGTGGGCGGCCAGGGCGTGGCCTTCAACCAGCCCAGACGGCAGCAGATGCACGCCTTCGGCTACCCGGCGGCGGCGCCGTACGACGGTTCGAAGCTCATCCACTGCAGCGGCCGGACCTTCGACGACTTCTCGATGTCGAAGGACCACGGCCTGACCTGCAACATGACCGGCGGTTCGAGCGGCGGTCCGTGGATGTTGACCTTCAACGAGTCGACCGGCCTCGGAACGCAGAATTCGGTCAACAGCTTCAAATACAACTTCGCCCCGAACTGGATGTTCGGCCCATATTTCGGAAATGAGGCTCAGGCCGTCTACCAGGCGGCACAAAACACCAACGCCCTCTGAGCAACTCACCGAAAGTAGTCACAAGAACACATCTCGTGGTGCAGACTCGGGGGGCATGACCCTGAGCACCCCCATGCTCGCGGGGGCCCCGCTCCTCGCAGGGCTGATCGGCTCCGCGCTCGTCGGCGCGGCCCCGGCACCGCAGCAGGCCGCACCCCCCGTCACCGCCCCCGTCACCGGGTCCATCACTGGGTCCCTCGCTGGGTCCATCGCTGGACCGGCCTCCGAGGCGCGGCCGAGCGGGATCGTCGAGCACGTGGCCGCGCGCACGCGCGCCGACCAGCAGCGCGTGCTCGACTACTGGACGCCGCAGCGCATGGCCAGGGCCCTGCCGATCGGGCTGCTCGGCCTCGTCACGCGCGACAAGGGCCTGCTGAGCGGCCCGACCGGCGGGCGGGCGCTGCCCGCCCTCACCGGCCAGGCCGCCGGTCAGGCGGTTCCCGGCCGCACGGCCGGCACCGTCGTGCGTCGCCACCACGCGGCCGCCGCACCGAGCGCCAGCACCGTCGGCACCCGCTGGGCTTCCGGCGGCCTCGTCGCCAGGACGACGGGCCGCGTGTTCCTGACCGTGGCCGGCGCGGACTTCGTCTGCTCGGCCAGCACGGTCAAAAGCGGCAACAAGGACCTCGTGGTCACCGCCGGCCACTGCGTCAAGGACGGCGCCGGCGAGTGGGCGGCGAACTGGACGTTCGTGCCGGGCTACGGGTCCGGCGGGCGGGCGCCGTTCGGGCAGTACGCCGCCCGCCGCATGTTCGTCGCCGGCCCGTGGGCGCGCAGCGGCGACGACAACTACGACGTCGGCATGGTCGCCCTGGCCACGTCACGCGGCAGGCACGTGGCCGACGTGGTCGGCACCCAGGAGATCGCCTTCAACGCGCCGCGCGGCGGCCAGGCGTTCGGCTTCGGCTATCCCGCCGACCCGCCGTACAACGGCGGCCACCTGGTCTACTGCGCGGGACGGCTGCGGGACGACCCGCACAAGCAGACCCGCGACCAGGGCCTCGGCTGCGCCATGACCGCCGGCTCCAGCGGCGGCCCCTGGATGACCTCGTTCAACGCCGCCACCGGCAGGGGCACGATCACCTCGCTGAGCAGCTTCAAGTACAGCGACGACCAGCGCACGATGTACGGCCCCTACCTCGGCGACGCCGCCAAGGCCCTCTACGCCATGGCGGGACGCGCCTGACCGGCGTGCCGGCTCATTTCAGCTCGGACTCCAGCAGCCCCATCATGAGGAAGTCGTGCCGCTTCCCCCTGGTGCGGAACGACTCGCGCCGCCGCCCCTCCTCGACGAACCCCACCCTGGTGTACGCCCGCACCGCCGCCGTGTTGTCGGCCACCACCCAGAGCATCACCCGGTGCAGACCCATCTCCTCGAAGGCGTACCTGCAGATCAGGCGCAGCGCGTCCGTCGCGTAGCCGCCCCCCTGGTGATCACGGTCACCGATGGCGATGCTCTGCAGGGTGGCCTCGCCCTGGACGAAGTCGGTGTCACCGAGCGCGACATAACCGATCAGCCGCCCGCCGTCGAGCGTCTCGATGCCGAGCACCATCTGCTCGAAGGTGTTGCGCGGCCGGTTGGCGCCCTTCTCCATGTTCTGGGCGAGGGAGATGGGCGGCGAGGCGTCCATCCACCGTCCCACCTCCGGATCGTGATACCACCGCCACAGGGCTTCGCTGTCAGCGGGTTCGAGGGCGCGCAGGCGCACGCGGTCTCCGGTCAGCATGAGATCTCCCGATTAGTTGACCGGCCACGTCTACCAGGGTGCGGACAGGCGGAGCAACGCCTTTTCCCGGGCCCTCAGAGTGGCAGCCCGGTCAGCACCATGACCTTCTCGTACGTGTAGTCCGTCATCGCCGAGCGCAACCCCTCACGCCCGATGCCCGAGTCCTTGACCCCGCCGTACGGCATCTGGTCGGCCCGGTACGACGGCACGTCGCCGATGATCACGCCGCCCACCTTCAGCTCCCGGTTGGCCAGGAAGGCGGCGTCCAGCGACCGCGTGAACACCCCGGCCTGCAGGCCGTACGCGGAGTCGTTGACCATCGCGTAGGCCTCGCCGGCGGAGGCGGCGGGCTGGAGGATCATGACGGGCCCGAAGACCTCCTCGCGGGCCACCTTGGCGTCGTGGGGCACGCCGGTCAATACCGTCGGGGCGTACGACGTCCCTTCGCGGACGCCGCCCGCGAGCACCTCGGCGCCGGCCGCTACGGCCTCGTCGACCCACTGCTCCACGCGCTCGGCGGCGGCCTCGGAGACGAGCGGGCCCACCTGGGTCTTCTCGTCCGCGGGGTCGCCGGTGACGAGCCCCTTGACCGCCGGGACCAGGCGCTCCACGAACGCGTCGTACACCGGCTGCTCCACGATCACCCGCTGCACGGCGATGCAGCTCTGACCGCCCTGGTAGTTGGAGTAGAGGGCGATGCGCCGCGCCGCCCAGTCGAGGTCGGCGTCGGCCAGCACGACGGCCGCCGCGTTGCCGCCCAGTTCCAGCGTGACGTGCTTGCGCGGCACCTGGTCGGCGATGGCGTACCCGACGGGCGCCGAGCCGGTGAACGACACCACGGGCAGCCGCGCGTCCTGCACCAGGCCGGCGGCGCGCTCGTTCGGGACCGGCAGCACCGAGAGCATGCCCGCTGGCAGGTCGGTCTCGGCCAGGATCTCGCCCAGCAACAGCGACGACAGCGGCGTGGCGGGCGCGGGCTTGACGATGACGGGGGCGCCGACGGCGATGGCCGGGGCGACCTTGTGCGCGACGAGGTTCAGCGGGAAGTTGAACGGGGTGATCGCCAGCACGGGCCCGTACGGGACCCGCGACACGTACGCCAGGCGCCCGGCCGCGGCCGGCTCGGTGTCGAGCCGCTGCGCCTCGCCGGACCAGCGGCGGGTCTCCTCGGCGGCGAAGCGGAACGTGGCGACGGCCCTCGTGACCTCGCCGCGCGCCCAGAAGATCGGCTTGCCGTTCTCGGCGGTGATCAGGCGGGCGATCTCGTCGGCCCGCTCCTCGATGCGCCGCGAGACGTGGGCCAGCGCCTCGGCGCGCACGTGCACGGGCAGCGCGGCGGCCTGGTCCGCGACCGCGTGCGCCGCGGCGATGGCCTCCTCGACCTGCGCGTCCGTGGGCACGGAATGCCTGCCGACCTCGCGGCCGTCGTGGGGGTTGGTGACAGTGAGCTCGGAGTCCCCGGTCGCTGGGCGGCCGGCCAGCCAGAAGGTACGCACGTCCATAGTTCAGACGTTATGCGAAGCGGACGTTCGGGGATTACACCACGGTGCACAAGACTCTCGCGGGACCCCACCGTTAAGTACAAGCTCTGTTGTATACCCATGATGTAACGGAACTAGACCCAATTCGGGATGTTTACCATGCGGAGTGGTTTGAGCAATCGTCGCTCTGGCTAAGTCATCGGATGCGGGTCTACAGCGTGGTGGGCCCCCGATCAGAAAGGCGTGGGCCCCGTGACCGAACACCGTGAGGTCACAAGGACACATAGCTCCTTGGCCGCTGAGGAGGTCTCATGACCTCGGCGCCGCTGGGGCTCCAGGGTGCTTACCTCAAGGGCGAGCGCGCCAGCCACGACGAACTCCGCTCCCACCTCCTCGACGTGGCCGTCAACCTGCTCGAGACCGATGGCCCCGACAGCCTCACCATGCGCAGGATCGCCGCGGAGGCAGGGTGCACGACGACCGTCATCTACACGATGTTCGGCAACCGGGAGGGCCTGGCGGAGGCGCTCTATCTGGAGGGGTTCGAGCGCTTCCGCCGCTACCTGGAGTCGGTGCCGCAGCGACGCAGCCCGTTCGAGCACCTGACCGCTCTCGGGCCCGCCTACCGTCAGGCGTGCCTGTCCGAGCCCGGCTACTACAGCCTGATGTTCGAGCGGGCGATCCCCGGCTTCGAACCCAGCGAGCGCGCGAGGACCCTCGCCCGCGCCGCACTCAACATCCTCGACCGCGTGATCGCCGACTGCATCTCCGCCGGCTACCTCGTCCCGACCCAGCCCCGTAAGATCGCGGACGCGCTGTGGGCGGCGGCCCAGGGGGCGATCAGCCTGGAGCGCGCCGGACATCTGCGCGACGGGCGCACGTTCGAGGCGGTCACCATGGCCACCATCTGCTGTTACCAGGTCGACAAGCAGGCCTGACCGGCTCCCCGGCCCCGCCGCCGGCACCCAACGGCGGGCTGGGCTCCGGCGCCGGCTCAACGGCGGGCCGCTTCGAGCGCGAACCACAGCTCGGCGCGGACGCCCGGATCGTCGAGGTCGCGGCCGAGCAGCTCGGCCACGCGTTTCATGCGGTAGCGCAGCGTGTGCCGGTGCACGCCGAGCCGCTGCGCCGCCGCGTCCCAGTGGCCGTTGTTCTCCAGGTACGCGCGCAGGGACTCGACGAGGCCGGCCCGGGAGCCGTAGCCGGCGAGCGGAGCCAGCAGCGCGGCGGAGAACGCCTGGGCGTCCGCCTGGTCGAGCAGCCCGAGCAGGCCCTGCCCGGCCAGCTCCGCGAACCGCACCACCCGCCCTCTCCCTCTCCCCGGTCCCCGGCCCTCTTCGCCGGCCTCCGAACCACCCCCGCCGCCGGTCCTACCGGCGCTGACGGGCCCTGAGCCTGCCTCGGCCGCCTCGAGAGCCCGTCTCGCCTGGTCGAGCGCGCTTCGCAGGGCCGCCGGGTCATCACCGCAAGGCAGGCTGACCCCCACGGGCACGTCGGCCTCCATGGCCACCCTCTCCGCCGTGCGCATCGCGACGTCCCCCGCCGAACCGCCCGGACCCTCCGCCGAACCTCCCGCCCGGCCGTCCACACCGCCGTCTGCACCGCCGGCCACACCGCTGTCCGCACCTCCGGCCACACCACCGGCCGCGACCAGCGCGATGGCCATCTGCCCCTTCGCCCGGGTGCGTGCCGACCGGGCCTGGGAGCGGCTCCCGCCTGGCCGTCGCACCCCCTCCCCCGTGTCCGTGCCGTCGTGCAGGACCGCGAAGGCGTGCGTCTCCAGCACGTCCAGAGCCTCGGGACCCGTCGCGAGCACCACCAGCGGCTCCTCGGGCAACCGACGGCCGAGCGGCTCCACCACCACACGCGCCTGTTCCTTGGCGCCCTCCAGCAGCAACCGCAGCACCGCGGCGTGCACCCGGCGCTCGGCCTCCAGCTGGGACCTGCCCTGCTCCATGGCCAGCGTGAGCAGGGAGCCCGCCGCGTTGATCACCGTGTGGGTGATGGGCGAGTACGCCCCCTCCGCCCCCACGGCGAGGAACCCGCGCGGCCGCACCCCGCCGCCCACCGGCTGGACCACGATGTGTTCGCCCGGCCCCGACAGAGCCAGGCTGGCGGGAAATCCGGCGGGCGGCTGGGGGGTGGCGGACGGCTCCTGGTGGCGGGTGCCGCGGAGGCGGCCGAGCTCGGCGCTCACCGCGCCCGTCCTGGCACCGCGCGTGGCGTGCCGTACCTCGCCCGACTCGTCCAGCAGCGCGGCCCAGCCGCCGACCTCCCTGGCGAGCCGGTCGATGACCGCGTGCATGCCCTCCGGTTGCAGCGCGGCCCGCGTGAGCCGTCCCTGGGCGTCGAAGGCGCGGGTGATCTCCTCGTACTGCTCGGCGGCCAGCAGCTCGCTGACGGCCTTGCCGACGGCGATGAACGGGGTCTCGCGCGGCACCTCCAGCAGGGGCAGCCCGTGCTCCTCCGCGGCGGCGATCAGGGCGGCGGGCACCTCCTCGTGCGAGACCCCGACGCCGAAACCGAGGCCGGCCACGCCGCGAGCGACCAGTCGGGCGACATATCCGGATAGGTCGCCCGCCATCCGCATCCCCGTCGTGAGCAGCAGTTCCCCACCCTCCAGGTACGGAGTCGGGTCCGCAAGCTCGCTGACCGCCACCCACCGCACCGGCACGTCCAGCGCACCCGCGCCGGACCGCCCGGAGGGTGCGCGGCCGGAGGGCGGGCGGGTGGCGCCGGCGAGGGGCCGGAGGTGCATGCGGCGCACCACGGTCCGCAGTGAAGGCGGCATGTGGCTTTTGTCCATTCTGGCGAATACGACCGCCTTCAGTTTGACATATCGACATATCGGCGCAGGTGAGAGGCCGCCGTAGCGTCGGGGCATGAGCATTCCCCAGGAGCGACGCGTCGTGACCGCGATCCCAGGCCCCAAGTCGCAGGAGTTGCTGGCCCGCAAGCAGGCCGCGGTCCCGCCCGGCATCGGCACGACGCTGCCGGTCTTCGTCACCCGCGCGGGCGGCGGCGTGCTCCAGGACGCCGACGGGAACTCGCTGATCGACTTCGGCTCCGGCATCGCCGTGACCAGCGTGGGCAACGCCGCGCCCAAGGTCGTCGAACGCGTCCAGCGGCAGGTCGCCGACTTCACCCACACCTGTTTCATGGTCACCCCGTACGAGTCGTACGTGCGGGTGTGCGAGAAGCTCAACGAGCTGACCCCCGGCGACCACGACAAGCGCACCGTGCTGGTGAGCTCCGGCGCCGAGGCCGTCGAGAACGCCGTCAAGATCGCCCGGCACGCCACCGGCAGACCGGCCGTCGTGGTGTTCGACCACGGCTACCACGGCCGCACGCTGCTCACGATGACGCTGACGGCCAAGAACATGCCGTACAAGGAGGGGTTCGGCCCGTTCGCGCCCGAGGTCTACCGGGTGCCGCTGGCGTACCCGTTCCGCTGGCCGTCCGGGCCGGACAACTGCGCCGAGGAGGCCGCCGAGCAGGCCATCGACATGATCACCAAGCAGGTCGGCCCGGGCAACGTGGCCGCCGTGGTGATCGAGCCGATCGCGGGCGAGGGCGGCTTCATCGTTCCCGCCAGGGGTTTCCTGCCGCGCATCGCGGAGTTCTGCAAGGCCAACGGCATCCTGTTCGTGGCCGACGAGGTGCAGACCGGGTTCGCGCGCACCGGCACGCTGTTCGCGTGCGAGGACGAGGGCATCGTGCCCGACATCATCACCACCGCCAAGGGCATCGCGGGCGGCCTGCCGCTGGCGGGCGTGACCGGGCGCGCGGAGATCATGGACAAGGTGCACGCCGGCGGTCTCGGCGGCACGTACGGCGGCAACCCGCTCGCCTGCGAGGCCGCCCTGGGCGTCCTGGAGACCATCGAGGAGGAGGATCTGGTCGCCAGGGCCCGCCGCATCGGCGACATCATGCTGCCCCGGCTCAGGGCGCTCCAGGAGCGCTTCGACGTGATCGGCGACGTGCGCGGACGAGGCGCGATGATCGCCATCGAGCTGGTCGAGCCCGGCACCAAGGAGCCGAACCCGGCCGCCGTCCAGGAGATCGTCCGGCGCTGCCACGCCGAGGGCCTGCTGGTGCTCACGGCGGGCACGTACGGCAACGTGCTGCGCTTCCTGCCGCCGCTGGTCATTCCCGAGCACCTGCTCGAGGAGGGGCTCGGCATCCTTGAGAAGGCGATCGCCGAACTTTAGAACAAATCCATCCGAATCGGGCATCCGGCTTGCTCCTGGATGCCCGATTTGTTGGTGTAACGGCCGTCAACCGGGTAGAGAAATCACTCTGACTTGACGCTCCGCTAGACGATCACAGCCGCGGTCAGGGTTATAACGGTTCCGGTATACGGATGGGCGATGGCTGCGGGAAGCGTAATGAACTGGGGTTCCACCAAAACGGCGGCACGAAGCATGGTGACGTTCGACCCTGAGGGACTGACCTGGGCTCAGCGTGACGGTGACGCCTGCGTCGTCTGCCACAAACGCTGGCCTCGGCCGCGCATGAGGGTCGGCCGGCTGCCCGACGACGCTCCCGTCCTGGCCTGCGGCGACTGCGCCGAAGCGCTCCTGCCCGCTCCCGCGGCCACCGTCGTGGCCTTCCCGTCCCGCTGAACAGTCGCCGGGCAGCGAGACGCCCCGGGACAGAGGGGGAAGGCCCAGGGCGTCTCTGCAGGTCACGCCCAGCGGGGGGAGGGGGCGCGCCCGCGGCACGGCAGGTCAGGTCCGGCGCCTGCACTCCTCATTCGGCCAGCTCGCGCCACCGTTCGGTCCAGGCGTCATAGTCCGTACATTCCCCGCAAGCCGGCGGCCGTACCGCGAAGGCGATGTGGTCGAGCTTCTTGTCCTCGCCGGCGCCGTAGGCCTCGCACATCTGCCTGGCCCGCCCCTTGCACGCCTTGTCGTTGGCTGGCGCCAGCCCCACCCACGCGGCGGCGTCGCGCTGCGCGTCGGGCGCGGTCACCCAGTTGAGCCACCGATAAGCGCAGGTGGTGTCGGGCACGTTCGCGCCGAGCATCCAGGAATCGACCCATCCGGTGGTCTCGCGGGTGTGCACGGCCTTGATCGGCTTTCCCGCCTTCTGCAGCAACATCCGGTAGTAGGGGGTGGCCTGGGCATAGTCGAGGGACCCGGTGGCGAACCCCTTGACCAGGTCGATCGGGTTACGCCAGTAGACCCGGTCCTTGTTGCGTTCCAGCATCGTCATCGTCGCGTCGAGCTGCTTCTCGGTCAGCTCGTACGGCTCATCCGCCGTGTCACCGGCCATGGCCGCGTCGGCGATCGTGAGCGGGGTGTCCCTGAGCGCGACCCGCTCGGAGGCGAACACCTGCCCGAGGTCGCCGCCCTCGACCCGGCCCGAGTCGTAGATGAACTCGTGGTATCCCCACAGGTAGGGCACGCCGTAGACCTTGCCCGACACGGTGGACATGTCGCGGAAGCGCTCGTCGATGTCGTCGTACCCGGCGACCTTGGCCGGATCGACGGCCTGCACCTGCTTCTTCGCGATCAGGTCGGCCGCCAGCACCGGCCCGGCGGAGATCACGTCGTAGGGCCGCTGGGTGACCTTCTCGGCCATCTCCTCGGAGGTCTGCACGGTGTCGAGCTTGGCGATCCGGCAGCCGGTCTCCTTCTCGAACGCGCCCGTCCAGTTGACCTTGGGGCTGGTGCCGCCGTACTCGGCGTAGCCCCGGTAGGTGAGGATCTGCAGCGTGCCGTCGCTCTGCGTCGCCGTCGGGCTGGCAGTGGGGCTGGCGGTCGGGCTCGGCGCCGGTGTGGGCCTCGCCGCTCCCATGCCGACGACCAGCGCCGATGCGGCGATCGCCAAGGCATAAGTGCGACGACGATCCACGATGTCCCCCCTTGTCCGTCTGCTGGGAGCTTACCGGGGAGCGGGACGGGAGGGACGCGCATCCCTCCCGTCCGGAATCGCGGGTTACCCGTTCGTGGGGAAGCCCAGGTTCACGCCGCCGTGCGACGGGTCGAGCCAGCGGGACGTGACGACCTTGCCGCGGGTGTAGAAGTGCACGCCCTCGGTGCCGTGCACGTGCGTGTCGCCGAACAGCGAGGACTTCCAGCCGCCGAAGCTGTAGAAGGCCATCGGCACCGGGATGGGCACGTTGATGCCGACCATGCCGACCTCGACCTCGTTCTGGAAACGCCGGGCGGCGCCGCCGTCGTTGGTGAAGATCGCGGTGCCGTTGCCGTACTCGCCGCCGTTGATCAGCTCCAGGCCCTCCTCGTACGAGCCGACGCGCACGATCGACAACACCGGGCCGAAGATCTCGTCGTGGTGCGTACGCGAGCCAGGAGGCACGTGGTCGAGCACCGTCGGGCCGAGCCAGAAGCCGGGTGTCTCAGCGGCCTTGCCGCCGCCGAGCACCGCCGTCTCGCGGCCGTCGACGACCAGCTTGGCGCCCTCCTCGACCCCCAGGTCGAGGTAGGAGGCGACCTTGTCGCGGTGCGCCTCGGTGACCAGCGGCCCCATCTGCGACCTCGGGTCGTCGCCTGGGCCGATCACCAGCCGGCCGACCCGTTCGACGATCTTCTCCACCAGCTCGTCGCCGACCGGGTCGACCGCCAGCACGACCGAGATCGCCATGCAGCGTTCCCCCGCCGAGCCGAACCCGGCCGACACCGCCGAGTCGGCCACCAGGTCGAGGTCGGCGTCGGGGAGCACGAGCATGTGGTTCTTGGCGCCGCCGAGCGCCTGCACCCGCTTGCCGTGCGCGGTGCCCGTCTCGTAGACGTGGCGCGCGATCGGGGTGGAGCCGACGAAGGAGACGCCGCGCACGCCGGGGTGCTCCAGCAGGCGGTCCACGGCGACCTTGTCGCCCTGCACGACGTTGAACGCGCCGTCGGGCAGCCCCGCCTCCTGCCAGAGCCGGGCCATCAGCAGCGACGCCGAGGGGTCCTTCTCCGACGGCTTGAGCACGAACGTGTTCCCGCACGCGATCGCGATCGGGTACATCCACATCGGCACCATGGCGGGGAAGTTGAACGGCGTGATCCCGGCCACCACGCCCAGCGGCTGGCGGATCGAGTAGGAGTCGACCCGGGTCGAGACGCCCTCGGAGAAGCCGCCCTTGAGCAGGTGCGGGATGCCGCAGGCGAACTCCACGACCTCCAGGCCTCTCGCCACCTCGCCGAGCGCGTCGGAGTGCACCTTGCCGTGCTCGGACGAGATCAGCGCCGCCAGCTCGTCGCGGTGGGCGTACATGAGCTCGCGGAAGCGGAACAACACCTGCGACCGCTTCATCAGGGACGCGTCCCGCCAGGCGGGGAACGCGGCCGCGGCGGCCGCCACGGCCGCGTCCACGTCGGCCGCCGACGCCAGCGCCACGTGCCCGCTGACCTCGCCGGTGGCGGGGTCGAAGAGCTCGGCGGTACGGTCGTCGCCGTCCGCGAGCGCCCCGTTGATCCAGTGCTTGACCGACTTCACTGAGCTGCTGCCTCCGCGTTGATGGTTTCCAGTGCGGTGACGATGATGCCGAGCCCTTCGACGGCCTCGTCCACCGTGAGGGTGAGGGGCGGCGCCATGCGGATGGCGTTGCCGTACAAACCGCCCTTGCCCGCCAGCAGGCCCGCCTTCTTGGTCTCCTCCATGAAGCGCGACGCCTGCGCGGGGCTTTCGAGCTCGACGGCGAACATCAGGCCCTTGCCCCGCACCTCCTTGACCACGGGCAGCCGCTCGGCCGCCTCCTTGAGGCCCTTGATGATGATGGCGCCGGTACGCGCCGCGTTGGCCTGCAGGTCGTGGTCGAGCACGAAGTCGAGAGTGGCGTTGGCGGCGGCCATGGAGATCGGGTTGCCGCCGAACGTCGACAGGCCGACCGCGTGCGGAGCGTCCATCAGGTCGCCGCGCGCCACGACGCCGCCGACGGCGAAGCCGTTGCCCAGCCCCTTGGCGAACGTGAGCATGTCGGGGGTGACGCCGTGGTTCTGGATGCCGAAGAACGCGCTGCCGGTGCGGCCCCACCCGGTCTGCACCTCGTCCGAGACGAACAGGATGCCCTGCTCGTCGAGCACCTCCTTGTACGCGGCGAACAGCCCGTCCGGGGCCATCGTGAACCCGCCCACGCCCTGGATCGGCTCGGCGATCAGCGCGGCCACGTCGTTGGAGACGGAGGTGGCCAGCACGTGGCGCAGGTCGTCGACGCACGCCTTGACGTAGTCGGCGTCCGACAGGCCCGCGAACTGGGTGAGGTGCCGGTCGGTGCCGTGCAGGAAGTGCACGTTGAGCGGGGAGAGCGAGTTGTTCTTCCACGCCCGGTTGGCGGTGACGCTGATCGCGCCGAAGCTGCGCCCGTGGTAGCTCTGGCGCATCGCGAACACCTGGTCGCTCTTGCGCGCGTACGTGGCCAGCAGGAGGGCGGTCTCGTTGGCCTCGGTGCCGGAGTTGGTGAAGAAGACCTTGGCGTCGGGGATGCCGGAGAGCCGCGCGATCTTCTCGGCCAGCTCGACCTGGCCGCGCAGCAGGTAGGCGGTGCTGGTGTGCACCACGCCCGTGGCGAGCTGGCGTTCGACGGCTTCGCGCACTTCGGGCACGTCGTACCCGATCATGTTGGTCAGGATGCCGGCGAAGAAGTCGAGATAGCTCTTGCCGTCGCCGTCGATGACGCGGTTGCCCTTGCCGCTGACGATCTCGATGGGCTCGGTGTAGTTGAGCGCCAGCCAGGCAGGCATCACTGCCCGATGGCGCGCGAGAAGCTCCGACATGCTCCCGAGTATTCCTTTTTCGCCCTCATCCTCCTATCTCCAGAGTGTCGGCGTAGGAGCGAATCGAGTTACACAGTGTAACCGCGAGCAGGCGATGGAGGCAGGAGCGGGCCGGCCCCTGCCTCCGCGCGCGTCAGCGGCCCAGCAGGAGCGGCAGGCTGCCCCAGCCGTGCGCGATGAAGGACGGGACGTGGGGCACCTCGCTCTCGTGCACGGCCAGGCGGAGGTCCGGGAACCGGGCGAACAGCGCGGGCAGGGCGGCGAGCGCCTCCTGGCGGGCGAGCGGCGCCCCGATGCAGCGGTGCACGCCGATGCCGAACGCCAGGTGCTCACCGTGGTCCTTGGTCGGGTCGAACCGGTCGGCGTCCTGGCCGTGCTGGTCGGGGTCGTGCCCGGCCGCCATGTAGCTGGTGATGATCGCGTCGCCCGCCTCGATCCGTACCCCGCCGATCTCGATCGGCTCGATGGCGAACCGCAGCGGCAGGTTGGCGATCGACGGCGACCAGCGCAGCGTCTCCTCGATCACCGCCTCCCAGGAGATCTCTCCCGACAGGACCCGTCTGAGGTGGTCCGGATGGGTGAGCAGGGCGTGCACCGCGTTGCCGATCAGGTTGACGGTGGTCTCGTGCCCGGCCGCGATGAGGAGCAGCAGGGTGTCGCGCAACTCGTCGTCGCTGAGCGAGTCGCCGCTGTCACGAACGTTGATCAGCTCGGTGGTCAGGTCGTCGCCCGGGTGCTCCCGCTTGTAGGCGACCAGGCCGGGGAGCACGGTGCCGATCTGGACGGCCGTGGCCTCCGCCTGCTCCGGCGTGAGGGTGGTGTCCATGATGGCTTCCATGATCTGGGCCATTTCCGCCCGCATGTGCGCGGGGACGCCGAACAGCTCACAGATCACCCGCATCGGCAGCGGGTGGGCGTAGGCGCTGCGGAGGTCGACGGGGCGGCCCGGCGGCTGCGCGGCCATGGCGTCCAGCAGCTCCGCGACGAGGCCATCGACGATCGGCTGCATGGCCTTGGTACGGCGCGCGGTGAAGCTCGGGGCGATCAGCTTGCGCAGACGCCGGTGCTCCTCGCCATAGGCGCTGAGCATGTTCGACACGCCGATCCAGGTCATGATCCACCTCCAGCCGGGCTCTTCCATCGCCTGGGGCAGCAACCGCCAGTGCCGCTTGTCCTTGCTCACCAGCGGATCGAGGATCAGCTGCTTGAGCAGGTCGTGCCGGGTGACCGCCCAGGCAGGGATGCCTCCGGTGAGCTCTACGAGGACCAGGGGGCCGAGGTCACGTAGTCGACGGACCTCGCCGGAGAGGTCGGTGCCGAAGGGGTCGAGGACGACAGGGGCTGCATTGCCCACGGAGAATCTCCTGGTTGGTCGGGGCGGATCGGGGTGAAGCTCACCGGCAGGTGCGCCAGCGCGCGATGGAACGGGCCGGGGCGCCACGGCAGCTCCTCGCGGGGCACGGTCAGTTCGAGGTCGCACAGGTGAGAGGTCAGGCGTTCGATCGCGGTCATGGCGATGAGCACGGCCGGGTCGCTGGCCGGGCAGCGGTGCGCCCCGGCGCCGAAGCCCAGGTACGCGCCGCCGTCGGAGCGCAGCTCCTCGGGAACGTTGGTGGGCTCGGTGTTGGCCGCGGCGTAGGAGACGAGGACCAGTTCGGCCGGCTGGATCCAGGTGCCGTGGAAGTGCACGGGCTGGCGCACGAAGTACGGGCCGTAGTTCGACATCGCGGGCTCGGCGCGCAGGGCCTCCATGAGGGCGTCGTACGTGCTGAGCGCGCCGTTGGTGAGCGAGCTGAAGTAGCGGTCGTCGCTGACCATCCGGGAGATCGTGTTGGAGATCAGATTGGCCGTGGGCTCGTAGGCGGCGGCCATCACCAGCACGAGGGTCTCCCCCAGCTCCTCGGGCTGCAGCGCGGCCGGATGGTCGATGAGCCAGGAGGTCAGGTCCTCGCCCCGCTTGGTGTGCTTGGTATGGATCAGCTCGCCGATGTAGCGGCCGAACGCGTCGCTGCCCCGCGCGCCCGTCTCGCCGTCGGCCTCCATCATGTCCGACAGGGCCTGGGTCAGACCGGCGCTGTCGGCGTCCGGCCGCCCGAAGAGCCGGTTGAAGATGCGGACCGGGATGAGCCGGGCGAAGTCGGCGACCAGGTCGGCCTCGCCCTTCGCGGCGAACTGGCTGATGAGCGAGTCCGACACCTCGCTCACCATCTGGCGCAGCTTGTGCGGCTGGATCTGCTCGAAGCAGTCGGAGATGACCTTCCGGTAGCGGGCGTGCTCGGCGCCGTCGGAGAACAGCGCGTTCGGCCGGCGGCCGAGCATGGCGATCGCCCCCGCGGCCTCCGGGGTGTCGGGGAGCCGTTCCTGCCAGGCGCTGGAGTTCTTGCTCCAGACGCCGCCGACGTTGGTGAGCACGTCCAGGGCGGCCCGGTAACCGATCACCAGGTGGGCCTCGATGCTCGGGGCTATCTCCACGGGCGCGACCGCGCCGTGCCGCACGCGCAGCTGGGCGTAGATCGCCTGCGGGTCTCTGGCGTACTCGGGCCCGTACAGGCGCCCGGCGTCGGGCATGTAGCGCAGGGTCATGACAACACCAGCTCTCTGACGTGCTCCACCAGTGCGATCAGCGAGGCGCGGGCGGAGGCGGGGTCGCGGGCGTCGCACACCATCAGCGGCGTGCGCGGGTCCAGGTCGAGCGCCTTGCGCACGGACTCCAACGGGTAGTCCGGCGAGTCGGGGAAATGGTTGACGGCCACCGCGTAACGGATGCCCGCGCTCTCCACCAGGTCGAGGACGGCGAAGCTCTCGTCGATCCGGCGGGTGTCCGCCAGCACCAGGACCCCGAGCGCGCCGCGTACGAGCTCGTCCCACAGGACCTGGAAGCGGGTCTGTCCCGGCGCCCCGAACAGGTAGAGCACGGCCCCGGGCAGGGTGAGGCGCCCGAAGTCGATCGCGGTGGTCGTGGTGGTCTTCTCGTTCACGCCGGTGAGGTCGTCGACCAGCGTGCCCGCCTGGGTGAGCACCTCCTCCGTGTTGAGGGGTTTGATCTCCGAGAGCGCGCTGACGATGGTCGTCTTGCCCACGCCGAACGGCCCTGCGATGACCAGCTTGACCGGGATGTGCTCGGCACTGACACGGCTGTCAGAGAGCGCGGAGGCCACTGAGTACCAACTCCAAGATCTCGATGTCGGGCAGGCTGGTGGCCACCGGCGGATTGCGGGCCAGCAGCGTTCCGCTGCCGACCAGTCCGGCGACCAGCAACCGCACCACGCAGTACGGGAGGCCGAGGTGCGCGGCGCACTCGTACACCGACAGCGGCCCGTCCTGCAACAGGGCCAGCAGATGCGACCCGGGTGGGTCCAGCCCGTTGGTGGCGGCGTCGGGTGCGATGTAGACCAGGGTCGTGCGCTCGACATCGATGTGTTCGGGCACGGTCAGCCTCGCGGCGGCCATGTAGTCCGGGACGACCCGCCGCCTTTGCCGTCCGGAGGTCACGTCCGGACGCCCGGCACCCTGGCCGCGCTGGCTTCGTCGAGGGCCTTGATCAGCTTCTGCACCTGCAGTTGCACCTCGTAGGCCAGCGCGCCGATGTTGACGGCTCCGGTGGCGGCGACCACGATGGCGGCGCGGTCGCCGGCCGGGGCGATGTAGTAGTAGCCGCTGCCGGCGGAGATGACGATGTCCTCCACCCCCTCGTCGGTGCCGCCGCTGAGGCCCTCGCACAGGGCGCGGGCGGCCCCCAGGACGGAGCTCGTCATGGCGGCGGCGCGCTCGCCGCTCTCGGTCGTCACATCGGCCGAGCCGCCGAGGATCAGCCCGTCACGGCTCAGCACCACACCTCGCGTGACTCCGGGCAGTGCCAGGAGAGGTGACAGGACCCAGGACACGTCGAGGGACAACGCGCGACCCTTGGTCGGAACACGGCTTGAAGCGCTGTGAGCGTCCATGGAACGGTCAATTCCCTTCGGTGGCGTCGTGCGGCTCGGTCGGATACGCCTCACGGCGGCCCGCTTCGGCTCCGATCTGGAAGTCTCCCCACCGCTTCTGGGCTTCCTCCGGGGTGGTGAGCGTGCGGCTTTCATGGCCCTGGGAGCCGCCTCCACCGCGCCCGGAGCCGGACGTGGCGTGCGGCGGCTGGCGGCGGCGCTGCGGGAGCGGCGCCAGGTCCTCCGCCGACCGTTGTTGCGGCGCGGTCACGAAGTCGGTTCCCGCGGGGGAGCCGACCGGTTCCAGCCGCGACGCCGCCGGCAGCGGCTCATGCTGGCCGGCCGGGACCGACGCGCGGACCGGCTCGGGCGCCAGCACCGACGGCCGGGTGTTCTCCGGCATCTCCACCAGCAGGGCGGCGGGGACGGTCAGCACGGCCTGTACGCCGCCGAAGGCGCTCTTCTTGACCGTGACCTGCAGGCCGTAGTGCGCGGCCTGGCGGCCGATGGCGGCCCAGCCGGTTCGGGGAGGGTTGCCGAGGTCGACCAGGCGGATCGGCTGGGTGCCGCTCAGCAGGCGGGTGGCGCGGGCGTACTGCTCCTCGTTGAGGCCGACACCGGCGTCGTCGATGACGATGGCGGCGCCGCTGTTGGTCTCGTGCACGGCGATGGTCACCTTGAGCGTGCCGTAGGAGTGGTGGACCGCGTTGGCCAGCAGCTCGGCGGTGATGAACAGGATCGACTCCGCGGCGCGGGCGGCGACCCCGATCCGGCGGCGCAGGTGGTTGGCCGGGCCTTCGATGCGCTGCTCGAAGTTCTCCACCCGGGAGATGGCGCCCACCACCAGGTCCACCAGATACGTGTCGTCACGCGACAGGCCGGGCGTGGCGCCGCACGCGATGCCGGTCACCTGCACGCGACGGATGATCAGTTCGTTGAACATGTCCAGTCCCAGCACCTCGCGCAGGAGTGCGGTGTGCTCGTCGCCGCTGTAGCGCTGTTGCACGCCGGCGAGCAGGTCCTGGCCGCGCAGCGCCTGGGTCTGCACGCGGGACATCGCGCCTCTGATGACCGCCTGGGCCGCTTCGTCGATGCGCTCGCCTTCCTCTCTGAGGCCGCGGGCGAACGCGTCGAGCAGGGCGCTGTGCTGCCTGTCGACGTCGGTGCCGGCGAGTGCCGGCTCCTGCACGCCGGGCACGACCACGTGGGGGGTACGCAGGTGGGACAGCAGGGCGGGAATCCGCCTCGTGATCAGGTGCTCGGTCTCGGCGCGCACGAGTTCGTGCTGCGCGCGCGCCTCGCGCAGCTGCTCCGCGCTCTCCTGGATCTGGCGCTCCGCCCGGGCCAGCCGCTGCTGGCCGGCGCTGGTCTCGTGCGTCCGGTGCCGGTGTTCCTGCCGGGCCTGACCGAGCTGCCCGCGGGCCTGGGCGAGATCGCGGCGTACGCGCAGGTGGAGGAGCACGACACCCACGAGGGCGATGAGGAGGCCAAGGGCGATGAGCGTTATCGGGACGCTGAAGGAGTCTGGCGGCATGACAAGTCCTGAGGTCGAGGAGAGCCGGCGGAAAATGTCAACCGCCGAAGAATCTGCTAGCGGCGCGTGGCGGAATCAGCACGACGTCCGGCATGGACCATGTCGGTGTGGACCCCGCCTCTCCGCGACGTCGGCACGACTGCGTGCCTGGTGCGGCTCTGCCTGGGGTAGGGCGAGGCCAAGCGACATGGCACCCTCGGTCTCAGTCGAACGACGGTCAACGGGTAAACCAGTATTCCCGTTTAGTCATGATAGTCAACCGCATGTAAAGGCATCATTGCGTTGAGTTCGTACATATTGTCCGATTTTCTCCTTTGGCGGGGCCGAAGAAATTCCTGCCGCGGCGCCACCGAAGGCCAGGCCCGCTGACATCCAGCGGGCCTGTCTCTTCTGTCCGAAAATCGCCGGGGAGTCGCGTTTCCGCTAGACCCCTTCGGCGGCGGGCTCGCGTGCCTCGACGGCGTCGGAGGCCGGGCCGGCGGCGGGCCGCAACACCGTGAACGCGAGCAGCGCGGCGGCCACGGTGAACCCGGCCCCCACCCACGACCCGACGTGCATCGCGGTGGTGAACGCCTCCCTGGCGGGCTCCACCATGCCGAGCCTGAACGCCTCGCCGACCGACTCCCGAGCCGCCGCGGGCACGCCGTCGGGCATGGACGAGGTGAACACCCCGGCCAGCACGCTGCCCAGGACGGCGATGCTCAGGGCGAGGCCCACCTGCTGGACGGTGTCGTTGAGCGCCGATCCGACACCGGCGTGCTCCAGCGGGATCGCCCCCATCAGCGACGCGTACGCCGACGGCCCGGCCAGCCCTCCACCAGCGCCCATCAGCACGAGGGCGCACATCAGCGGCAGGTAGCCGGTGGTACTCGCCATCACCACGAAGCCGGCGGCCATGACGAGCAGACCGCCCGAGACCAGCATCCGGTTGCTCACCTTCTTCCCGAGCCCCGCGCCGATCCCGTTGAACAGCACCGCGGCGGCGGCCTGCGGCAGCATGGCGAGCCCGGCCCGCAGTTCGCCGTAGCCCAGCACGAACTGCAGGTACTGCGTCAGCATCAGCATGACCGCGCCGGCGCCGAACGACATGAGCAGGATCGAGAAGGAGGCGCCGCCGAAGTTGCGGTTCCTGAACAGCGCCAGCGGCAACATCGGGTGCTCGGAGCGGCGCTCCCAGAACACGAAGGCGGCCAGGGCGATCACGGCGAGGGCGATGACCAGCGGGTTCCACTCGCGTTCGATGATGACGTAGACGCCCGCGGTCAGGCCGGCGATCGACAGCACCACGCCGACCGGATCGATCTTCCGCCCGCCGCTGCGGGTCTCCGGCATCAGGACGTAGGCGGCGATGATGGCCACCGCCGCGATCGGGATGTTCAGCAGGAAGACCGAGCCCCACCAGTAGTGCTCCAGCATGAAGCCGCCCAGCGTCGGCCCCGCGATCACGCCGAGCATGGCGACGCTGCCCCAGATGGCCATGGCCTTGCGCCGCTCGTCCTCGGCGAAGACGGTCATGAGGATGGACAGCGTCGAGGGCATCAGGATCGATCCGCCGACGCCCATCAGGGCCCGCGCGCCGATCACCTGCCACGGCTCGCTGGCCAGCACCGCGAGCAGCGACGCCCCGCCGAAGAAGGCCAGGCCGATGACCAGGAACCTTCTGCGCCCGTACCGGTCGGACAGGCTGCCCGCGGTCAGCAGCAGGCCAGCGAAGACGAGCACGTAGGCGTCCAGGATCCACTGGATGTCGGAGTACGTGGCGCCGAGTTCCTCGATCAGCGACGGGATCGCCAGGTTGAGCACGGTGCCGTCCACGGTCAGCACCAGCAGCGAGAGGCACAGGACGACGAGAGTCCACCACCGACGGGGGTCTCGTACAGCGTTCGAGTTCACTCGCACACCGTACGACAAACCTCGTACGGTGTGCGAGTGCTTTTATCATGGGCGCATGACCGGCAAGCAGTTCACCTCCGTATGGCTCCGCGAGCCGCGCAAGGCGACCACTCCCGGTCGCAGCCGCGAGGAGATCGTCAGAGCCGCCGTGGAGATGCTCGACCAGGAGGGGCTCAGCGGGCTGAGCATGCGCAAGCTCGGCGCCAAGCTCAGCGCCGGCGCCACCAGCCTCTACTGGTACGTCGCCACCAAGGACGAGCTGCTGGAGCTGGCCTACGACGAGGTGTGGGGTGAGATGACCGTCCCCGATCCCGGCCGGGTGGGCTGGCGCGACTCCGCCTCGGCCCTGGCCCACGGCATGCGCCAGGTGGTCCTGCGCCACCCGTGGTCGGCCGACCTCATCGGCCGCCTGCCCGCGCTCGGCCCGCACGCGATGGAGGTCGCCGACCGCATGCGCAAGATGTTCAAGGCGGCCGGGTTCACCGGGCCGGCCATCGACTTCGCCAACGCCACGCTGACCGCCTACGTGTTCGGCATGACGATCCCCGAGACCGCCTGGAACGCCACGATGGGCGCCCAGTACGACCCCGACGAGATGCGCGCCGCGGTCGCCAGGGCCGCCGCAGGTCACCCCGACATGCTGGAGCGCATCAACATGGACGACTACGACGACCCGATGGCGATGCGGGAGATGAGTTTCGACTTCGGGCTCGTGTCGATGCTCGACGGCCTTGAGCGGCGGCTGGCGACGTAGCAGGATCCGAGACATGAGCGATTTCCGCGCCGCCCGTGACTTCCTTCTCGGCTCCGACCCCGACACCGCGCGCCGCGACTTCCGCTGGCCGGAGCCGTCGGAGTTCAACTGGGCGCTCGACTGGTTCGACGGGGTGCTGGCCGCGGAGACACCCGGCGCCGTCGCGCTGAGGATCGTCGGCGCGAGCAGCGCCTCCTACACCTTCGCGGAGTTGTCGGCCCGCTCCAACCAGGTCGCCAACTGGCTGCACCAGCAGGGCGTGCGGCGCGGCGACCGGATCCTGCTCATGCTGGGCAACCAGGCCGAGCTGTGGGAGTCGCTGCTGGCGGCCACGAAGCTGGGCGCGGTCATCATTCCCGCCACCACGCTGCTGACCGCGAAGGACATCACGGAGCGCATCGAGCGCGGCGGCGTCGCCCACGTGATCGCCAACGCGGCCGACGCGGGCAAGTTCACGGGCGGCGAATACACGAAGATCGCCGTCGGTGACGCCTACACCTGGCTGGCCTACCACGAGTCGTACGAAGCGCCCGAGCACTTCGTCCCCGACGGGCCCACCCGGGCACAGGACACGCTCCTGCTCTACTTCACCTCCGGCACGACCTCGCAACCGAAGCTGGTCGAGCACACGCACGCCTCCTATCCCGCCGGGCACCTGTCGACCATGTTCTGGATCGGCCTGCGGCCGGGCGACGTGCACCTCAACGTGTCGTCCCCGGGCTGGGCCAAGCACGCGTGGAGCAACGTGTTCGCCCCCTGGAACGCCGGCGCCACCGTGCTGATCCACGACTACCAGCGCTTCTCCGCCCGCGCCCTGCTGGAGGTGCTGCGGGACGAGCAGGTCACCACGTTCTGCGCGCCCCCGACCGTGTGGCGGATGCTCATCCAGGAGGACCTCGCGGCCTGGCGGCTGCCGCTGCGCACGGCCGTGGCCGCCGGCGAGCCGCTCAACCCGGAGATCATCGACCAGGTGGCCAAGGCGTGGGGCATCACCATCAGGGACGGCTACGGGCAGACCGAGACCACCGCGCAGATCGGCAACGCGCCGGACGACCCGGTCAGGCCTGGCTCGATGGGGCGGCCGCTGCCGGGCTACGAGGTGGTGCTCATCGACCCGGTCTCGGGCGAGCAGGGAGACGACGGTGAGATCTGCCTGCCGCTGGACGATCGCCGCCCCCTAGGCCTCATGTCCGGATATGTCGGTGGATCCAGTGAAGCCATGCGCGACGGCTTTTACCACACCGGCGACGTCGCCACCCGCGACCAGGACGGCTACATCACCTACGTCGGCCGCACCGACGATGTCTTCAAGGCCTCCGACTACCGCATCTCGCCGTTCGAGCTGGAGAGCGTCCTGCTGGAGCACGCCGCCGTGGCGGAGGCCGCCGTGGTCCCCGCCCCCGACCCGGTGCGGCTGGCCGTGCCGAAGGCCTACGTGACGCTCGCGCCCGGTTTCGAACCGGACGAGACGACCGCACGGGCGATCTTCGAGCACTGCCGCCGGGAGCTGGCGCCGTTCAAGCGGGTGCGGCGGCTGGAGTTCGACGAGCTGCCGAAGACCATCTCCGGCAAGATCCGGCGGGTTGAGCTGCGGGTACGCCAGCCTCGCCACGAGTTCCGCGAGGAGGACCTGACGCCATGACAAGAACTCACAGTGTAAATCCCCCTTTACCCGTTCTTACAGGCTGATCAGCTAGGCTCTGCCCCGTGTTGCCCACCATCGCCGACGTCCTCGCCCTGGAGACCGTGCGCCGGGGCAACCCGCGCGTGGTCGCGGGCGCCGACCGGCTCGACACCAAGGTGCGGTGGGTGCACGTCGGTGAGATCGCCGACATCGCTCATCTCCTGCGCGGCGGGGAGCTCGTCCTCACCACGGGCGTCGCGCTCCCCGACGACCCGGAGAAGCTCGCCGACTACATCGGCGAGCTCTCCTCTGTGGGCGCCTCGGGCCTGATCGTGGAGCTGGGCCGCAAGTTCGTCCGCGAGTTGCCCCGCGCCGTGGTCAAAACCGCCGAGGAGCACGGCCTGCCGGTCGTCGTGCTGACCCGCGAGACGCCGTTCGTCCAGATCACCGAGTCCGTGCACGCCCGGATCATCGACATCCAGCTGGAGGAGCTGCGAGCCTCCGAGCAGCTGCACGAGGTCTTCACCGAGCTGTCGGTCGAAGGCGCCTCGCCCGCCGAGGTGCTGGCCCAGGTGGCCAGGCTGTCCGGCCGGCCCGTGCTGCTGGAGAACCTCGCCCACCAGGTGCTGGCCTGCGAGTCCGCCGGCCGCGACACGGGCGCCCTGCTGGCGGGGTGGGAGAGCCGGTCCAGGGCGGTGGCCCCGGCCGAACGCACCGCGTACGACGCCGCCTCGGGATGGCTGGTCACCACGGTCGGCGCGCGCGGGCAGGACTGGGGGCGGCTGATCCTCATCTGCGACTCCTCGCCGAGCCCGCGCGACATGGTGCTGGCCGAGCGCGCCGCCACCACGCTCGCCCTGGGCCGCCTGCTGGAGCGCCACCAGGAGTCGCTCGAACGCCAGGCGCATGGCACGATCATCACCGGCATCCTCACCCACGCCTACGCCGATCCCGAGGAGGCCGCCGCCCGCGCCCGCGCGGTCGGCGTGCCGCTCACCGGGCGCAAGCTGGTCAGCGTGGTCATCAGGCCGACCGACCCGGTGGACCAGGCTCTGGACGGCCAGGCGCTGCTCGGCGAGCTGGCCGAGGCGACCGCCGCCGCCTGCCGCGACGCGCGCCTGCCCGCCCTCGTGGGAGCGCTCGACCAGGAGCGCGTCGGGGTTCTGATGCCGCTGCCGCCGCGCGCCGAGGCCGAGGCGGCGCTGACCGCGCTGGCCGACCGGCTGCGCGGGCTGTGGCGGCCCGGCTCGGCGTTCGTGCTGGCGGCGGGCTCGCTGGTGGAGTCCATCAGGGACGTACGCCGCAGCTTTCTCGAAGCCGAGCAGGTGGCCGACGTGGCGGTCCGCCAGCCGGACGGCCGAGCCTTCTACCGGCTGCCCGACCTGCGCCTGCGCGGCCTGCTCCACCTGCTGCGCGACGACGCGAGGCTGCAGACCTTCGCAGAGCGGGAGCTGGGCCCGCTGCTGGCCCACGACGCTCAGCGGGGCGGCGATCTCACCCGCATCCTGCGCATCTATCTCGACGCGGGCAGGAACAAGGCGGTCGCCGCACAGAAGGCCCATCTGTCCAGGCCCGCCTTCTACGACCGCCTGCGCCGCCTCGAACGCATCCTGGACACCGATCTGGACGACGTCGAGTCCTGCCTTTCCCTCCATGTGGCCCTGCTGGCCCTGGAGTCCTTCCGCCGGGAGAGCCGGTGAGCCTCCCGATGCGCTGGAATGGGCGATATGTCTGATGTGCTGATGCCCGATCTGGCCGATCTCGGCCGCATGCTCGCCACCGCGGGAGCCTTCTCGGTGCCCGTCCACGACGTGCGCCTGGCCCCGGACGAGCTCGATCCCGGCCGGATCGTGGCGGGCGCGCCCGCCGCCTCCTCACTGGAGCTCGGCGGGGGCCACGGCATCTGGGAGATCACACCCGGCGTGGTGACGGACGTGGAGACCGACAAGATCTTCGCGGTGCTGTCGGGCCGCGCCACGATCGCCGTCGAGGGCGGCATCGCTCCACGTCGCTAGAACCCCATCGCGGCCCGCACCTCGTCGAGGGTGACGACCGCCCGTTCGCGCGCCCGCTCGTCACCGTCGGCCAGGATCTGCCGCACGTCCTGCTCCGAGTGCTCCTTCCTGCGCTTCCTGATCGGGCGCAGGAACTCGTTGACCGCCTCCGTCACCAGGCGTTTGAGCGCGGCGGCGCCACCGTACCCGATCTCCTCCGCGACGTCCTGCGGTGACCGGCCCAGGCAGAGAGCCGCCAGCGTGAGCAGATTGGCCACCTCGGGGCGGTGCGTCTCGTCGAACGTGATCAGCCTGTCGGAGTCGGTGCGGGCCTTGCGGATGAGAGCGGCCGTCTCGTCCTCGGTGGCCGACAGGGTGATCGCGTTGCCCCGGCTCTTGCTCATCTTGCCGCCGTCGAGGCCTCTCAGCAGCGGATGCTCCCCCATCATGGCCTCGGGCAGGGGGAACACCTCGCCGTACCGCTCGTTGAAGCGGCGCGCCACCAGCCGCGTCATCTCCACGTGCGGAAGCTGGTCCTTGCCGACGGGCACCAACGTGCCCTTGCAGAACAGGATGTCGGCCGCCTGGTGCACCGGATAGGTGAACATCAGGCCGCTGACCGCCCGCTGGGAGCTGTGCGCGATCTCGTCCTTCACCGTGGGGTTGCGCTGCAGCTCCGCCACCGAAACCAGGCTGAGGAACGGCAGCAGCAACTGGTTCAGCTCGGGGACCGCGCTGTGCCGGAAGATCGTGACCTTGGCCGGGTCGAGCCCGACCGCCAGGTAGTCGAGCAGCAGCTCGGTGATGTTCCGCTGGATCCGGCCGGGCAGGTCGCGGTCGGTGATCACCTGATAGTCGGCGATCAGGACGTACATGGGATGAACGTCCTGCAGCCGGACGCGATTGGCCAGCGAACCGAAATAGTGGCCCAGGTGCAGCGGCCCCGTCGGACGGTCACCCGTGAGCACGACGTCTTTCATGGTGTCTCTCCTTTGGGATTTATGCCGTCCCGGAGAGAACCCGCACGTTAACCGGGCCGTCTCGAGACGGCCCGGACATGGGGAATCAGTGGCCGTCTACGGGCCACCACCACATGCCGCTCTGTGTCATATCCGAATTGTATCCACTGATGGTGTCGATCTCGTAACCTCTCCACTTCTTTCGCGTGTTCGCCTCCCTTAGAGACCTTGATCTCGTCAGGATGGTGCGGTCCTTTTACCGCCCTCTGGAGAATTCATGTCTCGACGCACCCTTGCCGGCGGCCTGGCCATAGCCGCGGCACTCACCCTCACCACGCTGCCGGTCGTGTCCGTCGCGGCCGAGCAGGCGTCGGTCAGGTTTCCGTCGGCCAAGTTCCCGCTGGGCACCCGGCCCGCGGCGACCAAGAAGACGACGACCGTGGCACAGGGCATCGACCTGTACGACGTGCGGGCGGGCACGTCGACCGACGGTTACACCGTGACCGTGCTGATGCCGTCAGGCCGCGACTACGGGACCCTCCCGACCGCCGAGGCCAAGGCGGCCGAGGTGGAGGCCACCGGAGAAACCCCCAGCCTGCAGAAGGTGATCAGGCCCGGCGTCGCCGACGCCCCCTCGCAGACCGTGTACATGGTGCGGGTCGGCCTCTGGTCCTTCAAGGACAAGAAGAAGGCCGAGAAGACCGCCAAGCGACTCAAGAAGGCCGACCTGAAGGTCAAGGTCGACTACCTCGGCGACGACGGCCTCAAGACCACGGGCCCCTGGAACGTCAAAGTCGTCATGATCGACAGGAAGACCTTCCGCGGCTCGTACGTGGCCTCGCTCGGCAAGAGCGTGGCCAAGCGCGAAACCGTCTCGTCGATGGCCAAGGCAGCCAAGGCGCTGGTCGGCGTCAACGGCGGCTTCTTCAACATCCACACCGCCAAGGCGCTGCGCGGCGAGCCCGTCGGCGCGTCCGTGGTGAACGGCAAGCTCCTGAGCGAGGCCGTCCCCGGCCGCTCGGCCGTGGTGCTCAGAGGCAGGTCCGCCAGGATCACCGAGCTGAGGACGACCGTGACCGCGATCTCGCAGGACGGCGAGCAGAGCGAGGTCAACGGCGTCAACCGGGCCGCCGCCACCGACGAGCTGATCCTCTACACGGAGGAGTACGGCGCCAAGACCCCCACCGGCGGCACCGACGCCGTGATCGACGCCGACGGCGTGGTCGTCGGCCTGCGTGCCTCCGGCAAAAAGATCACCAAGGGCATGCGGGTGCTGCACGGCAACGGCGTGGGCGCCGACTGGCTCGACGAGCATGCCTGGCGGGGCTGGAAGGTGAAGATCGACACCAAGGTCGTCGACCTGCGCACCGACAAGGCACTCAAGCTGACCCCCGAGCTGAACGTCATCGCGGGCGGCGTCGGGCTGGTGCGCAACGGCGAGGTCAGGATCACCGCCAAGCGTGACGGCCATGACTCGATGAACATGATCCTCCGCCGCCACCCGCGCACGCTCCTCGGCACCACCAGGAACGGCAGCCTCATCCTGGCCGCCATCGACGGCCGGCAGCCCGGAGTGACCGTCGGCGCGAACTTCGTGGAGGCAGCCCAGTTCATGCGCTGGCTCGGCGCCAAGCAGGCCATCAACCTGGACGGGGGCGGATCGACGGCGATGGTGGTCGACAACAAGGTCGTCAACCGGCCCTCTGACGGCTCTGAACGCGGCATCGGCGACGCTCTCCTGGTCCTGCCCAAGTAACGCCCGGAACCAGCCGTAAGGGACCCGCGCCACCACGCCCGGGTCCCTTATCCGTCGCGGATGCCGCAGATGCCACTCAAGGCGTCGCCCCACCGGACTACCAGTTGAGCGTTTGAGCGTTCAAAAAGCGCCTTCGGCGCGGCCTGGCCGCGGAGGTGGCCCAACACAAAAAGAGGGGGTCCCGACGCGCTCAGCGTCGGAACCCCCTCCACAAAGATTGTCCGGCGGTGACCTACTCTCCCACACCCTCCCGAGTGCAGTACCATCGGCGCAGAGAAGCTTAACTTCCGGGTTCGGAATGTAACCGGGTGTTTCCTTCCCGCCATAACCGCCGTAACCCCACGAAACAACAAACCACCGTTTGCTGCCTCAGAATTGCCTAGTGGACGCGAGCAAAAACTAGAAAAGTATGCTTTGTGGTCAAGTCCTCGGCCTATTAGTACCGGTCAGCTCCACACGTTACCGTGCTTCCACACCCGGCCTATCAACCCGGTCGTCTACCGGGA